>JADFVX010000100.1 GCA_015222755.1 Pseudomonadota bacterium | reverse complement strand
GGAGCAGTATGCATAGTGATAAGATTAGAAGCCTTTTCATGTCTATTCCTTTATATCCTTTTATCGTTTTTGTTCATAGGCATCCCTGAGGAAGGTATAAAGGTCCAGGGCATCCTTCTTCAGGCTCTCATATTCACCGATATGCAGCGAACTGTAGTTGATTGTATTAAAGGCGCGTATGCCGACCTCAGACTCATCATCCTTTACGTATGTAACGGGATCGAGAAAGTGGTCCGGAACAAGGGCAATAGCATCACGAAGGTTTGAGGGGCCCAGGATGGGAAGAACTATGTGAAAGCCGCTTCCTATACCGTAATGCCCAAGTGTCTGGCCAAAGTCCTCGGGATAAGCCTCAAGACCGAGCCAGTCTTTTGCAGGGTCCCTGAATCCCAGTATGCCTACAGTAGTGTTGAGACAAAAACGGCCAAGTTCCGTACCTGCCTCCTTAATCTTAAACTGTAGCACATTATTGACAAAACGAACAGGGAAGAGCAGGTTGTTAAAGAAGCGGTTAATGGCCACACGGCCCGTTTCCGGCACTACCTTTTTATAGCCCCTGGCAACGGGTTTTAGTGCCCAGAAGTAAAGCTTGTCGTTCACCCTGGTCATAAAGCGGTTGTAGCCGCTAAGAGGATCAAATTTTTCCGTTTCAGAAGGGTCTTCAAACTCATCTTCAAGATCAAAATCATCGTCGTAGACTTCTTCCTTTATGCCGGTAATTGTCTCAATAGCCGTAGCTGCATGAACAGGCGAAAGGTGGGAAATGAAAAGTGAAAGCATGGCAAAAATAATATATTTGTGCATAAAAATGGACTCACCTGAGAATACAAGCAAAACAGAGCATGTTTATATCAGATTGGTATTGATTAAGCAACTAAAGTCCCTGCATCTTTTCTCCTAAGTAGCCACTTGACTAACTCAATAGCGATGGTAACAACAAGGCCAATTATAAACCCAATACCGGCAAGTTCCATTCCCGGCACTGCAACACCGAAGGCAGACCTTACTGCATCAAAACTCATTGCATAGAATGTAATGGCAAGACTCAAGGCTACAGAGACTACAAGCAGGCGGTGCGGCGGGAATCTGAAACTGCTGAAGCGAAGTGAACGAAGATTCAGCGCCAGGACAAGTTCTACAAGTATGAATATGAAGAAAAGGTCTGTACGGGCCGTAAGCAGGGCATCTTCACGGAAGAAGAGCCAGAAAAAGAAGGGCACGTTAATAAATGCTATAACAGAGATGAAGGTAACAACCTCCCTTGAAAAAACTGACTCTCCCGGCGACCTCGGAGGACGCTTCATGATATCCGGCTCAGGTGGTGCTATACCCAGGGCAAGTGCAGGAAGCCCGTCCGTTATGAGATTTAGGTATAAGATAGCAGCAGGCAGGAGAGGAAGAAACTGTTCCCCCTTCAGAAGAGCAACTCCACCGATAACAATAACCTCTACAACGTTCGACTCCAGAAGATAGACAAGATACTTCTTGATATTGTCATATATCCAGCGGCCTTGCTCCACTGCCTTTACGATAGAGGCAAAATTATCATCGGCAAGAACCATGTCGGCAGCCTCCCTGGAGACCTCCGTGCCTGTGATCCCCATGGCAACGCCTATATCGGCCTGCTTAAGTGCCGGGGCGTCATTTACACCATCACCGGTCATGGCTACCACATGCCCCTTCTTTTTCCAGGCCCTTATGATGCGCAATTTATCCAATGGGGAAACGCGTGCATAGACGCTTACATCTTCAACCATATCTTCAAAGGCATCATCGGACAAAGCCTCAAGTTCACTTCCTGAAAGAAGCTGGTCTCCACTTTGGTATATGCCGACTTTTTTGGCAACGGCAAGTGCCGTCAGACTGTGGTCACCGGTTATCATTACCGGCCTTATGCCCACTTCACGGCATTTTTCTACCGAGCTTGCCGCCTCTGCCCGTGGAGGATCGAGAAGTCCCGCAAACCCGAGAAAGGTCATATTCTCTTCCGCTGTTTTGGCAGTCCCTGAAAAACGTTTTTCAGCCAGCGCTATCACGCGCAATCCTTCACTTGCCATTGACTCCGCCATATCCAGCAATTCCCTTCGTTTCATCTCATCAATGACTCCTGGAAGGCCATCCTTTATTTCATATATGCATCGTTCAATAACCCGTTCGGGAGCACCTTTCATAAAAAGAAGCTTCTCCCTTTCCGGCATGCGATGTACGGTAGACATGAGCTTCCTTTCGGAACTGAAGGGTATCTCATCCAGGCGGGACAGCTTCTCCCTTTCTGAGGAGACGTCAAAACCGGCCTTTTCCGCAAGCACTATCATTGCACCCTCTGTTGGCGAGCCGGAGATGTTCCACTTCCCTCCCTCATAAAAAAGGCGGGCATCATTACAGTGAATGCCTGCCCTGATAAAAGGAGACAGGGCGACTTCATCACCGGGCTGCCGGCCAATTTTTCCGACAGGCTCATAACCCACACCCCCAATATCGAAGAAGCGGCCTTCAGCATAAATACGGACCACAGTCATCTCTCCTTTGGTCAGCGTCCCTGTCTTGTCTGAACAGATAACGGTAACGCAGCCAAGCGTCTCTACTGCAGGCATCTTTCGCACAATGGCGTTATTGGCTGCCATCTCCCGCATACCTATTGCAAGTGTTCCGGTAACGATGGCAACAAGGGCCTCAGGGACTGCGGCCACAGCAAGGGCAACAGAAAACATAAATATGTTCAAGACAAATTGAAAGGTCAAATCACCGGCAAAGAGTTCTCTGACAATACCTATCCCGGCAACAGAAGAACATACAATTACAGATATTATTCCAAGCCATTTCCCAACCTCCTGGGTCCGCAATTCAAGAGGTGTCTTTTCTACCTCTATTGTTTTTACCTCTGCTGCTATCTTACCCAGTTCTGTAAGCCTGCCCGTTGAAACAACAAGCGCCTTGCCCCGCCCGTAAGTTATGACAGTCCCGGAAAAAAGCATATTTACCCGGTCGGCAAGCAGCGTTGCATCAGGCAGCAAAGCATCGGACTTCTCAACGGGAAGCGACTCACCTGTAAGTGAGGCCTCATCAGAGCAGAGGGAGTACTCTTCAAGCAGGCGGGCGTCGGCAGGAACACAGTCCCCAGCCCTGAGTATCAGAATATCTCCCGGAACAACTTCTGCAGACTTAAGCGTTTTCTCTCGGCCATCACGAAGAACAGTAGTTTCAGGCAGGATCATATTTCGCAGTGACTCAATGGCTTTTTCAGCACGAAAGCCCTGAAAAAAGCCGAGACCGGCGGAAAAGAGTACGATCAAGAGGATAAGTCCTGCATCAAATGGCTCACCAATAATGAAAGACAGAAGGGACGCAATAAAGAGAATAATGATGAGGCTGTCTTTAAACTGGGCCAAAATAAGCTGCAGTACTGACTGCCCGGATTCAACCTCCAACTCGTTGGAGCCATACTGAGCAAGCCTGTGCCCTGCATCTTCTTCGCTCAGTCCTTTCTCGGCACTGACCTCCAGATGGTCTAAAAGTTCAGCGGCCTTAAGGGCATGCCAATTCATTAAAGACTACTCCTGAATATAGGAACTATAAATATACGGGGGCTGGGTACTATATGCCCAGTAAGTAAAGATAGCATGTTTTCAACATTGATTCAAAGGCAGGCAGAAGTCTGTTATAAAAGCACAAAAACGTCTGGTGGGGAAATAAGAGAAAATACTAATGGACTAGACCCACTGAAGACCTGTCGTTACGGTAGTGCCCATTGCGGAAGACCAGACGACCCTTGCCTCCCTGCTGACAACACCAAGGGTATGGATAAAGACCTTCATGAGGGTCCCAGAATTCAGGGTGTCTCCTTCGTGCCTCAGCCTAAATCCACCATTTGAATAATCTTCAGTGAAACCACATACAGCAGAATAAGCTAAAACACCTGTAACAGGTTTCAAAAGACAACTGTCGATATAGCGGAGCCTTGCAGACTGCCGAACACACTTATAATCCAAAGCTGCGGGTTTGGTTTTTCCAAGCAGCAGATTTTCATCTACGAACACGTTAAAAACCTCTTTCTTAAACGGCTTGGAAATAACAGGCCTTCCTTCATCTGCAAGAAAAGAAAAATGTTCCTTGTCAGAACTTCCCGAGATAAAACCGATCTTATTAGACATTTCCGGATATCCCAACTTGAGTGCCTTATAGAAATCTATACCATCCATAACAGGCATAATAAGATCTGAAAGGATAAGGGAGAATTCCTCCCGTCGGACTTTTGCCATAGCTTCTTCACCATTCGATGCTTTGGTGACAAGGGCATCAGGATACTTCTCCCTTATGCAGTCTTCATAAAGGCGGGTCAACACAGGTTCATCATCTACGACAAGAAAACTTTCCAATACTTCCCTCTGAAAATTATTTTCAAGACCAAATTAACCACCGCAGTATAGCAGAATAATTCCAGAAGGAAAAAGTTTTTTAGTGATGCTCCCCGCCCGCAAGTCAAGGCATCTGAGTAAGGTTGCTTATAATTTTTATAGTTTGCATCCACCCCCTGCTTACAAAGCGTGGCATGCTGCAAGCACCTCGTCAAAAATCACTCCAGCCTGTCGGGATGATTCAAAAACATGCCATCTACACCAAATTCTTTAAGCCGCTCGATATCTTCCGCTTCAACAACAGTCCAGACAAAGACCTTCAGGCCCTTGTGATGGGCATCCTCTACAAACAAGCGGTCTACCATGTCGATTGAGGGGTGAATAGAATAGAGAGCCTGTCCTTCCAGCAGGTAGCCATAATTTGTATCGCACGAGTCAATATTAGCACCTATTCTGAGCTGCCCGTTTATTCTGCGAACGTCCTGCAACTGGGAATGGTCGAAGGAGGAAACAAGGAAATCGTCATAGCTCCAGCCCTTTCCCCTGACATATTTATCAATAAGCGCGACAAGGGGAGCAGCAACAGATTTCCCCTTAATCTCTATGTTTATTTTTACCCTTCTTTCAGCGAGATCGAAGACTTCCGACAAAAGGGGGATCTTTTCCCCGCCACCGGCATCAAACTGGCACAAAGTGTCATAGTCCATTTCGACCACAAGGCCTTTGCCATTTGTCGTCCTGTCAACACTTTCATCATGTATGACAACAAGCTCACCACTCCGGCAGCAAAAAATATCAAGCTCGATCATGTCAACACCTAGTTCCAGCGCCTTTGCAAAGGAGGCAAGGGTGTTTTCAGGAGCATAAGCACATGCACCGCGGTGACCTATTTTCAATATGCGCCTATTCGTCAAGACTGCTCTTTATCTTGAGAAGGTGCATGATGTCGCTCCTTGTCAGCACGCCGACGACCTCGTGCCTTTCCGACAAGACAATAAACCAGCCAGAGCCCTCTTCCACCATCCTGCGCAGCACAAAATCAATACTGTCCTCCGGCGAAAGAACAAAGCCGTCAAGGGCCCTTGTCATTACATCCGAAACCCTCACTTCTCCCCAGCTTTCTTTTTTTACAGCCTTGACCATTTTCATATTTATGACACCGGCAAGTCTTTCACCGGAAAGGACGGGAAAACTCTCGACATGATAACGCACAAAGTAATCATCCAGCACTTCGCTTAAAAGGCTGTTCTCTGTAATGCTTATGACACCCCGGTTCATCACCTTTTCAACGGTAAGGCCCGATATCATCTCCTTGATAAGGACTTGTCGGTAACTGCTGGCAGCGGCATTTTTAAGGAAATATCCGATAAGTATCAGCCAGAGACCGTTAAAAGCGTTGCCCGTCACAACCTGTAGCAAACCGAGAGTTATCAGGAAAAAGGCAAAACCCTTGCCTATATTGCTGGCTGTAAAGGTGGCTCTTTTAAAGTCTCCTGTAAAATGCCACATGGCAGAACGAAGGAGCCTCCCGCCATCGAGTGGAAAGCCGGGTATGAGATTGAAGATGGCAAGAAATCCGTTTATATAGGCTGCATACCTGAAAACTGCATAGGCCTCACTCCCCTCGGGGACACAAATTGCGAGGGCTTTGAAGATAAACATAAGAAAAAAACTGCAGGCAGGCCCGGCCAGTGCAACGCGGAACTCAACGCCGGGAGAATGCGGTTCCTCCGACATAGTGGCCACACCGCCAAAGATAAAGAGGGTAATGCTTTTAATCGGGAGCCTGTTTTTCAAGGCTATGTAGGAATGTGAAAGTTCGTGTAAAAGGACTGAAAGAAAAAGTAGCAGCGAGGCAATCATCCCCATAAGCCAGTAGTGCTTTTTAGCAATCTCAGGATAATAATAGGGGAAATAGCCCATGGATAGACTCCATGCGACGATGAAAAAGATTATGAACCAGCTGAAGTCAAGCTCGATGGATATCCCGAATATGCGGGCAATTCTTATGCTCTTACCAAACAAAGCCAGCTCTCTTCAAAATAAACCACATCAGCAATTTACTCCCTCTTTAGCAGTAGCATCCTTATTGTTGATACCCTGAACCACCTTCCAGTAATTATAAAGATTGACACCCTCCACCTTTTGAACAGAAAGTTCAGGTACCTGGGATAGTAGAGGTTCAAGTTCCAGATCGGTCTTGAATCCAAGGTGCCTGGAAAGAGGAGAGACAAGCCGCTCCAGCGAGGATATAAGTCGGTTGTCACATTGGAAGTGGTTTATAAAAACCACCCTTCCACCCTTCTTGCAAACACGTAGCATCTCCTTTAAAACACAGACAGGGTCTGGGACGACACTTATCACGTAGGCTGCAATTACTGAGTCAAAGTGATTGTCTGGAAAATCCATCTTCATAGCGTCCATCTGAATCACCTCTACATTCTTCATCCCATGAGAGGCGACCTTCTGATGCGCCTTGGTCAGCATATGTTCGGAAAGGTCTATGCCGGTGATCTGACATTCATCGGGAAAGAAGGGTAGCGTAAGACCGGTCCCTACACCGACCTCAAGTATTCTATCACCCGGCATGGGTTCAAGAAGACCGGCAGACAGCTCCCTTCCATGATGAAAGATCCTGTCAAAGGTAAGGTCATAGATGTTCGCGTAACGCTTGTAAGCCTTCTCTATAGAATTCGTGTCCATAGGCTAATTTCCATTAAGAACAGTTATCATCTCATCGTGAATCAGCCTATTGCTGACGAGCAGCTCTTTGCCGTAGATACTATAAGGCCCCCCGGAAAAATCGCTGATCCGGCCTCCCGCCTCTTCCAGGATAACAGAGCCGGCAGCACTATCCCAGGGAGAAAGTTTCATCTCCCAGTAGCCGTCAAAACGCCCCGCAGCGGTATAACAAAGGTCGAGTGCTGCAGAGCCCATACGCCTTATACCCTGGGCCTTCAGGATAAAGGCATTAAAATTATCTACGTTATTATCTTTGCTGGTTGCCCTGTCATAGGGAAATCCTGTAGCCAGCAGGGAACGCTTCAGGATTGATGTGCCGGAGACGTTGATCTTTTGACCGTTAAGTGACGCTCCGCCTCCCCTGACAGCACTGAAACATTCATCGGCACAGGGGTTGTAAACCACACCCGCAATTACCTCCCCGTCTTCTTCCAGGGCTATGGATACGGAAAAATGTGGCAGGCCATGGGCATAGCTTGTCGTTCCATCAAGGGGATCCACTATCCACCTCCTGCCGGAAAAATCGCCGGACTCACCTCCCTCTTCTGCCAGCATGGCAATGTCGGGAAAACGGTCTGAAAGGTGGTTCTTTATAAGCTCCTCTGCCCGCCTGTCCATCTCGGTTACAAGGTTTATATCTCCTTTGAACTCTACGATCTTGTCCTTATTATACAAGCCACCCAGAAGTACATCACCCGCCTTTATCGCGATATCTCCTGCCGCCCCAATATAGCTGAGCACTTCACCAGGCCCCATTAATCTTCTCCCCTTTAATTCCTTGAATTGTGGTTAAGAATGCCCATACCACGTCCCAGGTCACGGTATCCACTTCTTATCGCCCCAGTCACATATGTCTTTGCCGCCTTTACAGATGCAGGGACACTCGCTCCCCCGGCCAGGCCAGCGGCAATTGCAGCGGAAAGGGCACAACCGGTTCCCCTGAAATCTCCACCGCCAACACGCTCGGCATCGAATTCCTCATAACTTGCTCCGTCAAAAAGAATATCAAGCGCCCGGCCTTCCAGATGTCCTCCCTTGACGAGCACATAGGAACAGCCCATCTTCCATATTGCTGCAGCAGCGGACTTCATCTCATCCAGATCTGTCACCGGCATATTGGCCAGCACCGAAGCCTCCCTGAGGTTGGGAGTCACAAGGTCCACAATAGGGATAAGTTTATTAACTAAAATATCGACTCCATCTTCATCCAGCATATCCTTTCCACTGCTGGATACAAGGACTGGATCAAGAACTACATTTCCCTGGCTTGAGCTGCCCAGCAGCGCCGCCACGGCTTCAACATTTTCGGCCCTTGAAAGCATCCCTATCTTTACTGCATCTACGGGAATATCTGAAAAAATCGATTTCCCCTGGTTAGAAACAAAACTTGCCGGGCATGCCATGACTTCACTAACACCTATACTGTTCTGGCATGTCAGCGCTGTGATCAAAGACATGCCGAAGACATCAAAGGCGGAAAAGACCTTAAGGTCGCCCTGTATCCCGCCGCAGCCGCTTGGATCAGAGCCGCCGATGGTCAGGACCGTTGCAGGCCTCATTTTACAGCTCCCGTAATGGCAACAAACTCTGCCGTTTTTCCACTGATATCAGAGGCACTGGCTATGGCGGATATTACTGCTACTGCATCGGCACCGGCATCAAGTACATCCCTCATGTTCCATTCAGATATACCGCCTATGGCAACAAGAGGTATTTTGACAGCCGCGCTTATCTCTTTAAGCCTTTCCAGCCCCTGAACTTCATGTGCATCACCTTTGGTCGCCGTTCTGAACACGGGGCCAAAACCCACATAGTTAGCCCCGTCTTTCAAGGCCCTGCAGGCCTCTCCCATGTTATGGGTAGAAACACCGATAATCTTTTCACGGCCAAGCACCTTCCTTGTCGCCTCAATGGGCAGGTCGTCCTGTCCAAGATGTACCCCGTCGGCACCGGACATCATAGCTATATCCACCCTGTCATTTATAATGAGAAGAGCCCCATTCGCAGCACATGCGCTTCGTATTGCTATGGCTGTTTCAAGAAACTTTGCACTGGACATTTTTTTTGCCCTGAGCTGTAAAATATGTCCGCCACCTGCCAGTATTTTTTCGGCTGTCAATACAGGGTCGGGAAATGAATCATCAACAATTGCATAGAGCCCTTTAATCAAACGCCCTTTCATCAAATCACTTCCCGGTCTTGCAGATGTTCAACAAATCTATTTTTTTCTTCAAGGTGTTGCGGTTTATTCCCAGCACCCTGGCAGCCTTGACTTGATTCCATCTACACTTTTCAAGGACGAGCCGAAGTAGAGGCCTTTCAACCTGTGCAAGGACCATCGAGTATATCTCTGTCGTATTTTCCGCATCTACGGCGTCGATAACTGGTCCCAGCTTTATGCGCATTATCTCATCCAGGGTCATAGTGTCAAAACTGACCTTATCGGCCCCTGACGCCTCGCGAATATTGCTGGGAAAGTCGGCAGGCAATATCGTCGGTGATGCTGCAAGGACGATCATCCTTCGTATGCTGTTTTCCAGTTCCCTCACATTACCAGGCCAAGAGTAATTTACAAGCAGCTGCATTCCCTCATCTGTGATGTAGTGCCTCTCCCGTCCAAGCTCTTCTGAAAAACGATCCAGGAAACAGGATGCCAGAAGTGGTATGTCTTCCTTGCGCTTCCTCAAAGGAGGAAGCTTTATGTTAACTACATTGAGCCGGTAATAGAGATCCTCTCTAAAAAGGCCATCCCTTACAGAGGCACTCAGGCTTTTATTTGTTGCGGCAATAACCCTCACATCTATGGGTATGGGGGTTTTTCCTCCAACACGGTCTACCTCCCTCTCCTGCAAGGCCCTCAAGAGCTTCATCTGGAGGTCGGGACTCATGTCCCCTATCTCGTCGAGAAAGAGCGTACCTCCCTCGGCCAGCTCGAACTTGCCCAGCTTTTTCTCTATAGCTCCCGTGAATGCCCCCTTCTCATGGCCAAAGAGCTCGCTCTCAAGAAGATCTCTAGGTATTGCCGCGGCATTGATTGCAACAAAGGGTCTGTCCACTCTTTCACTGTTATGATGTATGGCCTTTGCTATCAGCTCCTTACCTGTGCCGCTTTCCCCCTGTATCAAAACAGTGACATCGCTTTGCGATACTTTACCGATGGTCTTATAGACCTTCTGCATAAGCGGGCTCTCGCCAAGCAGTTCCTTTCCGACTTCGTAGCGCTTTTTTGGAGACTTCTTTTTCTTCAGTACATCACGCGACAGATTGCCAGACTCCAGCGCCTTTGCCGCAATAGACTCTACCTCTTTTATATCAAAGGGCTTTGTAATATAATCATAGGCTCCGCACTTCATAGCCTCAACGGCATTTTTCATCGTATTCTGGGCAGTCATAACCACAAATGCTGTATGTATGCAATCCTCTTTTTTTGCCTGCCTGAGAAGATCAAGACCGCTCATATCGGGCATCATGATGTCTACAAAAGCGAGGGCGTACTCCCCTTCATTGAGCAGGGAAAGGCCCTCTTCGCCATTGACGGCGGTAGATACGGAATGTCCCAGCTTTTCAAAGGTACGCTGAAGCACCCAGCGCAGGCTTTCATCATCATCTATTATCAGTATCTTTTCTGTCATGCATTTACCTCAGCGGAAGGTATAGGGAAAAAGTCGCCCCTTCCCCTTCCTTACTTTCAACTTTTATATAGCCCTTATGGGCCTCTACTATCCGGTGTGAAACAGCCAGCCCAAGACCTGTGCCTCCCCGTTTTTTTGTATAGAAGGGGGTAAAAAGCATCCTCTGCGCTTCCTCACTTATGCCCGGGCCGCTGTCAATGACGTCAACAGCTATCATCGCGGAACGGCTTCCCGGCCCTTCATTCAACATGAAATCGCTCACCACCCGCGTCACCACCTTTAACGAGCCCCTGCCATCCATGGCCTCACAGCCGTTTTTCACAATATTAAGTAAGACCTGTGCAAGCTTATCACTGTCCCCCACAAGAGGTGGAATGCTTGGATCATAGTCCGTTACAAACGTGGTCTCTCTTGTGGCCTCACTCCTTGACTGGAGCGCTATGACAGAATCAAGTATCTCATGTATGTTGACCTGTTCTTTCTTCAGACTTTTAGGGTTTGCAAAATCCAGCAATTCCTCTATCAGGCCCGTGACCCTGTCCGTTTCTCGTACTATAAGGGAGGTGTACTCTATAAGCTCCTTGTTTTCCTCTACTTCCATCTGTAGAAGTTGTGCCGCTCCTCTTATCCCGCCAAGAGGGTTCTTGATCTCATGGGCCAGACCCGCTGCAAGCACACCTACGGAAACCAGACTGTCGGAACGTCGCAGATCCTCTTCCAGTTCCTTCACGCGGCGGATATCACGTATGAGGAGTGTTGTCCCCTCATACTCTCCTTCAGGGGATAGCACAGGAGATGTGATCAGTGAAACAGGCGCCACCGTCCCGTCAGGTCTAAAAAAATCTGTATCATAATCCGAGAATACCTGGCCGTTTTTCAGGCTCTTTTTGACCTGATCTAAAAGGCGCTTATTGTCACAAAAAAGACTTTCACCCTTTGTATTCATGGCCCGACTTTTGGATATACCTGTTATTATTTCAGCAATCTGGTTAAACAGAAGAATATCAAAGTCTTTATCGAAGACGACAATACCGTCTTCAATGCTGTCTATAATATCGGCATAAAGTTTTTCCATAGCCTATACCGGAAGGTCTGTCCCTTTATGCAATTCGGCTTCTGTATGATCAAAGCTACCGGTGTATGAACTGGGAGTTTCCGAGAAAAAACCAGACACAAGTTCCCTCACTTCATCGGGGTTTATAGAGTAGTTAATAATAGAACGGAACTTTGAGGCACCATCCATTCCCTTTACATACCAGGCAAGGTGTTTTCTGAAAAGACGTACACCCTTATATTCGCCGTATAGTTCAATAATCATTTCAAAATGTTTCAGCACAAGCTCATTTTTTTCCTCCACACTGGGAAGTTCGTAGCTCCCTTTGGAGATAAGGCCCTGAGCCTGTGCAAATATCCATGGATTTCCCATAGCACCACGCCCTATCATTACCCCGTCACAGCCTGTAGTGTCCATCATTTTCAGAACATCTTCGGCAGAACTGACATCACCGTTTCCTATTACGGGAATAGTAGCCCTGGATTTAATCTCAGCAATAATTGACCAGTCCGCCTCACCGCCAAAGGCCTGAGTTTTTGTCCTGCCATGAACAGCTATCGCATCGACCCCGTTATCCTCTGCTATATTGAGTACGTCACAGGCAACAATACTGGACGTATCCCAGCCTGTCCTTATCTTTATAGTAAGAGGAATGGAGACCTTTTTCTTTACAGCATCGATGATGCGGCCTATTCTCGGCAGGTCTTTAAGAAGGGCCGCGCCCGCGCCACCAGCAACTACCTTCTTTGCAGGACAGCCCATATTGATATCTACCATAGCCGCCCCGGACTGCTCCACTATAAGGGCGGCCTCCCCCATAAGCTCCGGCTCATCACCAAAAAGCTGGACTGATAGCGGTCTTTCTTCCGGCGTAGATGCAAGAAGAAAGCGCGTCTTGTCACCACCCATGAGGAGCCCTTTGGCGCTGACCATCTCGCTGACAACAAGTCCACATCCCTGATCCACAGCCAGCCGACGGAAGGGCAGGTCAGTCACGCCGGCCATTGGAGCAAGGACCAGCTTGTTTTTGAGTTTTATATTTCCAATTTTCATAATGATGCCTAAAATATAGGCATTTTATCACAGCAAGAAACAAATATAAATATTTTATTGAAAAATGGGTCGGCGTATGCAAGGAATCAGGTCTTTTAACCTGCCTTTCTTCCCTTCGACAGGCTCAACATGGCGAGGTTCCCCGAAGCTGAGGAGACTTCGTATGACCTCGTTAAGTGTGCCGATGAAGCACTCTGGAAGGTTAAGTGCTTGGAAAAAACCGTATAGAAATGGCTTGGAAATAATATCTTTGTGGTATTATATTAAAAAACTTACAGGAGGATATAAGGATGGGGCGATTAAAGGGCTTGTTTTTTGCGATAGTAATTGCTTTCTCTATTGCAGGGGGACAGGTGGCAGAGGGAGCGCACTATATAAGCATTTATACCACAGGAAAGGTTGCCGAATATAAAGCAGGCAAGTCCATAGATGTGATAGACGGCGAAGGCGATAGATATACCTACTTCATTTCAGAGGATACAGAGATGCCTGAAAAAATAAAGGAAGGTATGATTGTGGAGGTGTCCGGCTCGGATGTTTTGGCAATTAAGATAGAGATCCTTTCAAAATAAATATAAGGTCTGTATGTCATTTTTAAAAAGGATGGAAAAATCAGATGAATAAAGATCCCAAAGGCTGTTTTTGCAAATACAGCATAAATAAACTGGCTGATGTTGCCAGGGGGAAATTTGTAGAACACCGTTCTACAATAGACCTGATGGAGTCAGCCAAAAGTGAGACAGAGAAGGACGAGGTAGCCATTGTGTCTCTATTTGATGTTGATGACGAGACACTTGTCGAATTGATGAAGAACAAACTCGAGGATGAGCGTTGCAGTGTAGTTTCCTGCCGCAAGATGCTGAAGCGGCAGATCGAGGGGATGATCAAGACAAAGGTCGTATGAAACCATGCAGTTCAGCAATCTTCATGGACCTCCATAATCAGGGGGAACCGCCCCTCACTTTTGCCATTCTCCGGGTCTTTAGCCGTCTTTTCTGAAAATAAGCAGGTACTGGTTTTCAGCAAGGCCAGGTGCCGCCTCCAGTTTGAATCCGGCCTCTTTCATCTCCTCTATAACCTGTGCGGAACTTACCTTTTTGCGCATTGCCCCAGCAAATTCAGGTTCAACATCGGCGATGGCTATCTTTGTTGTATTCTGTATTAATGGGCCGACTTTTTCCCTGAAGTAGGGCACGGGATCATCAAAGTGGAAGTAGGTATACCCCACAAAGAGCAGGTCAATGTCACCATCAATCAGTTCAAGACTGGGCTTGTCGTGGCCTATGGCAAATACATCTACATTACTCAGGCCTTCTTCTGCCTTTCGTTTTTTCAGCCACTCCACCAGGGCAGCTTCAGGCTCAAGGGCTGCCACCTTTCCCTCAGGAAGTGCTTTTGAAAGGAGTGAGGTAAAAAAGCCTGTTCCCGCACCGAGATCGGCTACGCTCAGATCAGGTGAGGTTATAAGTGTAGCGATGATTTTGTCTGGGTCCTGCCACTGGTAGCGCTGCGGACCGTCCAGTATCATGGAACACACAGAGGCATTTTTGTAGGATGGGCCAGTCATGCCTTCGTCCTTTTTTATTGAAAGTCTAGTTTTTTATGTTTGGATTATAGCAGGAAGGTGAGGGCTTAGGTAAGGTGATTATAAAGGGTTTTAGCTCGCCCCCCTGCTTACATAATTTCTGGACATAAATCATGATGGAGACTATATTAGGTCTATGGAGATAATCTCAAAGTTTTTTCTATTACTCTTTATGCTCACTCTGTTGCCATCAAACGTGTCAGCATTGCCCTTCAATGTTGGAGAGAGGCTTGAATTTAACCTGACATGGTCAGGGATTAAGGCAGGCACAACGGTTATGGAGATATCGGGGATTTCCGATGTTGGCGGGAGAGAGGCTCTTCACATGGTCAGCAGGTCCAATCCCAGCAAAATTGTGTCGGCTTTATATGACGTTAATAACTGGACTGATTTCTATGTCGACGCAAAGACCCTTGCCCCTTTGAAATATGAAGTGGTACAGCAAAAGAAGGGGCGCAAAAAAAACAAGTCTGCAATATTCGATCTTGAAAGAAATGAGGTCGAGTTTACAAAGGGTGGCAATAAAAAGGTAGTTAAGGTCTCAGATGGTATCATTGACCCTTTTTCTCTCATCTACTACCTGAGGACCCTTGATCTTAAGCCGGAGGTGGAGATAGAGCTGGACACCTTTGCAAATGGCAAGATATATATCACTGTCGTAAAGGTTGTCGGGCGTGAGAAGATAAGGGTGGGGGGCGGCAGCTTTGAGACCATAAAGGTTCACACAAGGAGCAGAGATAAGGGAAGTGAAGAGTTAAGGGGAAAAGAGGGGACATATATATGGTTTACAGACGATCAGTATAAAATCCCTGTCAAGATCATGGCAAAAATCAAAGTCGGGTATATAACGGCGGAGTTGGATAAAGTGGAAGGGGGAGGGGGTTCCAAGCGCTAAGTCAGCATACCCGGATCCCAATATGTTTAATATTAATTGGGGACAACTGCGACGGTTTAAATCGCGAGCCCCGGGTTTTAAAAAAAGCCCGAAACCGTTTTGCCGGTTCGGGCTTTTTAAGATTCGCGCATTGTTGTTTGAATTATTTTATGCTTACTACCTCCTGTCTCCCATTACTCTCAGCAGCATGAGAAAGAGGTTTATAAAGTCGAGGTAGAGGGTCAGGGCGCCGCGTATGGCTTCCTTTGTGTCTTCCTCTGTACCTTCATTCCCGAGTATGTTCATCTTCAATATCTTCTGTGTATCATAGGCTGTAAGGCCGACAAAGATGAGTACGCCTAGGTAGGATGTTACCCAGTGGATCACCGGGCTTTTAAGGAAGATATTTGCAACAGAGGCGATGATGATGCCAAAGAGCCCCATAGTGAGGAAGCTGCCCATACCTGAGAGGTCTTTCTTGGTTGTTGCACCGTATAGCGACATTGCACCGAAAGTACCCGCCGTTACGACAAAGGCTGTGGCTATGGAAGACTTTGTGTAGACCATAAAAATAAAGGACAGGGTAAGTCCGTTTAGCAAGGCGTAGCCGAAAAATACCATCGCCGCCGTTCTGGCCCTCATCTTCATTACCCAGCCGGCAAGTGCCCCTACCATTGCAAGCTCTGCTATTATAAGACCAAAGAAAAGAAAGCTGTTGTCAAAGATAAGCTGCGTAAGCGCCGGGACATTGGCTGTAGCATAGGCAACGATGCCTGTAGCCAGAAGGCCGCCCGTCATCCAGTTGTAGACCTTAAGCAGGAACCTTGCCTGCTCTGCCTGCGCTGCGCTTCTTGTGTTTACCTTGGCGCCATCTATTTTGGGAAAGCTATTTTGCATATCCATTTTAAAGCTCCTTATTTGCTTCGTTGTTTTACCTTAGATATAGATTCTGTAATTTTGTTCCCTGGAATTATATTGTAGGGAGTGAGTTTGAAATCGTCAATAAAGTTCCTTTGTCTTTGGCGCGCTGTGTTAAGTGTGGCATAGGAATCGAGTTTAGCGGCCCCCATGAAGAACTTCTAAACATTTACCGGGATAAAACGGTCGGATACTACTTAAGCATTTTTCCTGCGGCTAGCTTATAGTTGCCAGAGTCTGACCTGTTGCAAGGTGCTCCCCTTCAAAGACCTCTATGTTGCTTAACTTTCCACCTACAGGCGCTGCTATCTGTACTTCCATCTTCATCGCTTCAATGACAAGAATAGTATCGCCTTCGCTGACCTGATCCCCTTCTTTTGCAACGATTTTCATTACAACACCCGGCATCTGTGCAGTAACAGGCGTTCCTTCTTCTGAAGCAGTCTCAGCCCCTTCTTCTCCAGCCTTTTTTGGGTGGTGGGCGTGTTCGTCACGTCGAATGTCTGCCTCAAAGACCTTGCCGTTTACAGTAACCTTATTACCTTCAAAGGACATGAGGTAGTCTGTGCCGTCAACGGTGACGATAAAGTCGCCGTGGTCAGCCGTTTCCCCAAGGGCATGGCCTTTTTCCTTGTCTACCTTACGGACGCCTATCTCTCCATCGCCCTTCAGGAACTTCAGCCCCTTGTCGCCGCAGGTGGCAACGATGAACAGGTTTTCCTTCGTTTCCTCCAGCCCCGCCTCACGCAGCTTGTCTGTTACGAGATCCATGCTCTTAGCCGGGTCTTCATCGTTTATTTCTATTGCGGGCCTTGTAGTCGGTTTAAGTTTGAGCTGCTCCGAGGCTATCCTTACAATCTTAGGGTCAGGCTCTACGGGGGTCTTTCCAAAGTAGCCAAGGACCATCTTTCCATAAGGTTCGGCGATTTTCTCCCATTCACCAAACATTACATTGTTGAAGGCCTGCTGGAAGTAAAACTGAGATACAGGCGTTACTGAAGCCCCGAATCCTCCACGCTTTACAACTTCGCTCATGGCCTTGATAATATCAGGGTACTTATCCATTATGCCGTTGTCTCTCAGCATCTGGGTGTTTGCAGTAAGGGCACCGCCAGGCATGGGGCTCCATGGAATAAGGGGCTCAACAGCAAGTGCCTCGGGCGGAAGGAAGTAGTCCTTCATGCAGTCTTTGAATACTTCTGAGGCCTCACGTACTTTTTCTATGTCAACATCAAGATCATAGTCTGTGCCGCGCAGGGCATGCCACATGACAAGCACATCGGGCTGACATGTGCCGCCTGAAGTTGGGGCGAGAGAAAGATCTATAGTATCGGCACCTGCCTCAAGGGCGGATATATAACAGGTAACACCCGTTCCTGCAGTTTGGTGCGTATGGAAATGTATAGAAGTCTCTTCCGGCAGGATCTTTCTTGCCTGCTTGATAGTGTCGTAGACCTTTGAGGGTACAGCCGTTCCTGATGCGTCCTTGAAGCAGATGGAGTCGTACGGGATGTCGCTTTTCATTATGTTCTTCAGGGTAGTGATGTAGTAATCGGTATCGTGCGAGCCTTTGCAGCCCGGAGGAAGCTCCATCATGGTGATGCAGAGCTGGTGCTTCAGACCAGCCTCTGCGATGCACTTTCCGCTGTAGAGCAGGTTGTTTATATCGTTAAGGGCATCGAAATTTCGGATGGTAGAGATGCCGTGTTTTTTGAATAGCTCAGCATGCATATGGATTACTTCGCTTGTCTGCGACTCAAGGCCAACAACGTTAACACCCCTTGCGAGCGTCTGCAACTCTGCATCTGGACCTGCCACTTCACGGAACCTGTCCATCATTTCAAAGGCATCTTCGTTACAGTAAAAGTAAAGGGACTGGAAGCGTGCGCCACCACCTGCCTCCAAATAGCTTATTCCGGCGTTCCTGGCGGCCTCTACGGCCGGCATGAAATCTTCTGTGTAAACACGGGCACCATAGGCAGACTGAAGCCCATCCCTGAATGCTGTGCACATAAACTTTACTTTTTTTCGCATATCCCTACCTTAATTGATTTTATATTAATTTGTTCGGCTTATAAATTTATACTACCAGTACCGACCAGAGTACACCGGCGGCAATGGCTGAGCCTAGAACGCCGGCAACATTTGGTGCCATGGCGTGCATGAGAAGAAAGTTGTGCGGGTCTTCCTGCTGTCCCACCATCTGGACTACCCTTGCAGAGTCAGGTACGGCAGATACGCCGGCCGCTCCAACAAGGGGATTGATCTTGTCTTTAAGAAAGAGGTTCATGAATTTTGCAAAGATCACCCCGCCTGCCGTTGCAACAGAGAAGGAAAGTGCTCCAAGCCCGAATATGAGAAGTGCCTGAGGGGTCAAGAATGTCTGCGCCTGCGTACTCGCTCCGACTGAAAAGCCGAGAAGGATAGTGACGATATCTATCATGGCGTTGCGAGCAGTATTGGCAAGGCGCTCCGTTACACAGCTTTCTTTGAGCAGGTTGCCGAAAAAGAGCATGCCTATCAGTACAATTGCCCCGGGTGCGATAAGGGCTGCAATGAGAAACGCCGCGATGGGGAATATGATTTTTTCACGCTGTGAGACATGGCGTGGTGCCTTCATGCGGATAAGTCTTTCCTCCTTCGTGGTCAACAGCTTCATGATGGGGGGCTGAATGACAGGAACGAGTGCCATATAGGAGTAAGCAGCAATGGCTATAGAGCCGAGCAAATGTGGTGCAAGCTTTGCCGAGAGAAATATCGCTGTAGGGCCGTCGGCGCCACCAATAATGCCGATGGCACCGGCCTCAGCAGGGTCAAACCCGAGGTATAATGCACCAAGCAGAGTCAGAAAGATACCGATCTGTGCCGCAGCTCCGAGGAGCACGAGTTTGGGGTTGGAGAGCATTGTTGAAAAGTCGGTCATCGCCCCGATGCCCAGGAAGATAAGCGGCGGGAAAAGCCCCTGGCTGACGCCACCGTAGATTATACTTAAGACGCTTCCCTGGTCGTAAACGCTAAGGAGCATTCCCTCTACTGGAGGGATATTGCCAACTACTACACCAAAGCCGATAGGTACGAGCAAAAGAGGTTCATAGTCCTTTCTTATCGCCAGAGTTATAAAGATTATGCCTATTGCAATCATGAGGGCATTTCCGAATGTCATGTTTGCAAAGGCGGTGCTGGATAGAAAATTGTTAAATATGTGCATTAACTGTCCTTGTGTATTTTGAAAACGTGGAGGAAGGGCTTAGCCTCGCTAGCCGTTTTGTCGTTTTTCCGAGTTGAGCTTGACGAGAGCGTAGCCGATTGCAGCCAGAACTTCGCTGTCATTTTTTTTCGCTTTTTTTGTGGGGCCATGATGGACATGTTCTTCAGGCAGTATGGACTCAAGAATGGGCAATATCTTTGGCAGCAGGGCTATGAATGTACTTATGATCGAAAGCGCCATAAATACTATGACCATGCCGGTTATGGCCAGGCTTATGCCGTCACCGTTGATTATATTTTGAATGCTGAAGTTCAGTGTGCCCATTTTTTACCCGAAAAAGTTTTAGAAAAAACACCAAAAACTATATATGATTTGCCCTTGACGGTCAAGGGAAAAGCGGTTTTGGCCGGTCCTTTAGCGGGTGTTTCAGGTTGATTTTTTTGGATTTAAAAGCAGGGGGAAAGGGGTTTGCTGAAAAATTGCAAGAAGGTGGAGTTATTAGTCCTTATTCTCCAAATCTGTGATCTTATCAAGTCGTTTTTGATGTCGTCCACCTTCGAATTTTGCCTCAAGCCAGGTTCTAACGAGCTCTATTGCCAGCCCTTTGCCTGTGACCCTTCCACCGATGACGAGGACGTTGGCATTGTTGTGTTCCTTGCTCATGCGAGCAGAAAAGATGTCTCCCACAAGTGCTGCCCTTATGCCAGGCACCTTGTTGGCTACGATTGACATGCCTATACCTGTGCCGCATACCAGTATGCCCTTTTCAAACTCACCCGATGCGACCCTCCTTGAAAGATCTATGCCAAAATCGGGGTAATCTACGGAGTCACTGTTGTTGGTGCCAAGATCTGCTAGGCTGTGGCCGGCAGACTGTAGAAAGGCCTTTATCTCTTCCTTTGTTTCAAGTCCACCGTGGTCGCTTGCAATCGCAATCATTTCAGACTAAACCTTACGGAAGATGAGTGTGGCGTTTGTTCCGCCAAAGCCAAATGAGTTGGACATGGCAATTTTGAGCTCGGCATCTCTTGCCTCGTTCGGTACGTAATCAAGATCGCACTGCGGATCGGGGTTTTCCAGGTTGATTGTTGGCGGTAGAACGGAACGGTCGATGGCAAGGAGAGAGAAAAGCGCCTCAATAGCACCTGCAGCACCGAGAAGATGGCCAGTCATGGACTTGGTGGAACTCACTGGCGTCTTGTAGGCACAGTCACCGAGTGCTTTTTTGATTGCCATTGTCTCTCCAATGTCTCCTGCCGGGGTTGATGTGCCATGGGCATTGACATAGTCTATCTCTGATGGGTTTATTCGCGCATCCTTTATTGCTGCAGTCATACATCTGGCTGCCCCTTCTCCTCCCTCGGAAGGTGAGGTCATGTGGTAGGCATCACCAGACATTCCGTAGCCGATAACTTCACCGTAGATACGGGCCCCTCTTGCCTTTGCAGTTTCAAGGTCTTCAAGCACTACAATTCCGGAACCTTCACCGATGACAAAACCGTCACGTCCCACGTCAAATGGACGGCTGGCTTTCTCGGGATCATCATTCCGTGTGGATAGCGCCTTTGCCGATCCAAAGCCTCCGAAGGCGAGTGCGCAGATTGTTGATTCTGTTCCCCCGGCTATCATCGCATCGGCATCTCCCCTCTGGATCAGTCGATAGGCCTCTCCAATGGCATGAGTTCCCGATGCGCATGCAGTGACGATGCTGGAGTTTGGCCCTTTGGCTCCAGTCATTATAGATATATGGCCAGAGGCAAGGTTTATAATGGTCATAGGGATGAAGAATGGAGAAATCTTACGGGGGCCACCTTTCAGGTAGGCATCATAGTACCTCTCTATGGCTGGAAGTCCGCCCATTCCTGCACCGACCATTACGCCTACGCGCTCGGCATTTTCTTCTGTGATCTTCAGGCCGGAATCTTCCATAGCCATCTTGCCGGCAGCTATGGCGTAGTGGATGAAGGTGTCCATTTTCTTGACTTCCTTCTTCTCCATATAGTCTGCAGGCTCGAATCCTTTGACTTCGCCCACTACCCTTGAGGGGAAGTCTGTTGCGTCAAAGCGGGTGACTGTCCCTATGCCCGACTTGCCAGCAATTATAGATTTCCAGCTTTCCTCCGCCCCTATGCCGACGGGCGTAACTGCACCCAGGCCGGTTACTACCACTCTTCTCATCTAGCGTAAGCTCCCTGTCGGAAAAATGTTGATACTATTTGTTTTTGTTGACGTAATCAATTGCGTTCTGTACTGTCTTGATGCCCTCTGCGTCTTCATCAGGGATCTCTACTCCAAATTCCTCTTCGAGAGCCATTACAAGCTCGACAGTGTCGAGAGAGTCTGCCCCTAGATCATCTATGAAAGATGCTGTAGGTACTACATCTTCAGCATTTGCTCCGAGTTGTTCTACAATTATTTCCTTTACCTTATCTTCAATTGACATTTCCTACCTCCTGGTTTTTTTATTATCTTTTTAATAAGTCAGGGACAAGTCCCTTCATTACATATACATACCGCCGTTGACGCTTAGTACCTGTCCTGTTATATAGTCCGATGCTGGGCTGGACAGGAAAAGCACTGCCTCTGCCACATCTTCAGAAGACCCAAGCTTGCCCATCGGTATCTGGGCGGTCAGCTCGTTTTTTGCCTTTTCAGGTATTGCGTCTGTCATGGCCGTTGCAATAAACCCCGGAGCAACGGCATTGATATTGAGCCCCCTTGCAGCAAATTCCCTGGCTGCTGTCTTTGTAAGACCTATTACGCCTGCCTTGGATGCCGAGTAGTTGGCCTGTCCCGCGTTGCCCATCAGACCGACAATGGAAGCGATATTAACTATCTTGCCGGAGCGCTGCTTGGACATCTTCTTAACAGCCGCCTTAGTGCAGTTAAAGGTCCCCTTCAGGTTTACGTTTATAACCGCGTCCCAGTCTTCCTCTTTCATCCTGAGAATCAGGGTGTCACGAGTGATGCCGGCATTATTAACGAGTATATCAATGCCGCCCAGTCCCTCAACAGTCTTTGATACCATGGCCTCAGCACTCTCCATGTCAGCGACGTTTCCCTCTATTGCAAGGGTCTGAACACCAATTGATTTTAACTCATCAGCCGTCTGTGTAGCAAGCTCAAGATTTATATCTGATATGGCAATATCAGCACCTTCTTTTGCCATCATAAGGGCTATAGCCTTACCTATTCCCTGTGCTGCCCCGGTTATAAGAGCCTTTTTTCCTTTTAAACGCATATATGCCCCCTTATAAATTCTCCGCCTCGATTTTTTTCAGGGAGGCGGCATCCTCAATATTCAATATTTTTATATCACGGTCTATCCGCTTTACGAGGCCAGAAAGCACCTTGCCGGGCCCTACTTCTATTGCCAGAGATACACCTTCCTTTTTTAGCTGCCTCACTGAGTCATCCCATTTTACGGGGGAACTTAGTTGTCTTACAAGTAGATCTGCCACCGCATCGGTAGAAGGGTAGGCAGAGGCCTCAACATTTGAGATTACAGGTATTTTAAAATCACCCATATTTAGGGCCTCAATCTCTGTTCGGAGTGACTTGGCGGCGGATTCCATCAGCTTGCAGTGTGAAGGGACGCTGACGGGCAGGAGGATGGCCCTTTTTGCGCCTCTCTCTTTTGCAAGTTCTGCTGCCCGTTCAACGGCACTACGCTGTCCCGCTATAACTATCTGTCCGGGAGAGTTGAAGTTTGCGGCAGAAAGGATCTCGCCTTCCGCGGCATCCGAACAAAGTTCGGCCACAGCGTCACTTTCCATGCCAAGTATGGCTGCCATTGCACCATGTCCCTCGGGCACGGCATCCTGCATGAATTCACCTCTTTTTCTCACAATTTGTACCGCTTTTGTGAAAGGTATTACACCACTATGCACCAGTGCTGTATATTCGCCAAGGCTATGACCGGCAAGGATGTCGCCCTTTATTCCTGTCTCCTCATCCAGCACCTTAATTGCTGCAATACTGGCAGTTAGTATAGCCGGCTGGGTGTTTGCTGTCTTGTTAAGTTCAGTATCGGGGCCGCAGGTGGAAAGCCTTTTCAGGTCAATGCCTATGCTGTCGGAGGCTTCTTCAAAAACCGCACTGACGTAGCTGAAGTTTTCAAGCAGATCTTTTGCCATCCCTACATATTGGGAGCCCTGTCCGGGAAAGATTAGTGCCGTTTTTGACATCTGACCTTCAGTCCTTGCTGCTAAGTTGTTGAGCTTCCTGGACTGACAGGGCCATAGCGTGGAATCCACAGTCTACGTGCATTACCTCGCCTGTCATTCCTGTAGAGTGGTCTGAGCAGAGGTAGAGGGCCGTGTTGCCTATCTCTTCCAGGGTGACAAGCCTTTGCATCGGCGTTCTTAGTTCGTTAACCCTCTGTATCTTCCTGAAATCCCCAATTCCTGCCGCAGCAAGTGTTCTTACAGGGCCGGCAGAGATTGCGTTAATGCGGTGACCCAGTGAACCAAGGTCGGCGGCCAGGTAGCGTACCGATGTCTCCAGTGCCGCCTTGCCCACACCCATAACATTATAGTTGGGGATCACTTTTTCGGCACCATAATATGTCAGGGTGATTATGGAGGCATTCCGCCCTTCCATCAATGGCAGCGCCTCACGTGTCATTGCAACGAGAGAGTAGGCACTTATGTCGAGTGCCAGTGCAAAGCCATCGCGGCTCGTATTGTAGAAGGCTCCCTTCAGTTCATCTTTGTTGGCAAATGCAACTGAATGAACGAGAAAGTCAAGGCCTCCCCACTCTTTTTCCAGCTCCTTGTATACTTCCTTTATGTCATCGTCGCTGCCTACATCGCAGGGGAGTACAAGCTTAGACCCTATCCCTTCTGCCAGTGGTTTGACCCTTTTTTTGAGAGAATCATTGAGATAGGTAAAGGCGAGTTCTGCACCTTCACGATGCAGGGCTTGAGCTATTCCCCATGCGATACTCCTCTCGTTGGCAACCCCTACAACGAGCCCCTTTTTGCCTTTCATTATACCCATTGACGCCTCCTAAAATTTCAACAAAATTACCATTTTATTAATACTGAACCCCAAGTAAAGCCTCCGCCAAAGGCATCTAGAAGTATGATGTCCCCTTCATTGACCCTTCCTTCTCTAACGGCAGTATCCAGTGCCAACGGGATAGAGGCTGCCGAAGTGTTTCCGTGTTTGTCTACAGTTATAACTACCTTGTCTAGGGGGAGTCCCAGCCGTTTTGCGGTAGCATTTATTATTCTTATGTTTGCCTGGTGAGGTATGAGAAGGTCTATGTCCTCACTTTTTAAGTTGTTTGCGTCCAAGGCCTCGGTGACGGAATCTCCCAGCGCCGTTACGGCAACCTTGAATACTTCATTCCCCTTCATTTTTATATAATGTTGTCGGCTGTCAACCAGTTCCTGGTTTATGGGCAATCTTGAGCCACCGCCGGGAACATAGAGAAGTTCCGACTGACTCCCGTCTGCGTGAAGGTGGGAGGATAATACCCCATTATGCCCTTTGCTTGCAACCATAACAACAGCGCCTGCGCCATCACCAAAGATGATGCAAGTTCCCCTGTCTTTCCAATCTACTAAACGAGACAGGACCTCTGCTCCAACAATAAGGATTTTTTTGTACATGCCGCTGCGAATGTATTGATCTGCAGTAGACAGGGCATATATGAAACCTGTACAAACAGCCTGAAGGTCGAAGGCGGCGGCTTTTTTAGCGCCGATTTTGTGTTGAAGCAGTGCTGCTGTAGATGGGAAGGGCAGGTCCGGCGTTGTTGTAGCTACTATAATAAGGTCGATTTCTTCAGCACCTATGGATGCTGCTTCGAGGGCCTTTTTTGCGGCATTAAGGGCGAGGTCGGAAGTCGCTTGCTCCTTCGATGCTATCCGTCTTTCCCTGATGCCGGTCCTGGTAAGGATCCACTCTTCGTCGGTATCTACCATCTGGACAAGATCGGCGTTAGTAAGTATTTTTTCCGGCAGGTAGGAACCTGTTCCGACTATTCTTCCTCTTGTCATTGAAAAATTTAAAACGGCGCAGTCTTACTTATTTAAACTGTCTTTGTTGCTGCTCTGGCGGTAAAATCTTTAAAGCTGCCGTTTTTTTCTAACTCCTCTAGAAGATGTTTGTTTGTATTGGCTTGAACATATTCCGCTGCATAGCGTATAGCATTTTTAATGGCCTTGGCATTTGAACCGCCATGGCATATAAATCCCACACCGTTTATGCCCAGCAGAGGTGCCCCACCGTATTCGGCGTAGTCCATCCGTTTTTTTATTTGCTTAAAGCTCTTCTTGGCAAGGAGAAATCCTGCCTTTGCAAGAAGACTTTTCCCTAACTCCTCTTTAAGCATTTTGCCCATGGCATCGGCGAGTCCCTCGCTTACCTTCAGGACAACATTGCCGACAAAGCCGTCGCAGGCTACTACGTCGATGCTGCCGTCGTATATATCTCTTCCTTCTATATATCCGGCGTAGTTAAGGGAACTGTTTTTGAGCATGGCGTGTGCCCGTCTTGTGGTTTCAGTTCCCTTTTCCTCTTCTGAACCGTTGCTGAGTAGTCCTACGCGAGGGTTGTCTATGCCAAGTACGTATTTTGCATAAACTTCTCCCATGACGGCGAACTGTGCCAGGTGGGTGGGTTTGCACTCCACATTACCGCCTACATCAAGTACCACTGCGTTGCCCTTGAGTGTGGGCATGACCGTTGCTATTGCGGGACGATCCACCCCGGCAAGCCTTTTCAAGGCAAACATGGCCGTGGCCATTGTCGCACCGGAGTTTCCTGCGCTGACAGCGGCATCGGCTTCTCCCCGCCTAACCAGGTCGAATGCTACTCTTATGGAAGAATCTTTCTTTTTTCTGACTGCTGTAGAAGGAGATTCGTGCATTGCAACAACTTCTGTTGCATTCTGCACTGTAATTGGAAGGTGTGTTGCCCCTCTCTTTTCGAGTTCCGATTCAAGAACCTCTTTGTTCCCTACAAGGGTCAGAGAGATATTGAGTTCGGTGGCGGCCTGGATGGCACCTTCTATTTCCACCTGGGGTGCATAGTCTCCCCCCATTGCGTCCAGTGCAATCTTCATATTATCGCCGCCCGGATATTATCCTTCGACGGAAATGACCTGCCTGCCGTTATAGTGTCCACAGCTCGGACATGCCCTGTGAGACTGTTTTGGCTCCTTGCATTCAGGGCATTCGATAACATTAGGTGATGTTAGTGCGTGGTGACTTCTTCTTTTATTTTTTCTTGCCTTGGATATTTTTTGCTTTGGAACTGCCATGTCTTACCTACTCTTTAAATGGTTTATATAGTTTGTGCTGCTAAAATTTAAGGCCCTTCAGTACTGAAAAAGGATTCTCCTTGCTTCTTCCGGTACAGTTACACTTCCCTTCGTTCAGGTTCTTCCCGCAAGAAGGGCATAGTCCCTTGCAATTATCACTGCATCGTGGATTGAAAGGTAAATAAAGGACAATCTCTTCACAAAGCAACTTCGCAAGGTCTATGCTGTTGCCGGCATAAAAGTTTTTTTCTAGCTCTTCATTTGTGAGGTCGAGCTCCTTTGTCTCTTCTTTTCCCTCCTCTGGAAAGAGGCTCACATCATTGCTGAGATCTATTTTTTGTTCAAAATCAACAAGGCACTGGGAACATCTGGCCCGGACAAGCCCTTCTATATGCAGGGATACAAATACCGTTTTGCCCCTTTTGGAAAGTCTGAAAGAACCTTTAGCCGGAGAGTTGAAAGAGAAATCGCCGTCATTGCCTTCGTCTAAGAGCTTATTGATCTCCGATTCATTCTCAAGAAAATCGACATCCAGGGTCCCTTCTTCAGGAATCTCCTCAAAGTTAATCTTCAAGATATATCTCCCAAGCTAAAAGCGAAATAATAAAAAAAATACGTCGCAAAGTCAAGGGAAAACGCCTTCGGAGGTAAAAAGGACGGGTTTTTACTGCTCAAGTAATTCGGGACTGAAAAGCTCAAAGATGATTCCCTCTATCCCGGAATCGGTGTTTAGCTTGTAGTGCCTTGCCCACAGGATTGTTTCAGGGCTAATGCCGAAGCTGGTGCTAATGCTGATGCTTTTTACGGTTCCTATCCGGCACGACGTTCTCAATGTTTTTACGCAGTCCTCCCTTAATACTTTCCCTAAAGGTTTGTTTGTTTCTTTTATTGAGTCTATGGCGGTATCGTTTCTTTCTGAAACAGTGAGAAGGGAGTGAGCATATATAAGTTTTTTGCCGCCTGCGTAGAGCCAGGCCTCTCTGTCCAGCACTTCCTTTGTATCTGCTCTGCTGATAAGGTCGGGTAATGTATGGCCTGCAGGCAGCAGTCCCTGTTTTTCAATGTACATTGAAGCGGAAGAAAAAGTGAGGGCCTCCAACATCTGGGTCATAGAACCGTCAGAAGTAAGCAGAAGTCGTGCAGTTGGAGAAAGCGGCTTCAAGAGGTGGTGCTTGTCAAGCTCATCCAGATCAAACCAGCTATCTTCGAGCGGTTCAATTTTGAATGCACATTTGCAGTTTTTAAGGTAGGTAAGCACGCTTATAAAATTAAGAGTTTAAGAGGTGTTAAATTTAGCCTATCGCTTGCTTTTAAGTCAAGGATAAAACCCTTGTTTGACAAGGCTGTTGCCCTTTGCTACCATCAGATACAATCAAGTCAGGGAGAAAATTTTTTTGGAAAATATCGCAATGGTAAGCCTTGGCTGCCCAAAGAACAGGGTCGATTCCGAGGTGATTCTCGGTTTGCTGGGTGAGGTTGGCTATGGAATGACTGATAATCCGGCCAATGCAGAGATTATCATAATAAATACGTGCACCTTCATAGAGAAGGCTACTACAGAGTCGGTAGATGCCATTATGGAGTATGCCTCCTACAAGGTAAGCGGCAGGTGCAGGCTGCTTGTAGTTGCTGGATGTCTTACGCAGCGCTACCAGGGACAGCTCAAGGAAGAGCTTCCCGAAGTCGATCTTTTTGTGGGGACTGGCGAGTACCAGAGGGTAGCTGAACTTGTAAGGAAAACTGAGGAAGAGGGGCAGATTGTTGCCGCAGGGGTGCCGGAGTATCTGCACGATTATAATACTCCCAGGGTATCTACAACACCTTTCTATTCATCCTATATAAAAATCGCTGAGGGTTGTTCTAATCCTTGTACTTTTTGCATCATCCCAAAATTGCGGGGTGATTTCAGGAGTCGAAGTGAGACATCCATTGTGGAAGAGGTGAAAAAACTTGCAGCAAGAGGGGTAAAGGAATTCAATATTGTGGCGCAGGATACAACTGCCTATGGGAGAGACCTGACGCCATCCACTACACTGAAAAATCTTCTTGAAAAGCTTTCAGTAGTAGAGGGAGTGGAATGGCTCAGGCTTCTTTACTGTTATCCTACGCTTCTAAGTGATGGTCTTATTGAGCTTATAGCGTCCCAGAAGAAAATAGTTAAATATATTGACCTGCCCCTGCAGCATATAGATGACAAGATACTTAAGGGCATGAAGCGAGGTACACGAGAAAAGATGATCCGTGCGCTCGTTGCCAGGCTTAGAGACCGGATACCGGATGTGACCTTGAGAAGCGCTTTTATAGTAGGTTTCCCAGGTGAGACAGAAAAAGAATTTGAGAACCTGATGGGCTTTGTTGAAGAGACCCGCTTTGATCACCTCGGGGTGTTTACCTATTCTCAGGAGGAGGGAACGCCGGCTGGAAGTATGCCGGGGCAGGTACCTGAAGAGATAAAAGAGGAGAGGTACAACAGGCTGATGGAACTTCAGCAGAGAATATCTCTTGAGCGGAACGAGCGGCATGTGGGTAAAAAAGTCGATGTGCTTGTAGAAGGACTAAGTGAAGAGACCGACCTGCTCTTGCAGGGCAGGGCCACTTTTCAGGCCCCTGAAATAGACGGTATAACATACATAAATGCCGGTCAGGCTGAAGTTGGAGATATTAAATCGGTATTTATAAGCGAGGCGCACCCCTATGATCTGGTGGGAGAAATCATTGAGGCAGACAAGGTGAACTTATGAGCGAAGAAAACCCGGTAACGGTAGCAATAACAGGTGCAAGCGGCTCCATCTATGGCCTAAGGCTGGTTGAGCAACTTCTTGCTGCATCCAGGAGGGTAAACTTGCTTATATCAATTCCAGGCTTTATAGTTATAAAAGAAGAAAGAGGCATTGATTGGCAAGGTGATGAAGCTTTACTGAATAAAAAAATAAGGGAGCATTTCGGAGTCGCTGAAGAACTGACATACTACGATAATAAGAATTTTTTTTCGCCCATGGCCAGCGGGTCTGCCGGTCGCGGTACAATGCTTATTGCCCCCTGCTCCATGGGAACCCTTGGCCGTATAGCAAATGGCATGTCGGGGAACTTAATCGAGCGGGCTGCCGATGTTGTGCTGAAGGAACGTGGGACCCTTGTCCTGCTTCCGAGGGAAACACCGCTTAACGATATACACTTGGAAAACATGTTGAAACTGTCTCGTATGGGTGCAAGGATAGTTCCTGCCATGCCGGCCTTTTATCAAAAACCTGAGACAATGGAAGATTTAGTGGATTTTGTAGTAGGAAAACTTCTGGATCAAATTGCTGTGGAGCATAAGCTTTTCCGGCCTTGGGGGGTAGATCGGACTGATTAAATTGAGTACCTGCTGAAAAGACAAAAAGGGGGGATAATGTCTATACTGGTTGTCGATGATTCAGAAGATGTAAGACTGCTGATCAAGACCTTTTTAAATTCGGCCGGCTATAAAGATATTCTTCTGGCTGACTCAGCCCTTGAGGCGCTCGCCCTCCTCGATATCCCATGTGAAGGCCTGAAATCAGCACCCTCTAAAAAAAAGAACCTTGATGTTGACATTATACTGCTTGATGTTGTGATGCCTGAAATGGATGGAATCGAGTTTTGCCGTATTGTTAAGGCGTCCGAGCAGCACAAGGATATCCCCATAGTTATGACTACAGCCATTGATGAGTCTAAGCTGCTCGAGGTTGCTTTTGATTCGGGCGCAATCGACTATCTGTCCAAACCGCTTAATAAAATAGAACTTTTGGCCAGGGTCCGATCCATTTTAAAACTTAAGAAAGAGACGGACCAGCGTAAAGCTAGAGAATTGGAACTTGTAGAATTGAACAGGGCTCTGTTCAGCGCTAATGAACGTCTTAAGGAGCTTTCTTCCCTTGATGGACTTACAGGTATTTCCAACAGGCGCGGTTTTGATGAGCGCCTGGAAGAGGAGTGGAACCGTGGGCGCCGGAGTGTGACCCCTCTTTCCCTTATTCTTTTGGATATAGATTTTTTCAAGTTTTACAATGATACCTATGGACACCTGGCTGGAGATGAGTGTCTTATAAGCGTTGCCAACAGTTTTAAGAAGACGCTTCACCGACCCGCAGATTCTCTTGCCCGTTATGGGGGTGAAGAGTTTGCGGTCATTCTCCCGGAGACAAATGAGGAGGGTGCCCTCAAGATAGCAGAAGACCTTCGCAAGGCTGCAGAGTCTATGGGGCTGCAGCATGAGACATCTAAGGTTGCAGACCATGTTACTGTAAGCCTTGGAACTGCCACTATGATTCCATCTGAAGGCTCAGCCCCTTCAGATTTGATTGACGCTGCAGACAAGGCACTCTACAGGGCCAAGGAGGAAGGGCGGAACAGAGTAAAGGCAGCTTTGCAGCAGGAAGAAAACACATAAAAAATCCATACATCTTTTCGAATCATTCAAGCAGCTTTCACATCATATAAAGAAGAGTTTTAATCATTGCCAAGTCAAATGAAATGTATCGCTATGTTGATATTAGATTTTAAGATGCAGCATTGAAAGAAAGGCAAGGGAAATGGATTGTCGGAGGAAGTTCAATGAAGGAGACACCAAAAAGAGCTTTGATAAAAGTGGACACTACACTCAGGTTCTTTTTAGTTACTTTGATTTCTGTATTTATCATAGAGACATTAATAATGCTTTTACTTCCCAGGCTGCATCTTATGTCAGCCTTTTGGGAGGCTGTCATCGACGGATCATTGCTTGTCCTGGCATTGTTTCCGCTACTCTACTATCTCTCATTCCGCACCCTGATGTTAAACAATCTCAAGGTTAAGCAATACAATGAAAAGCTCGAACAAAATCAGCAAACTCAAGAGACTATAAACTCCATTTTAGATCTGTCTTTACAAGCTATTTCACTGGAGGAACATCTGGATCGTACGCTTGACCATATTCTTTCACTCCCATGGCTTTCCTTTGAGCAGAGGGCTTGTATATTCCTTGTGGAAGATAAGCCTGACATGTTGATCATGAAAATACATAAAGGTCTCCCCGAAGATATCCTGAGAACATGCTCCAAAGTTCCCTTTGGCAGGTGTATCTGTGGACGTGCGGCAAAAACGAATGAGATTATATTTGCCGACAGGATTGATGACCGCCATGAAATAAGATATGAAGGGATTAGCAGCCACGGCCATTACTGCTTCCCCATATCTGCCGGTGGCAGGGTGTTGGGAGTTCTTAACCTCTATGTCAAAGAGGGCCATAAAGAAAATGAGGTAGAAATAGAGTTTCTGTCTTCAATAACGGCGGTGCTGGCCGAAACGATTGAGCGGAAAAGGGCTGAAAAAGAGTTGAAAAAAAATATAAATGAGCTGGAGCAATTCAACCGCCTGTCAGTGGGCCGCGAAAAAAGGATGATTGAGCTCAAGTCGGAAATCAATACCCTGCTTCATACTATGGGGAAAGAAGAAAGGTACATGTTGCATGGCCATGAGAAGCAAGATGATGGAAAATAAAAGTCGAAAAGGCGGCGTGAATATCAGGAGGCGCCTACTCCTTCCTCTTCTTCTGACCTTTATCATCCTGATGGCCTTCTTTGCTGCCGGGGTGTTCTGGTTGCAGCAGAAAGAGATGGAAAGAGATGCAAGCAGAGATCTCAAAGTCGCCAATGAGCTCTTTACAAATAGTTTAATATCGGATGCCGATGTTATAAAGAAAGATATCAACTTTGTCTTTAATAATGCTCAGTTAAAGGAGGCCTTTCTTTCAAAGGACCGGGGAAAACTTCTTGATCTTGCCCTGCCTTTTTTACAGGAACTTAAAAATGTCGAACAAATATCTCACTTCTATTTTCATGACAAAAATGGTGTCAACTTCCTTCGCGTCCACAGGCCTGATTATCACGGGGATATTATCAAGCGCCAAACTATGCAGGATTCATTAATCTCGGGAAAGACCACCCGCGGCATAGAGATTGGCCCTCTGGGCACTTTTAGCCTGAGGGTAGTCTGCCCCTGGCGTGTCGATGGCGAGATAGTCGGTTATGTCGAGATGGGGAAGGATTCCAGGGTTTACATCGATAGGTTAAAGGACATGCTTAATGTTGAATCCTTCCTTTTTATATCCAAGACTACAGGTATTAAAGGCAGGGAAGAGTGGGAATTATTAATGTCAAACGACATAAGTGTATCAGAGTGGGACAGGTTCGGGGCATATGTGCTCGTGGAGCAATCCATGGAGGCCGTTCTACCGGTCTTTTCCGAGATTTTCGCAGAAGAAGAACATCCTTCACTGGCTAAAAATGACAGGGTCTGGCTTAACAATAAGCTCTACCACATAGGAGTGATTCCGATCATTAATTCTACAGGAGTGGAGATCGGTGACATGGCTGTCCTGGCCGACATAACAGACCGTTACGAAATGTTGCGCATCACACTTGTATCTATCGGCACAGTATTTATCATTTCGGGGATATTGTTGACCATCTTCTTCTATATAGTCCTGGGGCGGGTTGAAAGACGCCTGAAGAAATCAAGGCAGATGGAGATAGAGATTCGTGAAAAAATAGCCGAAGACAGTGCAAATAAGGAATATATAGATAAAGTTGAAAGCCAGAATGAGGAACTGCTGCTAAGGATGCGGCAGCTCGCCGACGCCAGGGCGGCAGCTGTCAACATGATGGATGACGCCAACGAGGCGCGGCTTATGGCGGAAAACTCACAAATAGCACTAAGGGGAAGCCAAGCTAGGCTTGCAAATGCCCAGCAAATTGCCGCTATGGGGGACTGGGAATGGGAGATCGAGACGGGCAACATCACTTGGTCCGATGAGATATTCCGCATCTTCGGCTTTGAGCCGCAAGCCTTTGAGCCGACCTACCAGATTTTCCTCAACACTATCCACCTTGAAGACAGAGACATTGTGGCAAGCAATATAGCCCAAGCACTGAAAAAGGAAGAGTTGTACAACATAGACCACAGGATAGTGCTGCCTGACGGGAGCGAGAAGGTAGTCCACGAGCAGGGTGAGGTGCAGTTCGGTAAGGATGGAAAGGTGACCAAGATGATCGGAACGGTCCATGATATAACGGAAAGGAGAGAGGCTGAAAGAGAGATAGAGATCCTGGCAAAATTCCCTTCTGAAAACCCCTTTCCTGTAATGCAGATTTCCAGTGATGGAACAGTTCTATATGCCAATGAGGCAAGTAAACCAATTCTCGATGTCTGGGGAGTTAAAGATAACGGTCTTATGTCTGGCATGACTTTTTTTACAAAAGAAGTCTATAAAAAAGGGGAAGCAAGGGAAGTTGAAGTCGAGCACGGAGAGCAAATATTTTCAATCACCTTTATCCCGGTACAGGGTTCCAATTATGTTTATGCATACGGGCTGGATATTACCGGTCGCAAGGAGGCGGAGGAAAAGCTGAAAATCGCAAAAAAAGCAGCCGAGGTGGCAAGCCAGGCGAAAAGTGAGTTTCTTGCAAATATGAGCCACGAGATAAGGACGCCGATGTCAAGCATTCTGGGGATGAGCGAGCTTCTTTCTGAAACCAGCCTTGATAATGATCAGGAGGTATACCTTAAGGGTCTTCAAAAGGCCGGAGATAATCTGCTCGCTCTTGTAAACGACATACTTGACCTGTCCAAGATAGAGGCGGGGCGGATCGACCTTGAAGAGTTAGAATTTGATCTGCCTGAAGAGCTTGAAAAGGTGACAGGCATATTCGATATAAAGGCGCATGAAAAGGGGATAGGGCTGATTACCGCTATCGCCCCGGGAACCCCTTCGCTTTTAGTCGGAGATCCTGTCCGTTTGAGACAGGTGCTTATCAATCTCATGGGCAATGCGTTCAAATTTACTGAAAAAGGGGAGGTAAAGGTGTCTGTCGCCTGTGAGAAGCCTTCTGAGCCTAGCGAGGAGTGCAGATTGACCTTCTCCGTAAGCGATACCGGGATAGGCATCCCTTCTGAAAAGCTGGAGGCCATATTCGAGGACTTCACCCAGGCCGACTCATCCACTACCCGCACATTCGGCGGAACGGGACTAGGCTTGACCATCTCAAAAAAGCTGGTCAAGGTTATGGGCGGAAAGATGTGGCTTGAGAGCAAGATGGGCGAAGGGAGCACATTCCACTTTAATGTGAGCATGAAAGTTGGAGCTGAAAAAGGCAAAGCAGTAAGAAAAAAAGAGAAACCGGAAGGGAAGGCCAAAACTGTCCCGACCCGTGATTCCGCTAAGAAGCTAAATATGCTGGTAGTTGATGATTCGGAGGACAACAGGTTGCTCCTTAAAACCTTTCTGAAGAAATCCCACTGCAATACCGATATGGCCGAGAATGGCGAGGTAGCAGTCCAAATGTTTATCTCCGGGAAATATGATATAGTTTTAATGGATATGCAGATGCCAGTTATGGACGGTTATACGGCGACGGCTGAGATACGAAAATGGGAAAAAGAAAACGGCAGGGATGAAACCCCGATAATCGCCTTCACCGCCCATGCTCTCAAAGAGGAGGTTGATAAATGCCTGAAAGCAGGCTGCACCGGTCATATTGCCAAACCGGCAAAGAAGAAAGAGATTTTAGCTGTTGTCAGCAAGTTTTCAGGGCGTGAAAAAAATGGGTAAGGAGGAGAAGATCATTGTTCATGTAGATGCAGATCTCAAGTCGATAATCCCCAGGTTTTTTGAATTAAGGTGTGCAGATCTTGATCTTATCAACAGGAATATTGAAAAGGGCGATTATGAAACGATAAGAAGAATTGGCCACTCTATGAAAGGTGCCGGTGGCGGCTATGGCTTTGATTATATCTCGGAGATAGGAGTGGCTATAGAGCTGGCGGCAAAGGAGCATAATACAGAAGATATAAGGAGATGGGTGGATGAACTTTCAGTTTACCTTAAGAAGATAGAGGTCCTATACGATGAATAAGCTGAAATTGCTGATAGTTGAAGATGATGAAAGCCTGTTGAACCTTTATGATGCTGCGGTCTCCGATAGTCTGTTTGAAAAGCGTCTGGTGGCGGACGGCAGATCGGCCATGGAAAATTATAGGACTTGGCATCCTGATATCATATTGTTGGATATCTTTCTTCCTGGTATGTCCGGTCGTTCCATACTGAAGGAAATTCGCGATGAAGCAGGAGACATGGAAACTACAATCATCATCTCGACATCCACAGACGATAAAAATGACATAAAAACCTGTAAAGATCTGGGGATACAAGGTTATATAGTCAAGCCTTTTGATTACAAAACTCTGGATGATGAAATCTTGAAATGTTACAGGGATTTTTCAAACAAGACAGGCTCAGGACGATAAATCCCCACATTAAAGCCGGATGTAGCGGCTACCTTTCAAGACCTATAAAGGAGAATCCGCTGATTGAAACAGCCGAAAGGTACCTACATAATAGGGCAGGGCGGAGTTAGGGGTGGACTTAAATAGGCAGGCGCTTTTTCCTGCAGTAGGAAGAAATGATCGTTAGTGCATGATTGACCCTTTGTATCTTCATATTTTTCAGTTTTATCGCCATAACATCTTCCAGCGGTGGCTGTTGTCTTCGCAGTTCTCTAAGGACTAACTGCAGATTTGTATTGATAGTTTTGAGGTCGCCCGCCGTATATCTTTTAAGTGTTGCCACCGTAAAGCTGATATAGCCCCCGGCGATATCGACAGCCATCTTGTGAGGGTTGCCACTAATGCTCATCTTTTATTATCCCCTTAGAAACTGTATCTGACCCTTGTATAGATGTTGTCGTTGCGGTCCAGCTGTCCAAAAAATGTATGGCTTTTGTCCCCTTCAAATATATTGGCCCCTATGGTGCCGCTCATGTTGTCGTTGAACTTATAGCTAATCCTTGGCCGAAGGTGTATGTCCTTGTCAGAGGGAGAATAGAATACAAAAAGGCCTATGTTAAGGTTCTGGTCCATCATCAGCTGAGTCAGACGAAGTGTCAGGAGGTGGCGGTATTCATCGTCAGCGGGTGAGCCGGGATTCACGCCTGCCCGGTAGGCGTCATAGTCTAGCATCTGTTCAAGTTGATATTGTAAGCCGAGTTTGAGATCCTTCCCCATATCTTTTTCGTATCCTGCAAGATATTTTACCGCCGAATTTTCAATGGAGGAATTGCCTCCACTCCTGTCTTCCCTGGAGTCGTAATATCCCAACTCGATGTTGCCTATCCCTCCTGCAAAGGGCCCGCGCAGGCTGGCCCCGTAGACGGCCAGTCTGGGGTAGAAGAAATCCCAATTGACAGGGTCGCTTACGCCGAGAGGCTCTTTGTAAAAACCTTTGAAGTAGTATAGAGCCCCCTCTATGCTTCCGAAGTTGCGGTAGACCCTTGCTGCCGTTTCCATGTTCCGTAGTGTGTGGGCGGGCTCATGGAAATCGCCTGACCCGTTTTGTCCTACTATCTCCCCTATGAGGCCGTTGTAGAAGGACAGCCGCTCCCCGTTGATACTATTATTCTGCTCCGCCTGTGGTGTAAGTATCACATCAATGCTTATCTTTGGCAGGAAAAAAGACGCCTTTATAGCATCTGATGGCAGCTTGAGGTATTCATCGTCCCTGCCGATCATGAAGGAGACGTAATCCTTTGGGAAGAGATCATTGATGAAGAGGAGGTCCCCTGTCCCCCAGGTAAGTATCTGTCGCCCTACCTTCAGGTCTACAGTTGGTAGTGGCGTCAGGAAAAGATAGGCCTCGCGAAGTATGCCCTGTGTCGTCTCGCTGTAACGGTCGTGTAGAATATCACCCTTGAAAAAAAACTCAGGCTGCCAGTTTTCCAGCATTTTGGGTAGATGGCTCCCCTTAAGCTGAAGCCTTGCCTCGGAGAGGTTGTAGTTGTCCTTCCTGGTTAGATCATTATGAAATCTGGCGCCATAGGCCCCTTCTGCAAAGCCGTGGAGGCTTATGGCGTGGGAGGGTGCAGAGAAAAAAAGAGAGTTTGCCGCAGAGGCGCAGAGAACGCAGAGGAAGACAAATACCTTAAAACTTTTATCTTTGTGCCCTTGCGGTGAGCTTGATTCTCTTACGATCATCTCACCTCTCTTGGCGGTCTTCTGAGGTAGCGCTCGGCAAAGGTCGATTCCTTCAGTCCGATATCGTATTTCACATCTACAAACTCTATAGTTGTTGTAAGTCCTGTCTCCAGGTTTTTCCCTGTTCCTTTTATAGCTGTAGGGTGGCCGTCTATTACCTTTGTCTCATCGACGGTTATAGTACGGTAGAGCTTGTCCTGTTTGTCAAAATACTCGCCTTTTACCGGCAGGAAGGTGGCCTTGTCTATCCAACTGATGTAGTAGGAGAACTCTACAACCTCGGCATCTTTTGGCGTGTTTTTTATGACATAGGCGGCCTTGCCGTCTACCTTTTCTTCTTTTATAAGCTCATGGGTATCGTCCGATGTCCGCCGTCCTGATACATCCTCGTAGGTAAATACACCCCCCGCAAAGCTGGAGCGTTTATCGCTTGTTGCTATCCTCTTTACGAGATCGATGGCAGGAAGGTAAAGCCAGCGGTCGTCGTCACCTTCGGCCTGCTTCCATACCATGAAGACCATCTTTCTTACATCTGCCGGTTCATGGAAGAAGACGTAGTAGTTTTGCCTGCCGCCGTCTTTTATATCCTTTCTGAGGATGGTCATCTCGCGGTAGCGCTCCCTTCCACGGCTGTCGACTATCTTCATCTTAGCCCGTGCCTTGCCGTCATTTGCAGTATAGTAGTAAGCGATATTTGATTTTTCTATTATCTCATCGGCTGTCATGGCAAAAATAAATGACGGCAGGAGAAATACTGAAAGCATAGCAGTTAATATCTTAAACATTTTGACCTCCCTGTAGATTTTACATTTTTATCCGGTTTTTCATCATATTCATCATAGCGGGAAGAACGGCCAGTGTCATGAAGCCGCTTATCGCCATAATAGCCGCCATAAAGAAGCCCACTGTCTGGTATGGGACGAGGGACGCCAGGAAAAGAGGGGTAAAGCCTATGGCAATGACGACGGCATTCCGTATTATTGCCCTGACAGGCTCTTCGTAGAGCAGGTCGATGGTCTTGTCCCAGTCTTTGTTTTCGCTGTAGATCTGGCGGGCCCGCTGGACGAGGTGGATCGCAAAATCTACGGAAAGCCCAAGCGTCAGTGCCGAAAGTATGGCTATAGGCATATCAAAAGACTTTCCGGTGAACCCTACCAAGCCGTAGATGAACGTAATGGTCACTGTAAGTGGCACCATCGAGATAGCCCCCCAAATTGCCGAACGGAAGAGGGCAGTCATGATAAAAAATACCATAACAAAACTGCCGATAAGTGCCTTTAACATCCCCGCTACCATCTTGTCCTGCCAGATGACATTGATGTAAGTAAGGCCTGCCCAATCCGCCTTGATGCCTGCCGGTGGCTTGTTTTCATCCATGAAAGTGCGGGTCTCTTCTATTACCCTTTTCATGTCTATGTTGTCACCGCGCTTCAGGTGTACCCAGATATTTGCCTTTTTGTAGATCGGGTCTACAAGATGATAGAGGTCGTCAGGATCGCCGCTCATCTCGTACAGGAAGAGAAACTGGGCGACGGCCTCGCTGCTTTGCGGAATAACATCCGATCCTTTTGCCTGGTCTCGCAGTTCAAAACCTATCTTTTTCACCACGTCGGCAATAGAGGTCGTCTTTCCAACAGCCTCTATGGAAGATATTTTATCCTGTAGTTTTTCGATGTAGTTCATCACCTCAGGTGATTTCATCACACCATCTTCCTTTCCTTCAAGGACAAGGTAGGCCATGTATGTTCCGCCGAAGTGGCTGTTTAGTACCTTGTCTGCAACACGTATACGGTGATCTTTGTTGAACCAGTAGACGGGGTTGTCGTTCACAACGGTAAGTGATATCCCGTAGGCTGAAAATATGACAACCAGCAAAGTCAGGCCGACTATCAGTCCGCTTCTTTTTGTGCTGAAGTGCCCCAGTGCCTCCTGTATGGCCGTCATCCTGTCCGGCCCTGTGTCTTGCCTGCCGAAACCCTTCATATACCGCTCCGGCATCAGCATGATAAATGCGGGGATCAACGTTATAGTCAGGAACCAGGCGCTCATGATACCAAAGGCTACAAATGCACCGAACACCTTTACTGGTGGTATGGGAGTAAGTGCAAGTGATATAAAACCCACAGATGATGTTATGGAGGTGTAGATCATCGGTGTCATAAGTTTATCCATAACCCCCAGAAATGTCTTTTTCCTCTCACATGTTTTTCCATAGTCATCGTAAAACTCGCTCAAAATATGTATGGAATCCACTACTGCTATGGGCATAAGGAAGATGGGGATCATGGAGCTCATGATGTGCACCGTGTTACCTGCACCTATAAGGAAGCCCATGGCCCAGATGATACTCACCATTGCAACAATCATGGGGGCGCTTATGATTGATAAACGGCGGAAGAAGAAGAACATGAGCAGGAAGATGATAAGCCCTGCCAGCGGTGCCGAGATAGCCATCTGCCTGAACATCTCTATGCCGAAGGTGTCTTCCGCTACAGGGAGGCCGGTTATGTGGTAGTCCTCACTTCCTTTATGCTTATCTACGATCTTTTCTATCTCTGTTGCTATGCGGTAGCTCTGATTTTTGGCCTTGATGGGCACAGCAATAGCGATTGCCCTGCCGTCGGCGGATATGAGCATGTCTTTCAATACGGGGTTGGCGAGCGCTGCATCACGTATGGCAAGGGCCTCCTGCTCATCCTTCACCCCTTTTCGCATGAGCGGCTCGATGACCAGGGTCCCTCCACCTCCCCTTATGTCGTCTGTTGTTGTGGGGCTGATAAGATCGCGGGCGATTACGCCGTCGATCTTCATGATCTCTTCGGAGATGGCGGCGATGTTGTTAAGTGTCTGCGGGGTAAAGACGCCATTAGTATTTGATTCGTCTACTACTCCGACAATGATGGAGTCATGGAGGGCGAACTCCTTTTTCATCTCGTCGTGGATGACACGGGCAGGCTCCTTTTCAAAGAGCATGTTTTCAGGGTCAGTATCGACAGTGATCTTTGAGAATTGCGCCAGGAAGAGGAGTGTTATTACTCCGTATATGCTAAGCAGCTTCTTCGGATTGTCCAGTGACAGCTCAACGATTTTATGCAGGATCTTCATCTTGGTTCCCCCCCCTTTATTTGCCCCTTTTAGAGAAAGCGGCCTGCGCCTCCATCTGTTCAATCAGTACCTCTTTCATGAATGCACATGCCCTGGTAACTTTTGGATTGGAAAGTCTGTAGTAGATATGTACTCCGTCGCGTCTTGCCTCAAGTATACCCTTTGCCTTCATTATGGAAAGGTGCTGTGAGAGGTTGGCCAGCCTTACCCCCATTCTTTCTGCTAGTTTACCAACAGGCAGCTCACCTTCGCCAAGCAAGCTGATTATCTCCAGGCGCTTTGCGTTGGCCATGGTCTTGCAGATGTCTGCCTGTAGTTCGTAAAGCTCTTTCATAACAATACCTGTTTTAATACTTTCGAAGTTTAGAAACTATGAAGTAAGTATCTAAGTTCTTTGATGCCTTGTCAAGAAAAAGGGCTCATAAAAACTTAAATTGCTTGAGGGAGGGAAAGTAATTTTTAAAAAAAGTTTTTTATGTGATAATGAAAAAATCGCTTGTAATACGGGTAGTTTTAATTTAGACAACATTATATTTTTTATTCCAAATAGAGAAAGTTATGCAGCAAAAATTCAGAGACTTAACGCTTACCACTAAATTCCTTGGTTCTATTGCGCTTATTCTGCTTGTCCTGACATTCCTTGACATTAACTATAATGCCAGGAAGGAAAGAGAACTGACACAAAATGAGATCAAAAGGTGGACCTTCCGTCTTGCCGAAAATGTCAGGGTTGCCCTTAATACCCTGATGAGGGAGGGGAAGATGGATATTCGTTTTTCCATGCTTCAGACAATGCAAGAGGAGTTGGAAGGAATAAAAAATGTCAGGATTGTCAGGGCTGAAAGAACGAATGAGCTTTTTAACGAGATGAATAAAAAAGAGGTCATTCCATCGCTGGAAAAAGCGATACGGCGCAGCATGGCAGAAATACCTGTATTGGAGGAGGAGCTTTCTAAAGCGATAGATGCCGATCTAATAGATGATCTGAAGGACGAGATCGCAGAATTAGAAAAAGATTTGCTTGGCTTGAGAGGAAAGCTGGGAGTTGCCCAAGAGGACATTATCGCCGACCCAAGAGAACTGCCAAGGGATGACATGGACCTCAAGGTGCTGAAGGAAGGTCAGCCCATCTATCAATTTAATGGGGATTTTGCCAGGGTTTTAGTCCCTTACAAGGTTGATAGAAAGAAATGCAGTGAGGGGAGTGGCTGTCATAGAAATGCCCGGGAAGGCGATATCCTTGGTGCCATCAATATTGAATTTTCCATGGAAACAATCAGCGCGGATATCAGGGAAAATAAGCTCTGGATGGTCTTGTTCTGGTTCATGAGGTTCATTATCTTTCTTGTTGTAATTGGTCTCTTGCTGACCTTTATTGTTACCAGAGACATAAAGTCGATGCTGAAGGTATTCAAAAAAGTGGAGAAGGGGGATTTTTCTGTACGTGCCGAGGTCAGGGGGAAGGATGAATTTGGTGAAATGGCGACTGCTTTCAACCGTATGGTGCAGTCCCTGGAAGATACTAAAAAGGAGCTGGATAAAAGTCTGCTGGAGGTCTTTGCACTATACAACATAGGTAAGGCCGTGAATACAAATTTTGAGTTGGAGCAGATTCTGCTCAGCCTGGTCCAAGGGCTTGGCAGGAGTGAAAAGATAGATAAGACTATGATAATGCTTGCCGATAAAGATAGCGGCCTGCTGAGTGTTGCCTCTTATACCGGCTTTGAAGATGGTGAGATAGGCAGTACAAGGCGAAAGCCGGGGGAGGGGTTTTATGGCGCTGTGGCCGCGGAGGGGAAGGGAGAACTTGTAAGTGATGTAGAGAAATATATCGATTTCCCTGCCGAGGATATTTTCGGCGCTGAAGTTAATTCTATTATTGCAGTTCCTTTTTTCAGGGGCGATTCAATTTTCGGCCTAATATGCGCCTACAAGAACAAGCCGGACCACTTTGATCTTTCAGACCTTAAGCTTTTTGAGGGAATGGCGGAACATCTGACGGTGGTGTTAAATAATGCAAAGTTGGTGGAGGAAACAAGAATAAAGGCAATAAGAGACAGCCTTACCGGTCTTTACAACAGGCGTTATTTTAACGAAACTTTAGAAAAAGAGTATGAAAAGGCCTTGAGGCATGAGCGTTATCTTTCTCTGTTTATGATTGATATAGATAATTTCAAATATTACAACGACACCAATGGCCATCCGGAAGGGGACAAAGTTCTCGAGGAATTGAGTGAGATCCTTAGACATACAGTAAGGAGCACAGATATTGCCTGTCGTTATGGGGGGGAGGAGTTTGTCGTTATATTGCCGGAAACCAGCAAGGATGGGGCAATGTTAATCGGGGAAAGGGTGGTTTCGGCTATTCACCGTCATACATTTGCCCACGAGGAGTCTCAGCCGATGGGATTTGTTTCTGTCAGTGCTGGCCTTGCGACCTTCCCCGAAGACGGGGAGACTTCAGATGACATTGTCAAGCGTGCCGATGAAGCGCTCTACAGGGCTAAGCGCTTAGGGAAAAACCGTATAGAAATGGCCTGAAACGATAGCTGTCTGCCAGTTGTTACGACCAAGGGAAGTCCTGAAATGGCGACCAGCGGGTGCGATGTGGCAATGTCCTGTACAGTTGGATCAAATGAGGTCTTGCCGCAATCTACCGTCGCGCTGAAACAAACAACTATTTCTTTGTGAAGACCAGCTTGTCCTTCTTTTCTTTTGAAATATCTGCCATAATGACATCACCCTCAGAAAACTTCCCTGACAGTATCTCCATGGCAAGCGGGTCCTGCACCTCATGCTGGATAGCCCTTTTTAGCGGTCGTGCACCGAAATGGGGATCGTAGCCTGCTAAAGCAAGCTTCTCTTTTGCCGCTTCTGTCAGCTTGAGTGTAAGTTTCTTTTCCTCCAGTAGTTTTTTCAGTCGTTCCAGTTGAATATCTATTATCACCTTTATTTGTTCCAGTCCCAGAGGTCGGAAGATGACCACATCATCGACACGGTTGATGAACTCAGGTTTAAACTGAGACTGAAGTTCTGCCCAGACGGCCGCCTTCATGGCCTCGTATTCTTTTTCTTCAAAGTCCTGGATGTGGCGGCTTCCGACGTTTGATGTCATGATTATAATAGTATTGCGGAAATCCACAGTCCTTCCCTGACCGTCTGTCATGCGGCCATCATCCAGCAGTTGCAGCAGTACATTGAAGACGTCATTGTGCGCCTTTTCTATCTCGTCAAGAAGTATGACGGCATAGGGCCTGCGCCGCACCGCTTCTGTGAGCTGTCCCCCTTCTTCGTATCCGACATAGCCGGGAGGTGCCCCTATAAGACGTGAGACGCTGTGCTTCTCCATGTACTCACTCATGTCAATGCGTACCATTGCCTGTTCATCATCGAAGAGAAATTCCGCCAGTGCACGTGCAAGCTCCGTCTTACCAACGCCTGTTGGCCCCATAAATATGAAAGAGCCAATTGGTCTGTCAGGATCCTGCAGACCGGCGCGGGAACGTCTTACAGCATTAGCAATGGCAGTTATTGCCTCATCCTGACCAACCACCCTAAGGCCCAGGCGTTCCTCTGTCTTCAGGAGTTTGTCCATCTCCCCTTCCATCATGCGTGAGACAGGAATGCCGGTCCATTTTGATACTATCTGGGCCACATCTTCTTCATCCACCTCTTCGGAAAGCATCTTTTTTTCCGCCTGACACTCGGCAAGTCTATTGTTTTCCTTTGCCAGCTTTTTTTCCAGTTCTATGAGACGACCATAGCGCAGTTCCGCCGCTTTTTCCAGATTGCCGTCCCGTTCGGCCTGCTGCGCCGCAAGCTTTGTAGCCTCTGTCTGCTCCTTGCAGTCACGTATAGATTGTATGGCATCTTTTTCCGTTTGCCAGTGGGCCTTCATATGTGCCGATTTTTCCTTGAGGTCGGCCAGCTCCTTTTCCAGGCCTGCAAGCCGTTCCTTAGACAGCTTGTCCTTTTCCTTCTTAAGCGCCTCCCGTTCGATCTGCAGCTGTATCACCTTGCGTTCCACCTCGTCAATTTCCGTTGGGAGGGAGTCTATCTCTATCCTGAGGCGCGATGCCGCCTCGTCGATTAGGTCTATTGCTTTATCCGGGAGAAAACGGTCGGTGATGTAGCGGTTGGAAAGGGTGGCTGCTGCGACTATGGCGTTGTCTTTGATCCTCACACCATGATGCACCTCGTAGCGTTCTTTTAATCCTCGCAGGATGGCTATGGTGTCCTCCACGTTAGGCTCGCAGGTATATACCTGCTGGAAGCGCCGCTCCAGTGCCGCGTCCTTTTCAATATACTTGCGATACTCGTCCAGTGTGGTTGCCCCAATACAGTGGAGCTCCCCTCTGGCAAGGGCCGGTTTCAGCATATTGGAGGCGTCCATGGCACCTTCCGCTGCACCTGCGCCTACAAGTGTATGCAGCTCGTCTATAAAGAGGATCACTGAACCCTCGGCATCTGCTATCTCCTTCAGCACCGCCTTTAGTCGCTCCTCGAATTCTCCACGAAACTTTGCACCGGCGATAAGTGCCCCCATGTCGAGGGCTACGAGGCGTTTGTTCTTCAGAGTTTCAGGGACATCGCCGGAGACTATACGCTGGGCCAGCCCTTCGGCTATGGCCGTCTTTCCTACCCCCGGTTCACCGATTAGAACGGGGTTATTTTTTGTCCGTCGGGAGAGGACCTGAATGACCCTTCTCACCTCTTCGTCGCGGCCTATGACGGGATCTAGCTTTCCCTTTCTGGCAAGGTCTATGAGGTCCCGTGAGTATTTTTCAAGTGCCTGGTATTTCCCTTCCGGGTTCTGGTCTGTCACTCTCTGGCTCCCCCTTATATCTTGTAATGCCTTTAATATCTTGTTCTCATCTATGTCTGATTCTGCCAAGAGGCGGGCTGGATCTGTGTCTTTCCCGCTTACAATTGAGATTAAGAGATGTTCCGTACTTACGTATTCATCCTTTAGTTTCTCAGCTTCCTTTTCTGCCCGAATGAAGCACTGGCTAAGTGCTGCCGACATGAAGACCTGACCTGATCCTTCGCCGTATACCTTTGGGCGCCTCTCTATTATCTCTTCAAGTCTGCTTCTTAGAATGGAAACGTCGGTGCCGCATTTCTTTAGCAGTGGCGCCACTATTCCTTCGCTTTGCTCAAGAAGGGCCAGAAGGAGGTGCTCCACCTCTATCTGCGAGTGGTTTTTACGCTCGGCAATCGACTGTGCCTCTGCCAGAGCTTCCTGAGACTTTAATGTGAATTTGTCAAAACGCATTAAAATATTACTACCCCTATGTTTTTTCCTGTTGCACTGTAAATATAATTACGGAATTGAAGGCTGTCAATATGTCAGAGCTATGGGGAAGCAGGATTGTTCAAAATCAACGTATGAATGATCTACCCCTGCAAGGAGATTCTTCCAGTGTGTAAATGGTATTTGTAAACATCTTCACAGAGCCATGCTAAATAAATGTCATGAGGTCTTTTTTGAAAAAGGAGCTATACCCCCCTGTTTCAAACTTCTTAATTTGATTCCAAAGCAGTATTTGCGTTATATTAACAGGCATTAGACTTATCATTAATGAAACATAAGAGGCTATCATGAGATTTTTTGTAGCAGGTGCACGGAGCATGCTTGCATCAGACCTGATCCCCTTGCTTGAACAAAAGGGGGAGGTGCGCTGCGGTTCCCGTCCTGACTTTGACATTGCAGATCTGGATAAGGTAGATAAAAACCTTAAAGCCTATATGCCGGACATAGTCATAAACTGCGCGGCATACACTGCTGTAGATAAGGCAGAATCAGACAAGGAAACGGCCTTTAAGACCAACAGGGAGGGGTCGGAAAACCTGGCAAGGGCATGCAGGGAGATAGGTGCAAAACTGGTACATATATCCACCGATTTTGTCTTTGACGGGGAAAACAACCAGCCCTACACAGAGGATGATGCAACAAATCCCATAGCTATATACGGTGTATCAAAACTGGCTGGAGAAATTTCAATAAAAAACACGACAGATAACTACCTTATAGTCCGCACATCATGGCTATACGGGAAAAATGGCAATAACTTTGTAAAAACAATCCTCAGGCTTGCATCAGAGAGGGACAAGCTTGGCATAGTATATGACCAGACGGGCACACCGACCTATACAAAGGACCTGGCTGAGGGGATTATTAACTTAATAGAAAATAAGGCTTCCGGTATATATCATTTTTCCAACGAAGGGGTGTGCAGCTGGTACGACTTCGCACATGAGATCATAGGCGTCGCAGAAGAGATGGGAGAAAAATTTAAACTAAAGAAACTAAGGCCCATACTGACGGAAGACTACCCAACCCCTGCAAAAAGACCTGTGTATTCCGTTCTTGACAAGGCAAAGTACAAAGAAACAACATCACAGGAAATCCCGCACTGGCGGGATGGGCTTAAGCTTTACCTTGAGGAAGAGGGGTAAGCTCAGCTACTGTTTTTAAGCTTTCTTTTAAACATCCTACCCTTAAAGAGGTTAAACCTGTTTTTTTCAACCAGGGAGCTTTATGGTCTTGACCTGGAATTCTTTAAGCCTCGCCCTCTTTATGAGGGTAGTCACTTATAATTTTATTTATGTTTGTATGTGAATGTGCAGGCATCCTTGCCCCCAGATGGGTAACAACCTGGCCGGCACAATAATTGCCAAGTATAACGCACTCTTTAAGAGGTTTTTTGTGAATCATTCCCGTAAGCACGCCGGCAGCAAACAGGTCGCCAGCACCAGTTGTATCTACGGCATCGACCTGATAACCCTTGACCGTTAAGCGCTCTCCTCCTCTATGACAGGCCCAGGCCCCTTCTTGACCACGGGTAAAGAAAAGATATTCACACATGGCGGCAACAGTATCAAATGCCTTGCCTGCATCCTCTTCCTCGGCAAGGGCCAAACCCTCAACTTCGTTACAAAAAAGTATGTCTACATCCCACTTTATAAAATCCAGCAGGTCCTTTTTGAAATTATCTACAATAAATGCATCACTTAAGGTGAAAGCGACCGGTACACCTGCCTTTCTTGCCGTCCTCGCCAATTTCATAGCAGCTTTTTTTGTGTCTTCACCCGTCCACAGGTAGCCTTCTATGTATACAAATTTGGCCCCCGCCACTATTGTCTCATCCACATTATCAGAGTGCAGGGCCGTTGAAATGCCGAGGTCGGTCACCATCGTTCTTTGCGCATCAGGGGTAATAAGGACAAGCGATGTGCCGGTACCAGAATCTTCAGCTCCGGGGCCGGGGAATCCCACACCACAGTCTGCCATATCCTGGGTATAGTGTCTGCCGTACCCATCGTTGGCAACGCGTCCTATGTAATATGCGCGCCCATTTAAAGCACCTATCCCGTGTATGGTGTTAGCAGCAGAACCTCCGGAACAGATCGTTGGTGAGTGTGTGTAGGCTTCCAGTGCCTCAAGAATTTCCCCCTGTTCTGTTGGTGAAGAAAGTGTCATGCCCCCTTTAGGGTAATTCAACTTATTCAGTTCTTCTTCTGTAAGCTTGGTCTGTATATCTACCAGAGCATTGCCGATACCAATTACATCGTAATTCATCGTCTCTCCTATGAATGAGGTTTAATTTTGCAGGTTTTTAATTGTCGTCTTCCCTCTTGCAAGAGGAGGCGAAGCAGGCCTGATTACAGGGGTTCTGCACCCCTTGTCCAGTATACACTTCATCTCTTCCGTAAAAAGTGCACTCTCTACCTGTTCATCACTCATCCGAGCAAAGTACTCCCCCTTCTTTACAAGTTTTGCAAAAGCCGGTCGAGCAAGGGACTTACCCCTGTCACTCTCTTTCAGGAAAAAACTAAGCATAGGTGCAAGCCTCATCCTTCTCTCTTCATGACTTAGAGCTTTAAGTTCAGAAAGCTTAGCAGCCAGATCTTCAGCTGAAGGCAGGCTTGGGGATTCCATTATAAACTCAAAGTCCGATGCATAACGCTTAATTCCCTTGAGGATATGCTTTGTTTTAACCATATTAATGCCTGACCATCCGGCACTCATCCAGCTAAATGTTGCGCAGCGAACCTTCCCATTTATTTCTCCTTTCTCATAAAATAAAGAAATGGAAAAAGAATTATACATGCGGGACTTGACCCATCCCAGCCCTTTTTTAGTCAGACCTTTTTTACCTGAATAAAAATAGTTCCAGTCCTTATCGGGGCCAATGACCACGCCTTTTCTGCCGACACCTGATTCACCTTTTTGCCGGGAAAGTACTGCAAAGGCATTTTTGCCTTTATATTTAAACAGTAGCAGAGTTTTATCCTGATCATACTGATAGTAGGCACCCGTATTAGTATCGGGAGTTATTACCTCCCTTTCCACGCCGGAAAAGACAAGTGGATTCTCAAGGAGATCCAGTTTTTCCCAAAGCGCTGGCATCAGACCTTTATTGTTGGTCCAGTAAGATGAGCGAAGCGAAGAAGGGCGAAAAACCTGTGTTGGAATGTCGGGATTGAATGCATAATGTAGTATTTTATACAGACTGGATTCAATATCAAACTCATAGTATGCTGAATTAGCTCCATCCCTCTGGCCGGCGTGAAGCATTTCAGCATTCTTTTCAGCGGCGACAAATTCGATTAGAGGAACAATTTTATCGACTTCAAATGAGCCTTCCGGCTTTAGAGGGACCAGATTTGACAGGTAGTCAATGCTTGGCTCAACTATACCCGGAACCCTTTGTTCTCCGGCAAAGGCCGAGACAAGAGGAAAAAGAAAGAAAACTGCGAAGACTAAAGATAAGCGATCAGGCAAGAGAGATCTATTTAGGGATAAAATGTTAGGTATGATGGTCAAGTGGTCTGCTCCGGTAGCTCAGGCGCCTTCATTCTGACCATCCGCAGGAGGTTGACCATTAAAAGGAGTGATGAAGTGGCAAAAAAGAGCCCCCCAAGCCGCACAAGCATCCCTGACTCAAAAATTGCGCCAATAATCAGAAGCAGCAGTGCCGCCCAAAAGAGCCTTATCTGTTTTTGCGCCGGCTTATCTGGAGAAATATCTCTCATCAGCGGTACTGGCACCTTTCCTATGAGAAGACTGAAGCGGTGAAACCATATAAGAAAGGGGAGGATCTTGTATAGCATCCCTGTCGTCACGGTAAGTCCAAAACCAGCAATAAAAATAATTCCAAAGGAAAAAATAAAAGCGGGGTGATCTGTAAGCTGGCATAGCACAAAAGCCAGCAGGGCCAGTGGTAAAAGCACAAGGGCCACCTGCCATGAACGTAGAGTTACATCCACGATCTTTCGCTTTCTGTTTTTTATAAGGTCTAACATTATTTTTGTAAAAACAAGCATTGCGGCTAAAGCTGGCAGGCCTGCCATCAAAGAGAGCATCCCCCCCCCATCGGCCAGGAGGCTAAGGGGCAACAGAATCAATGAACTGGTGTAGGCAAGTAGGATGGAAAAACTTTTTTCAGATGGAAATTCCGGCGTCATGTAAAACATGGGTATGACGTGAAAACCAACGCCCATTATAAGAGACCCGACCCAGCCGAACAAACCCAGAGTAAGGTGAATACCCGTCATCTGGACCCTGTTATCAGGAAGCTCCCAAAACCCGGCATGGCCGCCGGAAAAGAAAAACCCCAAGAGCACTGTCACAAGAAGAGCAGCAATGGATATGCGCATGGCAAGAACAGTGGGCCTGTCGGCCTTGACCTTGAGAAGGGCTATGCCAAGCTGAATGACAAAGAAAAGGAGCGAGACAAGCAGCAGCAGTGATGCAATAGTAATGAGAGGCTCCGACAGAAGATATATACCGGCAACTATCAGCACGACCCCTGCGGCAAACATGGCATGTACCTTCCTTGCCGCCATAATGTAAGGTACCGTACCTCCGACCAGCACAGGCACCATCTGGTAAAAGGAACCCATCATTATCATGGCAAGCCAGCCCAGCGTAAAAAGGTGCGTCAGAGCAATCGTCGACGTCCCCCAGTTACTGACAAAGAGATCTCCTCCGTCCCACAGGATCAAAAGACCGGCAATGATGCCGAAAACAGGGGCAGACAGAAAAAAACGGACGGGTATATCTTCCGGCGGGGCCTGGTCCAAACTGACGCCAGCATACATATATTAATCTCTCCAGATATAAAGTTTGACGCTATCGGCCTGTTCTTCGACAAGTTCAAACGTCAGGCCCAGTTCTTTGAGTCTCGGCAAAAGGAGGCGAGGCACCTTTCTGTGGATCATTAAAACCGCCTCGTCAGCTGTCATTGCCTGAACCGCCTCAAGCACTCTCACCATAGGCTCAGGAGGCTCAAGATCTCTACAGTCTAGGGCTATGATCTTTTTGGAGGAGTAGGCGCCTGACATGCCCCGTCTACGACGCTATATAGGTCTGCAAGCTGCGGATCTTTTCCTGCATCGAGCCCTCTATATGCTGCTCGATCATCGGGTAAAGTATCCCTTCTTCCTTGACGTTATGCTGCTGCATGAGTATGACCATAGTATCGCCAAGAGCTATGGCAGTATCCATATCATTAGCCGCCATTGCCTCGGAAATCTGTGTAAGGACGCCTCGCATCTGATCGTGCTCCATTAGCATGACCTGAACGGGACCGCCTACCATACCGGTGGCTTCGGCAAAAGCCGGGAAGAGGATGTTTTCCTCTTCGCCCAGGTGACGCTTCATGCCGAGGTCAAAGGACTTTAGCTTTTCAGCGGCAAGCTCAGGATTTCCCTCATTCCATGCAGCCTCAGCCTCTGCGTAAAGCTCATCACAGCGCTTGTGATCATAGGACATGTAACCAATGACACTCTCATGCAGGCTTTCATCGGAAGTCTTCCATATCTCCCCCTTCCAGACATCAGGTCCTGCAATAAGCGGGGCCCAGAGAAAGGTGTCCGGCAGGTTCTTCTGGAGCTCTGGAATGATAGAGAAAAAATCCTCAGTGCATTCTACAAGCAGCTTTTCTTGAATCCCAAGTCCGCTGACTGCAGCAGACAGTTCGTCGAGATCAGGGGATGAAAGTTTAAGTTCTGTTGACATAAAAATCTCCTTGGCAATCTTTTTTTGAACCAAGCAGTATACACTTCCGGCCGCCTTACTGTCAACGAAGAGAGGGGGCTACAGCACCTCGCGAAGATGATTTTTGTATGCATCCTGAACAGCTCTTGTTACGGCGCCGATCTGAAAGGTTTTACCGTCAAGAGCTACAACTGGGACAACTTCGCGCACGGAACTGGTAATAAATATTTCATGGGCAGCAAAAAGTTCCTCCTCTCCTATGTCTGACTCACTGACTTCAAATCCCTCAGCTTGCGCCACTTCTATCACTTTTTTACGTGTAATGCCGGGGAGAAGACCTGAAGAAAGGGGTGGTGTGAAGAGCCTTCCTTCCTTCACCATAAAAATATTACTGGTGACACCTTCAATGACATTTCCTTCATAACTTAGAAAAACCCCTTCATCTCCACCCGCAGCCTCTACCTGCATCAAGCCCAAAACACCGGGGATATAATTAAAGGTCTTGTGTGATGACAGCGGTGAGCGGCTGTCGATACGGATATCGTGTATTATTGCCAGCTTTACCCCCTCACGCTGTATCCGTTCAATGCCGGGAGACACGGCCTCAACAGTGATGACCAGCTCTGAAGGGATACCCTCCTCAGCAAAAAGTCCCTTCTTCGCCCCGCCACGGGCAAGGTTAATCCTGACACGACCATCATCCGTCTCCAGCTTGTTTTTCTTCAGGAGTAGTTGGAGAAGCTCCTGCAATTGCTTGAAATCAAAGGGGAGAGGTATTCGCAGAAAAGCGGCAGACTCCTCCATCCTCAGGAAGTGATCCTCCAGTGCAAACAAACGCCCCTTGTAGCTGCGTACAGTCTCGAAAAGCCCATCTCCGTATAAAAAGCCCCGGTTAAAGGGTGATATCGTGGCCTTGTCCTCTTCTACAAATTCGCCATTTACATAAAGTATTTTTTCAGTCAATTTCAGTACCCTTTATATTAGACACAATATTTCTGAACACCTCACCCTTAAGCAGGGTCTCTTCATATTCAGCCAGCGGGTCAGAAT
>JADFVX010000099.1 GCA_015222755.1 Pseudomonadota bacterium | reverse complement strand
CCCTATGCATCTTATCTATGCGTCTCTGCTGCAATTTTCTTCAATCCCGCTTCCATTGATATGTTGATGTTGGCAAACACAGGCACAAATTATTCTTTCTCTAAATATTATAAAACCCCGCATATAAGCAAAAGGCCAAAGAATAAACGAAATTTTGTCTATATATATGCCGAAAGCCTTGAAAGAACATATTTTGATGAAGCCATTTTCCCCGGCTTAATAAAAGGGCTTCGAGACTTAGAATCGCACAGTAATTATTTTACAAATATTAACGGTGTTGCCAACACCGGCTGGACAGTGGCAGGAATAACAGCCAGCCAATGCGGTATACCTTTATTTTCTCCATCACATGCCAACTCCATGTCTGGCATGGATAAATTCTTAGCCGGGGCTACCTGTCTTGGGGATCTACTAAAAGAAGAAGGGTATCAACTTTCATATCTTGGCGGCGCTCCTCTAAGCTTTGCAGGAAAGGGCAAGCTTTTCTCGACACACGGCTTTGACTCAGTTCGTGGCATTGTAGAGTTAAACGATCTTTTGCCCGTCAAGTATTACAAAAATGCATGGGGACTATTTGACGATACTCTTTTTGATATAGCACTAAAAGACTTCAACGCGCTATCTTCATCTGGTAAACCTTTCGGCATGTTTATGCTGACTTTGGATACGCACCACCCCAATGGACATCCGTCAAAAAATTGCAAGGGTATTTTATATAAGAATGGATCAAACCCTATTCTAAATGCAGTGGCCTGCTCAGACTACCTTATTAGTCGCTTTGCAAAAGAAATAATGCAGTCCCCTTATGGAGACAATACAGAAATATTTATAGCTTCAGACCACCTAGGAATGAGGAATACAGCCTTTGAGTTATTAAAAAAAGGGAACAGAAAAAACCTTTTTATGGCAATTGATCCTAAAGACAAAGGCCCTAACAAGGTCTCAAAAAAAGGGTCTACCCTGGATATTGCTCCAACTGTCCTGCATTTTCTTGGCTATGAGGGGGAGATAGGGCTGGGTCGTAACTTGATGGGCAATGAAAAATCCTTAATAAGCCAGCTAGACGATGTAGATAATGTGCTAAGAGGATGGAAACCGGAGATTATCTCATTTTGGGATTTTCCACACATAGAAAAAGGTGTGACAATTGACCCTATAAAAAGTAGTATTACCATAGATGACAGGACATTTGAAGTCCCGATCCTTGTGGAGTTTAATGAAAAACTAGAAACAACGGTTACATTTGAATGGCTTGGTTCCGACTGGAAATATAGACGTCTAGCTGGCCAGGTTCTCAAGCTTGCCAGGGATACGCCAATCTTGTGGGTCGACAATTGCTCCACCATGTACCAGCAGGCAGAAAAAAAAGGACTTTGCGTGTCAGCTGGTAAGGTGGGCGCCAAGCCTCTTATAAACACAAAAATTGATAGAATTACAAGTATCAGCGTTGAGCAGCTCAAGCAAGTTGTGCAACTTAAAGTGACGAATATAATAGGTGCTGAATGATAAAATCTATATCCATAATAGCCTTCGTAGTTTTGATCTTAGTGACTGCCAATTGTTATGCGGAGAAAACCAGCTTCAATGCTCTGAGAGTAGCTCATGCAGGAGGAGGGATAAATGGCAAGACATACACAAATAGCTACGAGGCTCTGAACTTGAACCTGAAAAAAGGCTTCACCTACTTTGAGGTCGACTTTTCTTTTACAAGAGACAATCGCCTGGTATGCCTGCATGACTGGCAAGACAGCTTCAAAAGGTCTTTTGGCTTTCAGACCGGAGAAAAGGCATCTATCGAGACATTTAAATATTTATCTCGTAATGCTTCTGAATTCACAAAATGTACTCTGGAGGGCCTTGCCGAATGGATGGAAAAAAACCCCGCTGCGATAATAGTCACTGATGTTAAAGAAGATAATCTTCTGGCCCTCTCAATGATCTCAAAAAAAATAAAAGATTATCAAAAACGAGTGATTCCCCAAATTTACCAGCCACAAAATTATAACATTGTTAAAAAAATGGGTTTCAAGTCTGTTATTTGGACTCTTTACAGGTTTCAGGGATCAATGCCTGAAGTCATAAGGCGGAGCAAAGCTTTTAGAGGAGCATTTGCTATAACAATGCCAAAGGGCCTTGCATCAACAGGATTTCCTGGATTATTGGCCAGCAAAGGAATTCCAACCTATGTTCACACTGTTAACTCAGCGGAAGAAATGAAAATATTTAAAAAAAAATATAAGATTACAGAGGTTTACACAGACTTTTTATCGCCCCTGTCGGGCAAAAAATAGCTGTCGCCGACCTTGCTTTTTTTAAAAATCAACTAAGTTTTGACTACCCTCTGCCCTTCTGCAAGCAGCGCTGAAACCTTTTGCTTAGTTGATGCTTCAGCGTAGATCCTTAATACTGGTTCGGTTCCTGATGGGCGTATAAGCAGCCAGCTTCCGTCTTCAAATATGAACTTGTGGCCGTCCATACGGTTTTCAGAAATCACCTTAATCCCTGCCAGTTCCTTTGGAGAAAAGGAGTTAAGAGTTGAACGGACAGTATCCATCCTGGTCTTTTCAATCTGAAGATCGACCCTGTCATAACAGAAGACGCCTATTTCATCAAATATATCATCCAGTATGGCCTCCAGCCTTTTACCGTTGTACGCCATGATCTCAACAAGCAAAAGGGCTATAAGGATACCATCCCTCTCCGGCAAATAGCTTGTTATGCCTATCCCTCCGCTTTCCTCTCCCCCGAGGAGGATATCCCCTTCCAGCATCTTCTTGCATATGTGTTTGAAACCTATCGGTGTTTCATGGCAGGTGATATTATATTTTTCTGCCAGCTTGTCTATCATCCTGGTCCCGGAGACAGTTTTTATAATATCTCCCCTGAGACCACGCGCCTCAACCAGATGCCGCAGCAAAAGCGTCAATATGCGGTGTGAATTAAAAAATTCCCCCTTCCCGTCTACGGCACCGATACGGTCGGCATCACCATCTGTGGCAAGGCCGACATCAAAGCCCTCCTCTTTGACAAGGGACATCAAGGGCTGCAGGTTTTTATCGATAGGCTCGGGACTGATTCCTCTGAATCCGGGGTTTTCCTCTCCCCTTATCTCCTTTACCTCAAGGCCCGCCTCCCGTAAAAGCCGGCTTATCCAGCGGGCGCCTGTACCGTACATAGGATCGACGGCCACACGGAAACCACAGCCCTTTATCATGTCAAAATCGACAAAACTTTTTAATTTTTCAATATAGTCCTCAAGGGGGTCAAAGGTCTCGATCAGGCCCTTATCCACACCCTCATTATATGAGATAAAGAGTGGTTCTTCAGCAGATGCCTGACGGGCATGAAGCATGTCCTCAACTGCAGCAGTAGTCTCCGGGAGGGCGGACCCGCCAAAGCTCTCCTTGAATTTCAGGCCGTTATAGGCAGGGGGATTGTGACTTGCCGTAACCATAATACCGCCAGCCATTTCCCTCTTCTTGACGGCCCATGATATAGCGGGCGTGGGGGCATATCCATCCCCTAAAAGCACCTTGACCCCGTTTGCGGCCGCAACTCCGGCAAGCTCCTCGGCATACTCCTTTGAGAGGAAGCGCCTGTCGTAACCGACCACCAGACCCTTGTCAGCAATACCCTGCTCTTTCAGGTAATCCACAACAGCCTGGGTGACCCAGCGTACATTTTCAAAGGTAAAATCACGACTGATAACACCCCTCCAGCCGTCTGTACCGAACCTTATCTCTGTTTTTTCAGCCATCTGCAACTCCTTTATTCCGGCATTTTCTCGCCTTTAGCATATCAACAGCCGTCAATATGGCTGAAATAAGGCTCTCGGGGCTGGCAATCCCCCTGCCTGCAATATCAAATGCCGTCCCATGATCGGGCGAAGTCCTTATAATAGGCAGGCCGAGAGTGATATTGACGCCATCTTCAAAGTGGATCATCTTTAAGGGTATCAAGGCCTGGTCGTGATAGGGACAGACTACCGCATCATAATCCCCGCGCAGGGCCTTGTAAAAAAGTGTATCTGCCGGCAGAGGGTCAGTAATATCTACGCCCTTTTCTCTGGCCTGCTGTGCGGCAGGCAGAAGCAACTCTGCCTCTTCCTGCCCGAATAGACCTCCTTCACCGGCGTGAGGATTGAGCGATGCAAGAGCTATTCGGGGGCTTTGCAGTCCGAAGTCGTTCCTGAGAGAGCGGTCGGTCAATCTTATGATTCTAAGCGTATCTTCCACAGATAACCGCTCTGCGACAGACATAAGGGGACAATGGATAGTCAGAAGAACAACCCTGAGCCGCTCCCCCATGAGCATCATTGCATAGTCTTTAGTCTTTGTCAGCTTTGCCAGAAACTCTGTATGTCCCGGATAGTCAAAGCCTCCCATGTTGAAAGACTCTTTGTTTATCGGTGCCGTTACCAGCGCGTCAATAGCTCCCTTTAGTGCAAGCTCTGCCCCTGTACTTATGTAGATGCCCGCAGCCCGGCCTGCGTCAGCCGATACCTCTCCGGTCTTCAGTCCCTCTATGGCTGAAAGAGAAAGGACGGGAATTTCATTGCCCTCCGTCAGCTGCGCCAGGGTATCTATGGAAACAAGGGGGCAGTCAAGCCCCAGTCTTGCCGAAGTTTCCTTCAATATACCGTAATCCCCAAGGATAACAGGACTGCATTTAGTCGAGACCCTGCTGTCCTTAAGGGCCTTAAGTATGATTTCAGGGCCTACACCAGCTGGGTCGCCCATGGAGATAGCTATAACAGGAAGGCCTTGCTTCATCAGATCCTGACCTCTACATCCTCGCTGTCTTTAAGCTCCCTTATAAAGGCCTTGATGCCCTTTTCGACCTCTTTTGGATACAGGATGTCACTTATTTTATCTCTGGCATCTTCAAGAGGCACCAGTGTGCCGCCACGGCGCTCCTCCAGCTTGATTATGTGGTAGCCAAAGGAACTCCTGACTATACCGCTTATCTCTCCCCGCTCAAGGGCAAAGGCGGCGTCTGAAAACTCTTTTACCATTACATCTCTTTTGAAAAAACCGAGGTCTCCGCCGCTTGACCCGGAAGGCCCCTCGGAATATATCTTTGCCAAAGTATGGAAGTCCTTACCATCTTTCGCCTTGTCCAGCACCTCCAGTGCCCTTTTACGGACTTCTTCGATTTTTTGCCTCTTGGCTCCGGCGGGCACTAGAAAAAGTATATGCCTTGCCTTTATCTCTTCATCAACCTTAAACTGGGCGGCATTTCTCTGGTAATATATCTCGATATCTTCGTCTCTTATCCTGATGCTGTTCCTTACCTTCCTGTCGATCACCTTGCTTCTAATGGCCTGTTCACGAACCTCTGCCCTGTAGGCTTCAAAGGTAAGGCCCTCCTGCGCAAGTGCCTGCACCAGAGTGTTCTGATCTATCTTGTTTTCCCTTTTTATATTTTCAATTGTATTGTCTATGTCGCTTTCAGAGATTTCAATGCCCATTCGTTTCCCCTCCCTCAGGAGAAGTATTTTTTCAAGGAGGCGCTCTACGACATTTTTCCTTGCTTCATAAAGCCTTGACTCAAGTTCCTCCGGGGCGGAAGAAGCGGCCACCTGTTCAAAAAGGGCCTTGCCCTCCCTTTCAACATCATAGAGGGTTACAAGCTCATTGCCTGCAGATGCGACAACCCTGTCTACTATCTCTGCCACCGCCTTTAGCGTGGGAAGGCAAAACAGGGTCAGGGCTAAAGATATTGCACAAACATGTGTTTTCTTCACCTTACGGCTATGCTCCTTTTCAATGCTTCTTCATTTACATCAATCTTCGTATCCTTTTTAAGCCCTTCCATCCACTTTGCATAAAGGTACTCTTCCCAGTCTCTACGAAGGTGTTCTTCGATTTTGCCTTTCATTTCTTCCAGTGAATAGTCTCTGGCATCGTCGTGGTCTTCAACAAGGAAAAGGTGATAGCCGTATGGGCTGCTTATAACATCGCTTAAAAGTCCTTTTTCAAGCTCAAACACAACAGCATCAAATTCCGGAGGCATAACACCCCTACTGAAATAACCAAGGTCTCCTCCTTCACGCTTATCAGGGCTCATGGAGACCTCCCTGGCAACTGCGGCAAAATCTTCACCGGATAATATTCTGTCCCTGGCCTCAAGAGCATCAACCTCTTCCTTTACCAGTATCTGCCGGGCTCTCACCTGCTCATCACCCCTGAACTCCTCTATGTTTTTATCGTAGTAAGACTGGATGTCTTCATCAGTTATATTGATCTGTGAAGAGACTGAATGTAATATTACCTTTTCTATAAGCAGCCTTTTTTTAACCTTCTCCCGCCATCTGTCGAAATTTATGTACTCGTTTATAAGCATTTGCGCAAAGGTCTTTTCATCGGCATAATCTTTCTTGACATCTGCAATAGCAGCATCCACCTCTTCTTTCCCAACAAAAAGCCCAAGTCTCTCAGCTTCGTGAAGTATAAGCATTTCTTCAATAAGCTGATTCAAAAAAGCAGCTTTCAGCTTAAGGGCCGTCTCGCGGTTTGCGGGAAAGCGGGCCGTCTCGCGGCTGGCCGATGCGTAGGACTTTTGAAATTCTTCAACAGAAACTTTATCGCCGCCAACAGAGACAAGCATCTCCTTTTTCTCCTCTACCTTTTTACTACAGGCAAAAAGAAGAAGCGATAATAAACATAATGGTCCGGCAAGTTTAAAAAACATAAGACTCCTTTATAAAAATAGCGCTAAAAACTACCACATTCAATGAGCCCTTTCAATATTTTTTTCCCCTCCTCAAGTCCTTTCAGCCAGTTAGGGGAATCAAAGATGAGCTTAAAGCGCATATCGGGTGAAACTGTATATTTTTTCGGGTTTTCTGTAACGAGAGCAAGAACCTTCGCTACATCTACCCTGGACTCACTGTCTACCAGAAGGCTTAGCGACTTTTTAGACACTGTCGCCTCCTTTATTCGTCCATTTCTTAAAAGTATCTTTAGAGATATGAGGGCAAGAAAGTTGACAGCCGGCTGAGGTATGGGTCCGAAGCGATCCAGAAGCTCGGGACGCATTTCAGAAAGCATATCTTCATCACCAAGTGCAGAGAGGCGCTTGTAGAGATTAAGACGCTGCGCTGTATCAAGCACATAGTCCTCTGGAATAAATGCCTGGAAGGGGAAGGTGATCTCGGGATCGATGGCATCTCTCCTTCTTTCGCCCTTTAGTGCCGCCACTTCCTGCTCCAGAAGATCGGTAAAAAGGTCAAATCCGACAGCCTCTATGTTGCCCGACTGCTCTGCTCCCAGGAGGTTTCCGGCGCCTCTTATCTCCAGGTCGTAAGAGGCAAGCTGGAAGCCTGAACTCAGCTCTGTCATTTCCTGGATGGCCTGCAGGCGCTTCCTGGCGTCCTTTGTTAAAACGGCCTCTCCCGGTATCATGAGGTATGCATAGGCTCTGTGCTTTGAGCGTCCCACACGCCCCCTTAGCTGGTAGAGCTGGCCGAGACCGAAGTTCTGGGCATTGTTTATTATAATAGTATTGGCGGCAGGGATGTCCAGTCCCGACTCGATGATAGTTGTACAGACAAGCAGGTTGCTTCTGCCTTCATAAAAATCGAGCATTACCTCTTCAAGGGCCTTCTCCCCCATCTGTCCATGCCCTATTGCAACCTTGGCCTCCGGGACGATTGCCCGGACCCTTATTGCAATATTTTCAATATCTTGTACCCTGTTATGGACGAAAAAGACCTGCCCTCCACGCCGGAGCTCCCTAAGTACGGCATCACGGACCGTTTCTTCATCAAATTTGGCAAGCTGGGTACGTATGGCAAGTCTGCCTTCCGGAGGGCTGCTTATAATACTCAGATCCCGTATCCCCGCCATGGCCATATTGAGTGTTCTAGGGATCGGTGTTGCCGTAAGGGTGAGCACGTCGACGGTCTTCCTCATTTTTTTCAGCTTTTCCTTATGGCTCACACCAAAGCGCTGCTCCTCATCTATTACCACAAGGCCGAGGTTGTTAAAGTCGACATCTTTTTGCAGCAGCCTGTGTGTTCCAACTACGACATCTACTTTCCCGTCCTTCAGTCTTTCTATAACCTCCTCCTGCCTTTTGCCGCCACAAAAGCGTGTAAGGCGCTCAACCACAATGGGATAACCCTTGAAGCGGTCCGTAAAGGTCTGCTGGTGCTGATGGGCAAGTATGGTTGTAGGCACAAGTACCGCCGTCTGCCTGCCGTCCATGGCAGCCTTAAAAGCGGCCCTTACGGCCACTTCTGTCTTGCCATAACCCACATCACCGCATACGAGCCGGTCGAGCGGTCTCTTGCTCTCCATGTCACTTAATACGTCATCGATAGCACTTTTCTGGTCCATCGTTTCCTCATACTCAAAGGATGCCTCAAACTCCCCATAGACCTCATCTGCCTTTGAGTATGCAAAGCCTTCCATCACCTGCCGGGCAGCCTGAATCTCCATAAGTTCCTTCGCTATATCACAGACGGCCTTTTTGACCTTCTTCTTCGCCTTTTCCCAGGAATTGCCACCGAGGCGGTCAAGCCTGGCAGAAGAGTTGTCTCCACCGGCATAGCGCTGCACAAGACCAAGCCGGTCCACAGGCACGAATACCTTGTCTCCAGCAAAATACTCCAGTTCCAGATAATCACCGGCCTGACCACCGGCCTCCACCTTTTTAAGCCCCCGGTAAAGACCTATACCATGATCGAGATGTACCACATAATCATCGATTTTAAGCTGATTGAATGTGCTCAGGTTAAGGCCGGAACCTTTTTTGAGCGGCCCCCTGTGCCTGTGCCTCTCACCAAATATCTCTTCTTCTGCTATCAGTACAAGCCTGTTTGCCCTGTCCCTGAACCCGGCGGAAAGCTCGCCCACATAAAGAAGCAGGTCACCAGCGGAAGCTGACATTTCAGGCGAAGAATCCCTCAGCTTAAGATTCAGCCCGTAATGTCTTAACAGTTCTGCCAGCCGCTCGCCCTGGCCGATAGTATGGGCCGAGAAAAAAATCTTAAGCCCCTCATCCCGCCACTCATCCAGCTGTCTGGCAAGGGGTGCAAGGGGATTGTCAGCCTTTCCCTTCCAGGAGATCATAGATTTAAGCTCAAAGTTGTTTTCAATGTCAAGACGGAGCGCCTCGCTCTTCCCCAGATGGAGTCCGCCTGCTGAAATTACAGGTCTCTTTGACAGATCGTCCATAAGCTGGCCTGCTGTAAGATACATTGAGTTCGGGGGAGGGAAGGGCCACTGGTGCTCTATGCTGTGCCCGTATCCTTCGGCATATAGTTCTTCAAAGTCCCTGGCCCGTGCCGAAAGTTCCTCGCCATCCACCTTTATAACTGTAAAATTATCTCCAATATAATCTGTCAGGGATGACAGCTCGGCATAGAAGTCAGGGCAGAAAAACTCCATCCCCTGAAAGCTTATTCCCTCTTCTATTTTTTGTATTATCTCAGCAATACGGGAACGGGGGATTTCGACCTCTTTTGCCCTGTCCCTGATCTTTCCAGCTATATCTTTCCTTGATGCCGGGTCAATAAAGGCCTCTGTTGCCGGCAGGATGATGACATCCTCTATTTGTCTATCTATCGACCTCTGAGTCTCCAGGTCAAAGTGGCGTATGGACTCCACTTCATCAGCGAGGAACTCTATCCTTACAGGGCTCTCCATGCCCGCCCCGAAAAGATCGACTATCCCGCCACGGACACTGAACTCAGCCCTTTCCTCTACCTGTGCAACGCGGGCATAACCACTCCCTGAGAGCCTGGATGTAAAAGCCTCAAAAGCGGTCTCTTCACCGGCAATAAGGTAATCAAGGGAACCAGACAGAAGGGCCTTTGGTATGATCTTCTGCATCAGCGCTTGCACAGGTACTACGACAACATCGACATGTGAAGAAATAAGCGAGTAAAGAGTGGAAAGCCTTGTGCTGATTATGTCTGGATGGGGAGAGAGGTTTTCATAGGGGAGCACCTCCCATTGTGGAAAGAGCAGGCATTTTTTATGTGGACCTGTAAAAAAACGTAGATCCTGAAGAAAGGTTTCCGCCTCATTAAGGGTGGGCAGAACAACCAGAAGGGGCCCCCTTTTCTCATACACCCACCTGGAGGCAAGAAAGGGAAGGTAGGAGCCCTTCAAGCCCTGGATCGCCACATCGCCCTTTCGGGAGATGTGGTCTTCCATGGAATCAAAAATTGTTTTAAGCATTTAGGGAAATGAAAAAGAAATCAGGCCTGTCAGTGCATCAAGTCCTGATTGCTTCCCTCTTCGGGGTCAGGGGGGATGGGGCCGAAGGCCTTTTCGTATTTATTGATGTTATCCGTCAGCGCAGCCAGCAGTTTCTTGGCGTGTTTAGGGGTGGTAATGATGCGGGAGCGTACCTTTGCCTTTGGCTGCATAGGCTGCAGATATATAAAGTCGATTACAAAATCGGCATCGGAGTGGTTCACAACGGCAAAGTTTGAGTAAACCCCCTGCGCTATGTTTTCATCGAGGTCTATCTGGAGTTTTATCTCCTTCTCATCATCTTCCACTCAGCATCTCCCGCACTTAAATAACTTAAATTCTTATACAGCCACAACGCCTTTTATCTCAGGAAGCCTTTCACGGATCGCCTTTTCCACGCCCATCTGAAGTGTCATCATGGCGCTGGGGCAGGTGCCGCATGCACCTTTGAGTTCCACCTGGACAACATCGTCAACATAGCCTACATACTCTACATCGCCACCATCGGCTTGCAGGTAGGGGCGGATAGATTCAAGTGCCTCAAGAATGGCCTGTTTTTTTTCTTCGCTAATACTCATAAGATACTCCTTTATTTTTGTTTAAATATTTGTTTCTTTAAAACCCTGTATGCTTACCTTTGCAGCAAGCGATTTTGCAATATCCCTGAAGATCGTTGCAAGCGGACTTTCCGGCTCTGCAACCACAATGGGCGTTCCGCCGTCTCCACATTCCCGTATGCCAATATTGAGGGGTATTTCACCAAGGAAT
>JADFVX010000098.1 GCA_015222755.1 Pseudomonadota bacterium | reverse complement strand
GCTACTTCCTGTACTTCAGCTACTTCCTGTACTTCAGCTACTTCCTGTACTTCAGCTAGGTCCTGTACTGAAAATATCTGGTCGTTCACAGCGTCCCCAAAACCTATCGCCAGAACCTTGCCTGTTTTCTTGACCGAATAATCTGCGCTCATATTCTCAGGAATATCGAGTACTATTCGGGTTTTGTCAGAGTGCTGACCAACCCTAACCGTCCTCAAGTATTCATTCCCAACTACTAATACATTCTTTCTGAAAAGATTTTTTACTGAAAGAATATCAATTACGACCCTGGAAGGATTTTCGACCTTAAAAGCATTGTAGTCACCTATAAAGCCCTCGCCAAGCACGTAAACAAGAACACCATCATCACCAGCTTTAAAGCCTATATCTGCAATATACTTCGCCTTTTCAGCAACGCCCTTCCCGCCAGACTTTTTCAGAATACCCTCTGAATAGTCTGAACGGCTCAGTTCTTCATCAGTATTATTTGGAACTTCGGCACTTGCTTCCTCAAGCAGTTCAGTCTCCTCTATCACTTCTTCTTCAACCACGGACTCGACGAGGGGCATCTCGGTAAAAACAACTTTTAAGGAGCTGCCTTCTCTTTCTATGTTGTACTCGATACTTTCCTTCAAGGTTATTTCTATGCGCCCTATATTGCCTTTTTCCTCTCCATATTGGGTTGTAATAACCTTTTCAATAGTACTGCCGTCTATATCCGAGATACCTTCAATACCCCTGACGTCCGCACCGTTTATGTCAACAACAACTCTGAGAGGATCTGTCAGCTTGAATACTGTATAATTAATAGTTGCATCTGCATTTATAGATACGACACTTCTATCTCCTTCACGATCAACGTTCACTTCTCTAACTATATTAAACTCGCTTTCGAGCGCGGTAGTGTCTATATTTTTTGGCGCACACGCTGGCAACAAAACCAGACTCAGAACTAAAGCCAATAGGTTGGCAACACCATAATTTGTTTTACTCATTTCATTCCTCCCTCAGAGGTTTCTATAGCCAACTCTAATATGTTTGACTTAAGCTCTCCCATTATATCTCGTGATTTTTCTTCAACATAAACTACGCCATTTTCAATATTAACCACGCGTCCCTTGTTCTGACCTATCAGGACACCAATACGAATAGAGTGCCCAACGCCCTGAGGGTCTTCAAGCATGGCAACCTTCTTCTTTCCTACAGCCATTACGGCAACCACCCTGAATTGTGTAAGGGCAAACTTCTCCAGTTCTGTCAGCGGAACCAGATCTTCCTCAACGCCTTTCTCATCACTTGGAGCAGCAAGTTCAGCCAAAAAAGGATGAAAAGGATCCGCCTTGCCGGCAGGGTCATATGAATAGGCGGGAATAACTTTCTTAAGCTCATCCGGCTTAACTTTTAATGCAACAGGCGCCTTTTTTTTGACAACACTCGCCCTTTTAGGCGCAGGTACCGGTGCAGGTTCTTCTGTACAGCCAAAGAAAAAAACTAGAGGCAAGACCAAAGCAAGAATTTTTTTAAACAATCTAATAAACATTAAATACCCAATACTATTTATTCTTATTCAGAAATTTATAGGTAGTAGCTCTACATTCAATACTCAGAACAACCTTCCCGCCTTTATTTTTGGGAGACCCTAATTTGATTTTTGATATATTTATAATACGGGGCAACTTACTCAACTTATCCATAAATATGGCAAACTCGTGAAAACTAGCCATAAGCTTTAGGTCCACCGGAACCTCAGCATAAAAACCACGAGGCGCCTCTCCTTTCATTTTTACAGATAAGAACTCTACACCCGAATTGTACCCGATCGCCTCCATGCTCTTAAGCAAGGCAGGTATCTCATCACTGCCCGGCAATTTGGTCAGGGCCTCCTTAAGTTTAACTTTCTGGGCCTTAGCCTCAGCCTCAAAGCGGGGAAGGTCAGCGGCAACTGCCTGGCTCTGGCTAAGCTTTGACTGCATTTGAGTCAGTTTTTTTCGCAAAGAGACCTCTTTTGCCTGCATGGGCGTATACATATAGTAAAAATACAAGCCCCCCAGCAAAGCTGCCAGAACTACAGGGATAAGTATTTTCTGATTCTCAGGAAGCTTCTCGTAAGAGCTTTTTATAGATTCAGCATCTATAGCCATTCATCCCTCTTTCTTTTTTGGAGGCACAAACTTTGCCTCTATAGAAAACTTCATCAATGTCAAAGCGCCCTTCTTGGCTTTCTTAGCTGTGCTTTTAAGTTTCACCTTGGTGAACATAGGACTTTTTTCCATATTTGACATAAAGTCGGCTATTACGTCATGATTGACTCCCAGGCCCGACATCTTAAGCTTCCATTTATCTTCGACAAGCTTGTCCAACCAAAGTTTTTCAGGCATAACCGTCGACAACTCATCCATAAACCGTATCGGGGCAATACGCCTGGCATTTAATTTTTTTATTGCCGACAGCTTTTTACTCAAGACCTTTTTGTCTTTCTTGAACTTATTCACCTTGGCGATAATTTTTTTAAGATCTTCTATCTGCTGCTGGGTCTTTGATATTGAGGAATTGAGCCCTTCAATCCGGCCCTTTATTCCCATATCAAAATATGCAACAATGATTGCAAGGAGAACCATGATCAAGGCTGCGATTGTGACATTCTTTCGCACACTCTCCATCTTTGCCGCAGCCCTGACAGGAAGTAGATTGATTTTTATCATCTAATCACCCGCCTCCCTTATCGCCAGGCCCAAGGCTACGGCGAATGAAGGCCCTGAATCTTTGAGATAGTCAGGGTCAAACTTCTTCTCATCACAAACAACAGAGTTAAAAGGATCGGCTATCTCTACGGGAAACCCAAGTTTTTCGGACAACAAGTCCCTGAGGCCCGCCGTACCTGCCGCCCCTCCCGACAGATAAAGCTTCACAATTTTGTCCTCGGGATTTGTAGCCATAAAAAAATCTATAGTCCTTGCAACCTCAGACGAAAGAGACTCCACTGCCTCAGCAAAAATCGCCTTAAGCTCACTGGCATCAAGCCCTTCCACCTCAGCTCCCAGCTTGGCAGCCTCGGCCTCTTCATGACTTAGACTAAAATGTTTTTGTATTTCCTGAGTCAGTCGATTTCCGGCATTCGACACATCCCTGTTAAAAATAGATATCCCGTCCTTGAACACATTGACCATTGAAAGTTCAGCGCCAACATTAACCGATGCGATAACATCTCCTTCTTCAAAATCATAATTCAACTCAAGCATATTCTGAACAGCAAAGGCATCAACATCAAGGATTACAGGATTAAGGCCCGCTTCTGTCAGCACTGCCGTATAGTCATCAACGATCTCCTTCTTGGCTGCAACGAGAAGGACTTCGATCTGACTGCTATCACCGGGGGCTTCACCCAGGATCTGAAAATCAAGATTAACATCGGCGATATCAAAGGGAATATACTGTTCCGCCTCCCACTGGATTGAATCAGCAAGTTCCTCTTCTGTAGTTGCAGGCAGTACTATCTTCTTGATTATCACTGAATGGCCGGAAACAGAGGCAGCAACATCAGCAAGCTTCAACTTTGCGCCAGCCATAAGCTCCCGAACAATATCCACGATAGTACCGGTATCCATCAGGGCCCCGTCCACTATTGCCTCAGGAGACAAAGGCATCGAGGCAAGATTCGCCAGGTTATAGCCCTTCTTCGTTTTGCTCAATTGAACGAGCTTAACGGAGTAGGAGCCGATATCCAGAGCGACTATTGATTTTTTCCCAAAAGAAAACATTACAAGCTGGCCTCTCTCACGATCCTTCACCAAAGACGCTGGCGGCATCTGACAGCTTAAGGCCCAGCGCCCTTATTATCTTCCTCTTCGTATCCATACGGCAGGACATACCGCTCTCCACCCTGTCGACGGTGATGGGCGAAATACCTGCCTTGCGGGCAAGCTCAGCCTTACTGACAAGCCTGCTTTCCCTTATCTCTTTTACCTTGTTCTTCATAATAAAACTCACAGAGCTGAACGTCATACCTCTAATAATTGTCGACATTAGATCACAATTGGAATTAATGTCAAGCTTTTTTTTTAATTTAACTCCAATTAATTATAGTTATGTATAATTACCTGTTATAAGTTTTCTTAAGGGTAGCTCTAAAAATATGTCATGCTCAACTTGATCGGGCATCCAAATGCTTGATATGACTGGATTCCCGTTTTTACGGGAATGACAAAAATTAAATTATTAAAGGTTCCCTTAAATATGTGGACCTTCGGGGGTTTATAAGGGGAAGAAAGATGCAGAAACAGTGAGGCCCCGGCTTACAATGCCCGGATAAATGCAATCAGGCATAAAACTTTAAGAAAGGGACTTTCAGCATCAGACTATAAGAAGGAAGGGAGAAGCTCTATCGTATTTACCTGCAAGTGATGCTCCCCGCCTACAAGGCGGGGCATCCGAGTAAGGTTGATTTACAATTTTCATAGCTGCCATTCATCCCCGCTTACAAAGCGGGGATGAATGGCAGCCTCTCGTCAATACGGAAACTGAAAGCGACTAAATCCTCACCCACCTGAGCAGCTTGGGGACACCGACCGCATCACCGACACTCAGGGCGACCTCCTCACTACCCCAGACATTAAAGCTCCCGTTAACCTCTACATCCTCATCTGCAACACCATCGTCACCGTCTATCATAGCGGTCCCGTAAACTACGACGTTTCCATTCACCTTCAAGGTACCCATTACATAGATCATCCCCTCCCATACAAACCCGCCGGACAGCTCGAGATTTCCTGTAACTACAAGGATACCCCTCCCTTTACTGTTAGAGCTTATACTGGCATCCCCACCAGTGGCATTATCTATAATCACCAGTTTCGCCTCTTTGTCACATACATGAAGAGAATAGTCAGAGGAGTCATCTAAAGGGTCACAAACCTCTCCCCAGGGACTGCCGACCAGTCCATCACCCGGGTCTAAGGTGTTGGTACCGCCGCCGTCATAGAATTCATAAACATCGGCATAGCTCTGCAGAGCAGGTATAGTAAGCCCCAGGTAATCATCCATGTCTCCCTCAGTCCAGGCTGTCACAGCGGCCGCTGCGTCCGTAGTCGTCACATCCTCACAGCCAAGCGCAGTCATACAGCCGAAGACCTTATTTTCAAATGAGGCCACCTTACCGGTAATTGTTTTCAAGTTCGCAATATCTATAGCCTCCTCTGACCACATTATCGAATTACCCGGCGGCAGTACATTGAGAGCGCTGGATGTAACATAGACCCTCACCGTTACCTCGGTGCCGCTATTTGTAGTCCCTGTCGAATCTATCTGGAAGACGGGATTGATCCCTTCTGAAGGGACGCCATCTCCGGAAAAACCAAAATTTTTACCGAACATGACTATCTCATCATCGTCCCCGATAATACAGTTATCTGCGACTTGACAGGTCCAGGTATCGCCCGCCTCAGCTGCGTAGGTCACCGTTACAGAGTAGGTACCGGGCAAATCGGCAGCGAGGCTGTAGTTCATAAAGGTGGAGGCAAAGGTCTGGCCGGCTTCGGGATAGCCACCTGCAGTTTCTGCATCAGACTTGGTAACAGGCTCAGCAAGCGCACGCCTTGCTGCCTTCTGAGCTGTATTTTCCCCTACAAACCTGGGATTACCACCTCCCAGGTCAAGGCGCCCCAGGGCCTCATCTATACCGGCCTCGGCAAGATAGAAGGCCATCCTGGACTCTTTCTCATTCCGGGCGATATACATATCGGTAGTAGATGTCGTAAAGATACCGATTGCCAGAACTGCCATGCCGGCCATAACCATGAGGGAGAGAATAAGGGCGAAACCCTTCTCATTTTTACAGGCGGAAGCTGCCATGCCTCCATCTGCCTTCCCGCCCTTTAAGCGGACTGATCTTTTCAAGCCAATCTTCATAGCATCACCTTTTCTTTATTATCAATACGGCCCTGCCTCAGCCGAGGGACCGCTATCAAGAGGGCAGGAGTCCACAGCTATCAGGTAGTATTTATAGTCAAAACCGCTAAGCGACCCCGGAGGATTGTCTGAAGTAGTTGTAGCGGCAGGGTCGGCGATCGTCGCTACCGGGTCAGTACCCCAGGTAAGCCCGTTATCATCACTCCTCCAGAG
>JADFVX010000097.1 GCA_015222755.1 Pseudomonadota bacterium | reverse complement strand
GGACCGCTGGTAAGAAGCTCATTTAATGCAGAGAGTTTTCAATCGTTGATTGACAAGGGAATCAACAATTAAGAGGGGTTGAAGTTGGAAGAGGAATTTTACAGGATAAAGCGGCTCCCGCCATACGTATTCGACATTGTCAACAAGTACAAGATGGAGATGCGCAGGGAGGGCGAAGATATAATCGATTTCGGCATAGGCAATCCCGACAACCCGACGCCAAAGCATATTGTAGACAAGTTGATAGAGGCGGTCCAGGATCCCAGGAACCACCGCTACTCCCTTTCAAAGGGGATCCACGGACTGAGGAAGGCCATTACCAACTGGTACAAGACCCGCTACGATGTCGATCTTGACCCGGAAACAGAGGCCATTGCCACAATAGGCTCGAAGGAAGGTCTGTCACACCTGATGATGGCCATAATAGCTCCCGGCGATCTTGTGCTGGTGCCCAACCCGGCTTACCCTATCCACCCCTACGGAGTAGTCATAGCAGGCGGCGATGTGCGGAGCATCCCCACAGGGCCGGGGCGAGATTTCTTTGACGATCTCCTTGAGGCATTCAAGCAGAGCTGGCCGAGGCCAAAGGTGCTGCTGCTTAACTTTCCCCACAACCCGACCACTGCAACGGTAGAACTTGACTTCTTTGAAAAGGTAGTCGATTTTGCAAAGGAGCATGACATCATAGTCATTCACGATCTGGCCTATGCGGACATCGTATTTGACGGCTACAAGGCGCCCAGCTTCCTGCAGGCCAAAGGGGCAAAGGATGTAGGCGTTGAATTTTTCACATTATCAAAGAGTTACAATATGCCGGGCTGGCGCGTAGGTTTCTGCGTGGGCAACCAGAAGATAATAAACGCGCTGGGCAGGATAAAGAGCTACCTCGACTATGGCATGTTCCAGCCAATACAGATTGCCGCCACAGTGGCCCTCAACGGCCCCCAGGACTGTGTCAGCGAGATATGCGAGACATACAGGAGCCGCCGGAATGTGCTGGTAGAAGGACTCAACCGCATCGGCTGGGAGGTCGAAAAACCGAAGGCAAGCATGTTTGTCTGGGCAGAGATACCGGACAAGTTCAAGGAGATGGGTTCGCTGGACTTCACAAAGTTGCTCATCAAGGAGGCAAAATGTGCCGTATCTCCAGGCATAGGTTTCGGTGATTACGGCGACAACTTCGTCCGCTTCGGCCTCGTGGAAAACGAGCACCGTATCAGGCAGGCAGTCAGAGGCATGAAGAAACTTTTCTAGGCCCTGCCGGTTTTTAAGGCCGGCAAGGCCTTGTCATTGTCAGAATCTTCCCTTATCCTAACTCCTCACTTTAGCAATTCCCTCTTTCATAGTGTCCGGATATGCGACATTCCAAATTGCTATTTTTTTAGTAGTAGGAAACTTTACTAAGCATAGAGTGTCGAAGAGCTAGCAAATACACTTTAAGGAGAAATTAATGAAAAGAACAATCGCAACAGCAGCAATCACAGTTGCACTCACCCTTCCAACATCAGGCTGGACGGAAGAGGCCGAACATTCAGGGCACGGGACGCATGCCGCAGGAGAGCTGTCGGCCCCGGGAAATGCCGTCAAACATGAGATGAGGCTCCTCGATGCAGCCTACAAGAACCTTCTCGACTCTATCCTGCTCGACACGCCGGAGGCGATAGAGCCGCCCTTCCACGAGGTCCACAGGGCGAAGATGGCAACTGAAAAGGCGCTCCACGCCGGAAAGGTAGTGCTCCCTAAAAACGGCGACAAGCTGGGTGAATTTATTGAAATGGACGAGGCCTTTCACGGAAAGCTCAAAAAGCTGATCGGCGCGGCGAGGAAGAAGGATCGCAAGGGGATTCAGGACTCAGCACATGAGATTCTCGATAGCTGCGTCCAGTGTCACACAAGGTTCAGGAAATAAGACCTGAAAGAGACGCCCTACACAACAAAGAAAGCCCGGAATCGCTTAGTCGATTCCGGGCTTTAATTATTAATCTAATTTCCTATTTTACATGCCGCAAGCAACTTTGCAGAGATTGCAAAGAAGAAGGGCGATTTAAAGGGGACTTATGCGACGCTACAGGAAGTAACATCACACTGTGTCAGTTGCCATCTGTAGCCTCCCGCTTATTTCTATATAACTTACTTGTTATGACATGTCAGACAAAGCGCGCTGGACACATTCGGTTTACGTAAAAAAGGGGTATATCTTAAATCACCGGTACCCGACGGCAATCCGCCTTGAGTCGTGAGCCAGCCATAGCTAACATGCGGGTCGTGGCATGTGGCGCACTCCATGAACTCAGCTGTGCCGTCGCCATCATCATCGAAAAATTTAAGATCGGTCTTTACAACAGCAATAGTTTTCAAACCAGCAGTAGTCTCTTCTACCTGCGCATCGTTATAATTGAAATTTATTGGGTGCGAATTGGTCAGGTTAGTCCCCAGGTAAGCCCCTTCACCTTCGTCATAAGCTCCAGTCATTGCAAATGAGGTATCCGATGTACCCGCAAAATCAGGCCTGCCCCCACCTGTTGCCGAGGTATTGATCAGGGCGTTGATGGCCGTAGTACCGTCGTGACAGCTAAGGCACAGACGCGAGGGAGAGTCTGCAGAGAGACCTGCATTCTGCTTCGTAGCAGTAGTCAGTGTCGCACTACTGGAGTACATAAGAAATGGCTTGGAGCCACTGGAGGAATACCTGTTCCACAGAGGAAGTTCACCGCCTGCGTTATGTGGTGTATGACAGAAGACGCAGACCTCTTCCGTACCAGGACCAAGGGCAGGATCATCCGAACTCCATTGTCTTGGATTCGAAAAACTATAAGCCAGATTGTGGGCTGTACTAGACACATCCTGAGGCCCCTGCACGGCAAAGAGCTGTACAGGTGCAAGTAAGAGCGCAGCACAAACAGCTATTCTTAATAAGAATAAATCACGATTCTTCATTAATAGCAATCACCCCTCAATATCTCTTTCTTCCCAGTTTAGCACCCAATTCCCCTTCAAATATTTTACCGCATCGATCCCTTTAAGGTTAATTTGCCTGCAATATCAAGTATAAGTCTATAGATAATATCTTCTTGTCCGGCTTTTGCCGGAGGGCCTGAAGAAATAAAAAAAGCCGGGCATACCAAAGATTCATCCTTTGGTAGCCCGGCTTTCTTGTTGAAAGACCCGTTGCTTTCCGCCCCGGCCTCTCGGCTGGTTTGGCTTTTTCGAGATTTTTATAATTCTATATGTCAGGTTAAAACCTGTTGATGCAACCTTATCGCATAAAAAAAAGCTAATGTCAAAAGAAATTATTTAAGCCGGGAGAAGAAAGCAGGGAAGAAAATATCGATTAAACAGCTATGCAGGGTGGGCACAGCCCACCCTGCTAAATCAAACTGTTTTTCTACTTCTTATCTTTAGTTCCTTGAGAAACCATATATTTTCCAGCCGTTTTAGAAGATTCAAAATATAATGCCTCCCCTTTAGGTCCCGATAGTATGAAGGCCTTTGACTTGTCCACCTCCTGCCCGGTCAGAGGATCTTTGGAGAAACGCATGGCCCTTTCATTTTGCAGCCGCCCTACACAACCCTCACAGCAGCCGTAATATGTCTTGCCTTCAAAAGGCACCGGTATCTGCGGTTTGGCCATAACGGCATCGTTCACCATACAGACCTCACTGGGATTTATCCCTATCAGGGGAGTCTCTGGTTCAGTGGGAGAACAGGCCGCCAAAAAAAGAGCAGCAATGAAGAGCAACAATCCTCCTCCCGGCACAAAAGACGGTCTACCCTTTTTTTTATTATTCGAATTCATCATTCACCTCTTTTTATTAGATGTTTTTTGCTTCTAGTTGGTGAGACTGGTATACACCCGTGACATTAATGTTTACGTCATCACTCTTTAACTTTTTTCATCCCCCAGCATGGGGCTGCGATCCGCCCTTAATGTTTTACTCCCCCTTACTTGAACATTGTTATAAGCTCACCCTTTTCAACCTCAAGGCATTGGAAACAACGGAAATGGATGAAAGGGCCATCGCTGCGGCAGCGATGGCCGGGTTCAGGAGAAAGCCGGTGAAGGGATAGAGTATACCCGCCGCAATGGGAATCCCGATCGTATTATATCCAAAGGCCCAGAAGAGATTCTGCTTGATGTTCCTGAGTGTTGCGGCGCTAAGTTTATAGGCCTTTACAACGTCGAGGAGATCGCTTTTCATGAGAACGATCTTGGCTGATTCCATCGCCACGTCCGTTCCGGCACCGATGGCGACCCCCACATCGGACTGGGTAAGGGCAGGTGCGTCATTGATCCCGTCCCCCACCATAGCCACTGTATATCCTTCTTCCTGAAGCTTTTTCACTTCATTCGACTTATCTTCCGGCAGCACCTCGGCCAGCACACGGTCTATTCCGGCCAACCTGGCAATCGCTTCGGCAGTCCGGCGATTGTCCCCGGTGAGCATGGCCACCTTGATCCCCAGTCCATGAAGCTCTTTTACAGCCTCTACGCTGCTTTCTTTAAGCACATCGGCAACAGCAATGATTCCCATTAAGGTGTTCCCTTTGGCGATAAACATGGGGGTCTTCCCTTCATCGGCAAGGCGGCTCGCATCGCTTTCGGCGCTTTGCATATTAATCTTCTTGTCATCCATCAGCTTCCTGTTCCCAAGAAAGAGGACGGAGTTATCAATATTGATTTCAATGCCCTGACCGGGAATGGCATCAAAGTGAGTCACCTCTGAAAACTCCAGCTTCCTCTTTGCGGCCTCATTAACTATAGCCTCGGCAAGTGGATGTTCCGACTTCTTTTCACCACTGGCGGCGATCCGTAAAATATCGTCTTCATTGTAATCATTAAAGGCAAGAATATCTGTCACACGGGGCCTGCCTTCCGTAAGTGTGCCCGTTTTATCAAAAACGACAAAGTTGATCTTGCGAAAATGTTCAAGCGCTGCGGCGTCCTTGATCAGTATGCCTAGCTCGGCCCCCTTGCCCGTCCCCACCATAATCGATGTGGGTGTGGCAAGCCCCAGAGCGCAGGGGCAGGCGATGATCAGAACCGCTATTACCACCGTAAGGGTAAAGATAAAGGTTCCGCCCGGAAGTGCAAGGCCGAAGGCCGTCCCTGCAAGAGTCCAGATAAGGCCGGAAATGCTAGCGGCCCCGATGACCCCCCAGGTAAAATACCCGGCAACGATATCGGCCATGCGGGCGATGGGTGCCTTTGAACCCTGGGCATCCTCAACAAGCTTTATTATCTGGGCAAGGGCCGTATCCTTCCCCACTTTCTCGGCCCGAAACTTTATAGAGCCTGTCTTGTTCAGCGTCGCTGCAGCTACCTTAGAACCGGGGTTCTTTTCAACTGGGATGCTTTCACCGGTAAGCATCGACTCATCGACGGCCGTTCTACCATCGATCACTTCACCATCAACAGGTATCTTCTCCCCCGGCTTGACAATGACAACATCGCCGACCTGCACATCAGAAACAGGCACCTCTTCCTCGACGCCATCCACTTCAATAATGGCCGTCTTTGGAGCAAGTCCCATCAACTTTTTGATTGCTTCCGAGGTCTTCCCTTTACTCACCACTTCCAGATATTTCCCGAAGAGGATAAGGGCGATAATCACTGCCGCCGTCTCAAAGTAGAGGCTTCTGACATACCTGCCGTCAGGGTCTCTGCCGAGGAGAACAAGAGCTGCGGCATAAAAACTGTAAAGATAGGCCGCTGATGTTCCAAGCGCGATGAGGGAGTCCATATTGGGCGTTCCTCTAAAAAGATTTGGAAAACCGTTTCTATAAAAATTCCTGCCGATAATGATAACGGGAATGGACATGAGGACCTGAAAAATGGCAAAGCGGACTGGATAATGGGAAGGGCTTATAAAGCCCGGTATAAGGCCCTCACTTATCATCTCCACCATGGCGACATAGAATATGGGGAAGGCAAAGATAGCTGCCAAGATAAACTTCTTTTTTAATGTCCTGACCTCCTTCTCCCTCGCCTCTTTCTCGACATCGGCAAGGTCTTCGCCTGACGATTTGATCACCTCGTAACCAGAGTCTATAACCGCCTTTTCCAGGTCTCCCGGGTTTACAAGAGCAGGATCATACTTTACCGTCGCCTTCCCCGTGGCAAAGTTCACCGCTGCACCAGCAACGCCTTTCAGAGCGGAAAGGCCCTTTTCAATCGTTGAGGCGCAGGAGGCGCAGGTCATCCCCGAGATAGGAAGGCTCACAGTCACCATTTCTCCTTCGATCTTTTTCAAACTTTTTCCCTCTCCCTCAGGGAGAGGGCCAGGGTGAGGGTGGGTTGCCCCATCAGTAAGTACTCCCTCTGGGTGAAGGATAGTTTCAGGGTCGGAATCGAACTTCTTCTTGCACTTGGGATTGCAGAAATAGTAGGTCTCACCCTGATATTCGGAAGAGCCTCCCTTTGCGGAGGCAGGCTTGACGGTCATTTTGCATACAGGGTCGATTGCTGTCTCCGACACGGACTCTTCATCAGAAACAGTGTAACCCGTCTCTTCAATGACGTGCACAAACGCCTCTTTGTTCGTCTTTCCAGCATCAAACTCGATGATGGCTCTTTTTTCGATATGGGAAACAGTCGCGGCAACAACACCTTCCATTCCCATAAGAGCAGCTTCCACCTTTGCCGAGCACTTGCCGCAGCTCATCCCTTCAACGGGGAGGGTAATTTTATCTGTCCTTTCAACGCCCATAGATTAAAAGCTTAGTCCCTATTTTTCCGCTTGTCCACTGTTATTTGAATGCTTCTGAATGAGCTTAAGTTTCCTCTTAAACCACCTCTCAGGATTCACCCTTACTTCCTGAAAGTATCAATATCAACACCCCTTAAATAGTAGTAGCTTTCAACCAGAAAGTTGCAATCGTGTATCAAATGTGCTTTATTTAACAGGTACTTTTTTGTTAGGAATATCTAGCAAAAAAGAGGAGTATGACTTTGCAATAAATAAAGCATTGGAAAATCAGAAAAGTGAAAAAATTATTTAGCATTCTTATCTCAGGGTTTTTATGTTTATCTGTTAGTACTCATGGATATGCAGAGCAAAATAG
>JADFVX010000096.1 GCA_015222755.1 Pseudomonadota bacterium | reverse complement strand
GGTATCTGCTTCGTCCAACATTAAAGGAATACAATGAGTTCGTGCATCTTCTTGATAAGATGCTATCCGAGAATCTGAATAGAATTTTTTTTGATAATGATGTTTCACTCGAAACAGAAGAGCAACGTAAGGATGGCAAGATTGTTGTAAAATCAAAAGGAACAATTCAGATTTTAGATGATTGGTTAAAGTATAAGTTTAAGACAGATGATCGGTCAGAAATTGAGGAAATGCTTCGAACATTCAGACGTATTCGAACTTTGCGCCAGAAACCTGCTCACTCAATAAAAGAGAATGAGTTTGATCAAAGATACGTGCATGAGCAGCGTGAGCTAATGAAGTCCGTATACCATGCCGTCAAGATTCTGCGGGTAGTTTTAGGTCTACATCCTGATGCATCAGAGGTTAGTGTTAACCGCCACCTTCAAGAAGGTTTGATATGGGCAATATGACAGCAGCTAACAAGGCGCTGCAATGGGACTTGCTGGCACGGCGTTTGATTTGAATGTGTTGGCTTTTAAAATCGTTAATTTAATCCAGATGCTTTGCCCTTAATTCGCAAGCCCCTGAGCTGAGTCGTTGGACGTAATGAATAAAAGAGATATTGGTGGCGCTCATCAAGAAGGAAAGTCGCATGAATGAACAAGAACGAATATGGCGAGAACAAGAGGTTGCCAGGCAAGCAATGGAGTATTGTGAAAAATATTTAATTGAATATATAAAGTACCATAGCCTTCCTAGCAAGTTTGCAAGATCTTTGGGACGATTTTCAAAAAATGATGATGAAATAATATATACAATCATGTCTTCACTAGAAGACATTTATCCACTGGAGAAAGAATTCGATATTAAGAACTTTAGAATGGTTGTTACTAAAGTCATAATGGCATTGCATGATCTAGAGCGGTTCCATACCAAAGAGAAACTAATTGTAGAATTGAAGGCTGTAGGCTACATGAAATGAACAATCCACCCAACCACAGTTGGAGGAAAAAGGGGACGTAACCTATTAAAAGCAGGTTTTCTACAAACTGCTCAAAAATCCCCCCACATCACCGACTGGTTCCGCCCCCGGCCTTTTGCCTCATAAAGTGCCTTATCTGCAAACTTGACGAGGTCTTCCGCCTTGCGTACAGCATCCTGCTTACAAGTAGCGACACCAAGACTTATTGTGACAGTCTCACCATTTGGCAGCACGGAGTACCTGCCCTTTCCTACAGCAGACCTTATCCTCTCAGCCTGAAACATTGCCCCTTTTTCATTTGTATGTGGCAGCAGGATAACAAACTCTTCCCCCCCGTATCGTGCCTCCACGTCGGTTTTACGTATCGTACGGCTTATGATTGCCGCCATCTCCTTAAGGATCTGATCACCCTTGCGGTGCCCGTAGGTATCGTTGATCCTTTTGAAAAAATCAATGTCCAGCATTATGCAGGCAAGGCTAAGATTGTAGCGGGTAGATATATTGAATTCTTCCTCAAGGCGCTGGTAAAAATAACGGTGGTTGTATATTCCCGTTAGACCATCTGTAGTAGCAAGCTTTTCAAGCTTTATATTGGCAAAGCGAAGTGACTCTACAAGCTTGGCATTTTCAAGTACCCGGTATGCGGCCTTGGCTGTTACCGAGCACATGGCAAGGTCACGCTCCGAGAGCTTGCCTTTTTTTGCAGCTACCCGCAGAAAAAGAGTGCCTATCATTTTGTCCTTCAAAGCTATGGGTACGATGGCAACGGAACTGAAGGGTAATCCTTTTATGCCCTCACGAAAATCTGCGGTAAGGGGGTCTTTTTTAAGGTCTTTTATGTAGACCTGATGTTTTAGCTCAAAGGCCTTTTTTATTTCGGGGTATTTATCAATATCTATCTTAAGGTTTTCTACCTTATCGTCCTCATTTGAAGCAACGACACAGGCCTCTCCCGTATTGTCGTCTACCTTTACGACAGAACACTTTACGGCCCCTGTCTCCTTTGCAATCTTCCTTGTAATAGTAAGAAGTATTTCATGGCTTGTGTGAAATGTAGTTACCGTCTCGTAGACCTCTATAATATCGATAAGGTCCATTTTTTTGAAACGTCTGAAAAGTTTTTTTGAATGCAGGTGGGAGCGTATTTTGGCCTGTAGTTCCGGAACAAAAACAGGTTTTGCGAGGTAATCATCGGCACAGGCATATATGGGGAGAACTATTTTGCCATCTTCTTCGGGAGAGGCTATCATTATAACCGGGATAGAGGCCGTAGACCTCTTTTTTTTCAGGGTCTGGCAAAAGTCTTCGCCTTCACAGCGGGGGATCTCACGATCGATCAGGATGAGGTCCGGCTTTTCCGTTTCAACAAGGGAAAGACCTTCATTCTCATCGACAGCCATGTGGAGGGAGAACTCTTCCGACAGTTCCCCTGCGATAAAATCACGAAACTCGCTGTCAGAGCAGACAACGAGTATTTTTTGTTTTTTCTTTCCCAAAAGCGCGCCCCTTTAGGTATCTGTCAAAGCTGCCTTCACCTTCCTTTCGACCTCTTCTATAGACATTTTATGAAGCTTTGCCAGACGCTTCAGTTCTTCATACTCCGGCCTGAAATCCACCACACCGGGAGACCTTTCCAGCACCTTGACTTTTATGCTGCCCAGTGGTGTTTCTATCTTTTCTGTGTGTCTTTTCAGCTTTTCACGGTCGGCATGGTAGAAGCGCAAACCTATGGCGGTGCTGTTTTTAAATATTATACCAGATATTTTTGCTCTTTTCTCAGGGGGGACAAGTGCCTGCAGCAGCGTTCCAGGTCTTCCCTTTTTCATATAAACCGGAATAAGCAAAACATCAAGGGCCCCTGCTTCAAAAAGCGCTTCTACAAGGGGCTCAAAAAACTGGGGATTCATGTCATCTATGGAGGTCTCCACTACCATCACAGTGTCTCTCTCCCGTTCCGTGGAGACCTTGCAGATCTCAGAAGAGAGCTGTCCCGAAAATATTCTCAGCAGGTTGGGGTGCTCAGCAAAATCCTTGTCCCCCGCTCCATAGCCCACCCGCTCCACCTTCATCTCCGGCATTGGGCCAAAACCCTTTACAAGAGTCTTCAGGATAGCTGCACCGGTGGGGGTCACAAGTTCAGCTTCCACAATGCCGCTTTCTGCCGGTATGTTTTTAAGCATTTCCGCCGTTGCCGGTGCAGGTACGGGCATCAGGCCGTGATCTGTTTTTACCATGCCTCTGCCTGTCACCAGAGGGGAGGCATAAATTGCTTGGGCCTGCAAAAAATCTATTCCAATAGCCGCGGCTACGACATCTACGATTGAATCAAGGGCACCGACCTCATGAAAGTGAACGGACTCCACCGGGACGCCATGCACCTTTGCCTCAGCCTGTGCCAGTGTTTCAAATATCTTGAGGCTCAGGCTTTTCACGCTTTCCTTGAGTGAAGATGACAGGAGAAGTTCTTTTATAAGGCGGAAATCCCTTTGAGGCTGAGCTTTTTCAATGTGAACCTTGAAGTCGGCCGCATCGATGCCGCTTCTCTTTGTCCGGCCTACAGAAAGCCCATAGCCATCCACGGGAAGCCCCGCAAGTTCCTCTTCAATAAAGGCAAGAGGGACGCCCATATCTATTAGCGCCCCCACCATCATATCCCCGCTTATCCCTGAAAAGCAGTCTACATAAAGAATATTCATACTACTTCCTGTTGATCAGGCTTGCTGCGTAGGCAGCACCGAAGCCGTTGTCGATATTCACCACCGTAACACCTGCAGCGCAGGAGTTTAGCATGCCAAGCAGAGCCGAAATACCTCCGAAACTTGCCCCGTAACCGATACTTGTAGGTACGGCTATAAGTGGTTTGGCCACAAGACCGCCTACCACACTTGGCAGGGCGCCTTCCATTCCTGCAACGACTATGATTACGGAAGCGGCATCGATTTTTTCATGATGGGCCAGCAACCTGTGAATGCCAGCCACGCCGACATCATAGATCCGCTCTACTTTGTTTCCAAGAGTCTCGGCGACTATAACTGCCTCTTCTGCCACAGGGATATCAGATGTCCCGGCTGACAGGACAAGGATATTGCCCCTTCCCTTATTTTTTATCTCGTGATTGATAATGCGCATAAGCCGGGCATCACTAAAATATTCGGCACCGGGAAAGGCCTTTAAAAGCTGGCTGGCTTTCTCAGCATCCAGCCTTGTGACCATGATGTTTTGTTCCCCGGAACATATCTCAGATATGATTATGGACAGTTTTTCTACATCCTTGCCCTCACCGAATATTACTTCCGGGAACCCCTGCCTGAGTTCTCTGTGTGCATCTATTTTGGCTATCTCCAGGTCCTTAAAGGGGAGCGTCCTGAGCTGCTGCATTGCATCCTCAACGTCCAGGTCCTGACGTTTTACTCCCTCAAGCAGGTCTTTCAGACGGTCATGTCTCATATTGAAAACACCTATTAGAAGATATAAATATTACAATCAAGCTTAATCGGATGCCCTGTTTTATAGACGGGGAGCATCACTTGATCTTAGATTACAATGTTGCCGTGGCGGAGCGACTTTATGCTCATCTCTCCGTTTTCAAGGTCCAGTTCTATGGTCCTTCCATGGTTTCCGCCAGTATCGGAAGCGACCATCTCAATGCAAAGAAGCTCAAGCTCTTCTATGACGGCCTCAACGTTCCTTTCCCCGACAAGCTTCTGACCATTTACATTAAAGTTGTTCTGGAACATTGCCGCCCCGCCTGTCACCTTCGCCACGATTTTTTCCTTTGTGCAACCTTTAGCTATCATGGCCTGAAACATGGTCTTCACTGCCCTGTCGGCATACTTACCGTCATGTTCGTTATCCTTGAAAGAGGTTGTCGATGGAAGCAGTATGTGGGCAAGCGCACCGATTTTAGTTTCAAGGTCATAAAGCGATATGCCTACGCAGGAACCAAGGCCGTGAGATACCAATATATCCGGGGCGGAGGACATTTTGTAGTCTGCTATCTTGACTTTTATTTTTTCAGACATTTAGGGATTGGGACCTGACTAATTGTCCTGGCCAAGAATACTCAAGAGGACGTCAATTGATGCCGGATCAGGCATTAGAAAAAAACTTCCCTTTAGTTCTTCATCCTTTATAAACATTTCCGTTTCAATCATGAGAGCCTTGTCTCCTGATCTTCCGATATCCATAAGCGCAGTATCGATAGCGGCACCCAGCATATCATAGGCAACATTGGGAGTTGAGGGGATGAGGCTCAGGTTGAGTATCGAGCCGAGGGCACTAAGGTACGCCGAGGCAAGGATGTTTCCTACTTCACGCAGCGCTGACTGTGCCATCTCTGTAAAAATATCGATTTCGGAGACATCCTGCTTAAGCAGCATGGCAACCATCTTGTCGGCACTTTCTTTCGGAAATATTACAACCAGGTCTCCCTCGGCATCTCCAAGCATCTTCAGGAACATGAGAACCACAGGCTTGTCGGCTCCACCGAGTTTGTCGGGCACCTCAGATATATCGGTAATAGCGACATCAGGCACCCTTATATCAACTCTTGTACCCAAAAGCTGTGAAAATGCCGTAGCTGCATGTCCTACACCTATATTACTGATCTCCATAAGGGCATCAAGTTGATGTTCCTTTAAAGCGAAAAGGGCCAATCTTCCCTCCTTGTTTTACAAAAGGTTTGGTATGTCTAGAACAAATATAACGGATCCATTGCCTAAGATTGTGGCCCCCGAAAGGCCCTTTGTCCACATAAGGGGTGGGTCCAGAGGTTTTATAAAGGCCTCCTGCTGACCAACCAAGCCATCAACAACAAGGCCGACCTTTTTGTTTTTCATCTCTGTTATAACTATAGATATCAGCCTGTTGCTGTCATCTGCCTTTTCTGCACCCAAGACCTCTCTCATGCTGAACAGCGGGACAAGTTCCTCCTCCAGCATAACGGCAAGTTTTCTTTGACTCCGTTTGAGCGCACTTTTTTCTACTTCAAGTGTCTGAATGACCTTGTTTATGGGGATTGCAGATGTGTAGCTCCCCACTTTGACTAACAATACCTGTATGATGGCTACGGAAAGGGGGAGCTTTATGGTAATACCCGTCCCTTTGCCGGGAGCAGAATCTATATCCAGGCTTCCCCCCATGGAATCGACTGAATTCTTAACGGCATCCATGCCCACACCGCGACCGGAGACATCTGTGACCTTTTCCGCTGTACTTAGTCCCGGGTGACAGACGAGAATATAAATATCACGGTCGTCAAGTCCTGCTGCCTTTTCCTGGGTCAATATCCCTTTTTCTATGGCCTTGGTTCGTATCTTTTCGGCATTTATGCCCCGGCCATCATCGTTTATATTAAGGATTACCTGGTCCCGCTCACGCATTGCCCTTATCGTGACCAGACCCTTCTCCGGCTTACCTGCAGAGCTCCTGTCCTTAGGCAGCTCTATGCCGTGGTCTACGCAGTTTCTAATGATGTGAACAAGAGGGTCGGCCATCTCCTCTATAATTACCCGGTCCAGCTCTATGTCTTTTCCCTCTACGCGCAGTTCCACCTTTTTGCCGCTTTTCCTTGCAATATCACGAACGACCCTTGGAAGGCGATCCATAAGGCTGTCTACGGGGGTCATCCTTACCGATAAAACCTGGTTGTGGAGTTTACTGATAAGGCTGCCCATAACAAGGTGGCCTTTCTTAAGGGCGGGAGAGTCGATCTCCTTGCCGAGCTCCATAAGGCTGGATCTCGATGTGACCATCTCACCGACAATATTTATCAACTTATCAAGGAGATCTGTGCTGACTCTGACAGTCTTGGCCGAGACAATTTTTGCCGCCATGGCGGGTTTGGTTCCTTCTGCAGCATTGGCCTGCGGGGCAGTTTCAGCCTTTATATCTATACTTCTTAGTTCCGGTATGGTGGAAAGAAGCTTCTTGATGCTGTCAATGTCGCTGCCTGTATGCAGCCTGAATACCAGGGGCTTTTTGAACTCGCCCTTCTTTATAAGTTCCAACTCAGGTTCAGAGGAAGTGACCTGCCCTGCCTCGCCAAGCCGCTTATATACGAGAAAACCCCTCATGCCGGGAAGTTGTGCAGAGCCGGCTACTTCTACTGTAATGAGGAGCCTGTTCTCTGCCTCGGCAACGGCGGGAGGCCCCGCTTCAACTACTGGCGACTTCGGGGCAGCTTCTTCTATGGCCTTGGGAGCTTCTTCAGTTGCTGTAGCACCTAAGTCTTTTATCGTGGCCACCTTTGCTGTTATAGCAGAGACGTCTACTCCTGAAGGTTTGTCCTCATCGATGCCTTTAATCATAAGTTCCAGCGCGTCGAGACCCTCAAGGATCAGGTCTGCGGCCTCGGCACTGAAGACCTTTTCCCCCTTGCGATAAAGATCCATCATGTCTTCCATCTTATGGCTGAGATCGGCTACGTCACTGTAGCCCATGGAAGCGGCCATACCCTTAACAGAGTGAGCCGACCTGAAAAGCGCCTGGATATCTTCCTCGTTGTTAGGGTCTTTTTCTAGAGAGACAATAAGTCGGCTAATTGACTGGAGATGTTCTTTCGCTTCGGAAATAAACATCTCCTTGTATTTGGACATGTCCATAAGGTTCGCCCTGATTATTCAGCAATACAAGGGTTAATCGCCCTGTAAAAATTTACAAAAAAAAATCTATACACCAACTACCTGGCGTACAACCTCCAGAACCTTCTCGGCCTTGAAAGGTTTTACTATAAAATCTTTGGCTCCTGCTTCGATTGCTTCCATTATAAGCGAGTCCTGCCCCAGTGCGCTACACATGATCACTTTGGCACCTGCATCCTGAGCCATTATGTCTTTGACAGCTTCAATACCGCTTTTCAGGGGCATAACGATGTCCATTGTAACAATATCCGGTTTAAGCTCCATATACTTCTCTACAGCCTCAATTCCATTACCTCCCTCTCCGATGACTTCAAATTCATCAGAAGAGAAAATATCCTTTATCATGTTTCTCATAAAGGCCGCGTCATCTACAATCAGGACTTTTATACTCAATTTAATTCTCCTTAAAATAGTCTTTCAGATCATCCAATAACTTTTTCACATCCAGTACATTTACTAGAAAATCTTTCAAAGTTACTACCCTTTTTACGTATTTGCTTTTAAAGGACTCCCCCTCCATGAGGTTGCCCACGCCCTCACCCTCTGCTGGCAAAAAACTTATTTCCTTGACATTATCCACAAGGAAGCCGGCACTATAACCCTTCATGGCCAGCACAATAATCCTCGACAGCTCACTCTTTTCATGAGAGGGAACCTCGAAAAACCGGGACAGGCTAAGAACTCCAATGACACGGCTATGGAGGTTTACTGCACCGGCAATAAAGTCCGGCGACATTGGTACTTCATTCAGTTCCAGCAATTCTGTGATCTCTTGAGCAAGGGCTATTTCAAAACTGAAAAGTTCATCATGAAGCCAGAATATTACGTGCTGCTCTGCTCCAAAGGGGGCATTTTCCTGTTTTTCAGGATTTTCCATGCCCGGCTAAACCTCAAATCTGTCAACAATGCGCAAGGTTTCCTCTGCCAGCTCAGAAAGTTCCTGAGCTGCTGAAGACATCTCCTCCATTGAGGCCATTTGCTCCTGCGTTGCCGCTGATGCCTGCTGGGTAGATGCTGCATTATCCTCGGCCACTTTGGCAATTTCCTCAACGGCCTTTACCATCTCCTCAGAGCCCTCTAATTGACCTACTGTGAGCTTACTGATCCTGCTTGAACGCTCCTTGGATTCCTCTGCCCTTGCAACTATCTCTTCCAATATCTGCCCTGTGACTTCAAGGCCTTCACGGCCCTCGGTTATCAGTCCGGTACTTTCCCTCAGAGAATTTACAGCTTTGGCGCTCTCTTCCTCAATCTCTTTTATAAGTTCTGTGATCTGCTCTGCGGAAGCAGTAGAACTCTCGGCCAGTTTTTTGACCTCCTCGGCAACAACAGCAAAGCCCCTGCCATACTCACCGGCCCTTGCTGCTTCTATGGTAGCATTTAGGGCAAGGAGGTTGGTCTGTTGTGCAATACGTGTAATGACATCTACAATCTTGCTTATCTCCTGCGTCTTGTTGCCAAACTGGAAAACCACTTCACTGGAATCTTCTATTTTAGCAAAAACACCCTTTAACTTCTTGGTTACTTCAGCTGCCTGCATACTGCCGTTTCCAGCCGCATATGCTGTCTGCACGCCTTTTTCAGCCGCTTCTTTGGAGACCTCGGCAATTTCCCCTATTGAAAATGCCATATCCTTTATAAACTTAGAAGTTCTTCCGACCATATCTGTTTGAAGCTCTGCCCCGTTTGCAATCTGCTCTATTGTCGATGATATTTCCTGATTTGAAGCATTCATCTCTTCCGCCGTAGCTGAAAGACCCTGGGCTGAATTGCTGACATGCATAGAACTTTCTTTGGTATGCAAAACGAGATTTCTCAGGTTGGCCATCATATTTTGAAGAGAAGTCTCAAGATCGACCATCTCGTCTTCAAAGAGAGGTCTTGACGTAAGTATTTCCCTCTCCTTCAGGTTTCCCTTGCTCACCTCTTCGGCAACGATTGATATACTCTGAAAGTTCCTTGAAAAGTTTTTTGAAAAAACAGATCCTATGGAGAGACCCACAACTATGGCGACAAGAGTAGAAACTATATTTTTCAGCCCCTCGGGGATGTTGAAAAGTTGTGTTAGATGGGGAGCCAGAACAACCGCCCCGATAACAATGATAAAACCGATGATAAACTTATAGCCGATCTCTACTCTCATAAACGTACCCTCCATACCCGGCACCGAACCTTTGGCCGGCGCACATTAGCCTTTTTTAAGATTTCTTCTGATAGATCCTTTCATATGGGCAGATAGCATTAAATAACTCCCTACTCGTGCCTATCAATGCCTCTGATTTTCCAAGAACGAGAAAACCTTCGGGATGCAGGTAATCTGCAAAGCGGATCAAAACCCTCTCCTGTTCTTCCCTTGATACATATATCAGCATATTCCTGCAAAATATAATGTCCTGCCTTTCAAAAACTCCCTTTTCAAGTAAGTTGTCTTTTTCAAAAAGGACAAGACGCCTTACATCATCAGTAATCCTGTAGCAGTTATCGGGCTGGGGCGAAAAGTATCGTCCTTTCAGCTCCGGCGATATCTCCCCTAAACACTTTTCACTATAAACTCCTTCAGAGGCCTTTTGCAAAACTTTTTCGTCCAAGTCTGTGCCCAATATTGAAGCTCCAAACTGACCGAACTCCTTCTTAAACTTTTCCAGGAGCAATATGGCAATACTGTATGGCTCCTCACCGCTGGAGCACCCTGCACTCCAAATTTTCAGAGGCATCCTCACCATACTATCATTTTTTCGCTTATCAAACAGCTTTGGGAGAACTATTTCACCTACCTTATCAAATACCGCACTATTTCTAAAGAACTGAGTGACATTAATGGTCAATACAGCTACAAGTTTTTTTCTTTCCTCCTTATCTTCCTTTAACTGCAACAGATAAGACTCGGCTGAAGAGCTGCCCGTGAGCCTTACCCGAACGGCTATACGCCTCTTTATACATTTGTCTTTATAGCTGCCGAGATCGACCCCCGCCTCCTCTGCGACTATCTCCTTGACCCCGTGAAAGACTTCGGTAGAAACCTCTCCATTCCAGCGCGATTTTAAGTCCAATATAGAGCCTATCTCAGTTCCTTTCGGAAGTGATCATAGCCTCCTTGCATAACAGACAGTGGGAGTCCTTTCTCGTCAAAGACGCTTACTTCCGTCCCTTCACAAATCTCACCTATCTCTGACAAGCCCGACTCGAAGAGATGACGGCAGGAATCAAGTGCAGGCATTTTTTCTTCAGGAACGGTAAAAAGGAGTTCATAGTCCTCCCCGCCTGTCAAAGACAGCATTTTATCCAGACCATGCTTTCCTCCGGCCTCCACAAAAGCCCCTGAAAGAGGGATTTTTTCTGCCAAAACCTTGGCACCCACGCCACTTTCACGGCATATATGCCCCAGATCCTGCAAAAGACCATCACTTATATCCATCATAGCCGAAGCCAATTTTTCCGATACAACAATAGCGCTTTCCTTAATCCTGGGTTCTGGCACCAGGTGCCTCTCCGCGAGAGCAGATTCGTACAGATCACAGCTGCTGCGCCTTAGTCCTTTTTTTAAAAGTTCCAGGCCTGAGGCAGAGTCACCAAGAGTGCCCGTAACAAAAAGCCTGTCCCCTGGGGACGCGCCATTTCTGTAGATTACATCAGCAGCAGCTACTTCACCGTAAAGTGCAATATTGATGACCATCCCTCCGCCTGAGGTGACAGTATCTCCTCCGGCAAGCTTGACTCCAAACCTGTTGCCGGCAGCTACCAGCCCCTTAAAAAAACCATCCAAAAAACCGACCTCCATGTCAGCAGGCAGTCCCAGTGAAAGCAGCGACCAACGGGGAATTCCTCCCATTGCCGCAATGTCGCTCACGTTGACGGCAAGCGCCTTTTCTCCCAGTTCTCCTGGCGACATATAATCAAGGTCAAAGTGTATGCCCTCTACCAGCATATCCGTGGTGGCAAGCGTCACCACATCTGCCCCGCCGCGGATTACAGCAGCATCATCTCCTATTCCACGTATAAGCTGACCGCCATCGGCACCCAGATGCCCCTTTATCCTGCTTATAAGCCCGAATTCACCAAGCTCTGACAATTTCACTATACTAAACCCTAGCCTTGCTTCTTTTTACCGACCTCTTTAAAGGGACTTTTGACGAGGGCCTCAGCCAGTACCTCGTCAACGTGCTTGACAAAGAAGAACTTCATCCTCTTTCTTAGAGGTCCCGGGATGTCTTCCAGGTCTTTCCTGTTTTGCTCAGGGATGATTATATTTTTAACGCCGGCCCGCATGGCTGCCAGGGCTTTATCCTTCAGACCACCGATTGGCAGAACTTTTCCCCTCAGGGTAATCTCGCCCGTCATGGCCACATCCTTCCTGACAGCTATTCCTGTGGCAGCAGAAATAAGGGACGTAGCCATTGTTATGCCGGCAGAAGGGCCGTCTTTAGGTATGGCGCCGGAAGGGACATGCAGGTGCAGTTCTTTTGCTTCAAGAAAATCCTCTTTCAGGCCAAGCCTTGCAGCATTTGAACGTGCATAACTTAGCGCAGCATGACCCGATTCCTTCATCACATCTCCAAGCTGGCCTGTAAGTGTCAGACCTCCCTTACCCTTCATAAGCGAGGCCTCTACATAGAGTATCTCACCGCCGGCCTGCGTCCATGCAAGGCCTGTAGTAACACCTACCTCGTTTTCCTCCCTGCCTGTCTCTGGAAGGAACCTTGGCGGGCCCAAAAGTTTATGCAGGTTTCCCGCCGTAACAATCTGCTTTTTCTTTTTACCTTCAGCGAGACCTCTTGCCACCTTACGGCATACAGATCCTATTTCACGCTCCAGGTTTCTAAGACCTGCTTCTCTTGTATATTGCGATATTATCCTGCGTAGAGCGGGATCTGAAATATCGATATCATCTCCCTTAAGCCCGTTTTGCTCCCTTTGCCTGGGAATAAGGTAGCGCTTTGCTATCTGTGCCTTATCCTCTTCCGTATAACCTGAAAGCTCAAGGACTTCCATCCTGTCCCTAAGTGCAGAGGGGATAGGATCCATGAGGTTGGCGGTAGTTATGAACATAACATTAGAAAGGTCAAAGGGGAGTGCAATATAGTGGTCTGTAAAGGATGTGTTCTGCTCCGGATCAAGCACCTCCAGGAGGGCAGAGGAGGGATCTCCTCTAAAATCTGATCCTATTTTATCTACCTCGTCAAGCATTATAACCGGGTTATTTGTCCTCGCCTGCTTTAGACTCTGGATTATCCTGCCAGGCATGGCTCCTACATAGGTTCTTCTGTGCCCGCGTATCTCGGCCTCGTCACGCATGCCGCCTACAGACATACGTATAAATTCCCTCCCCATTGCCCTCGCAATAGAGCGGCCAAGTGATGTCTTGCCAGTACCGGGAGGCCCGACAAAGCAAAGTATGGGGCCTTTCTTTTTGGCCGTAAGCTTTCTTACGCTCAGGAATTCCAGGATACGATCCTTAGGTTTTTCCAGGTCGTAATGGTCCTCATCAAGTACTTTTTTGGCCGCAATTATATCAAGGTTATCTTCAGAAGCCTTTGACCAAGGCAGTTCAACAAGCCACTCCACGTAGGTTCTTATTACAGATGATTCAGCCGAGTCGGGATGCATCTTTTCGAGCCTGCCCAGCTGTTTCAGGGCCTCCTCTTCAACGCCTTCCGGCATCTCGGCTTCCTCGATCTTTCCAGTAAGGTCCTCTATCTCTTCTTCAAAGTCATCGCCTTCCCCCAGTTCCTGTCGTATAGCCTTTAGCTGCTCCTTTAGTAAATACTCTCGCTGGCTCCTTGTCATTTCCTCCTTGGCCATGGACTGTATCTTCGCCTGCATATTCAGAACATCCAGTTCCTTGCGCAATAGCTCATTGACCCGCTTCAGGCGCGCCAGAGGCTTGATCGTTTCCAGGATCTTTTGCGCATCATTCACCTTCATGCCCAGATTGGATATTACCAGATCGGCCAGCCTTCCAGGCTCGTTCATATCCTCAACTATCTGCAGCAGTTCGGGAGCTACCAGGTTGCCCAGGCCTACTATGTCAGAGAGGTGCTCCTTTACGGTTCGCATTACCGCCTCTACCTCGAGGGTGATTTTAGGAGCCTCAGGTTCGTCCAGCTTGTCTATGCTGAGGTGAAAGAAGGGAGACCTCTTCAGGTAGCGCTTGACCCTTCCCCTCGTCAGTCCCTGAACCAATATCTTCACACGGCCATCGGGCAGCTTGAGCATTCTCATGATCATTGCAATAGTACCGACACGGTATATGTCTTTTGACTTGGGATCTTCCTCTTCTACATTCTTCTGGGCTGCAAGGAATATTATCCTGTCACGCTCAAGGGCCTCCTCAACTGACTTGATGGAAGAATCACGTCCCACAAAAAGAGGCAGGATCATGTATGGAAAAACTACAACATCCCTTACCGGCAACATGGGCATCGTAGGTGGAATAATAAGTTCTGCCTGATCTTTTTCTATCTCAGCCAATTAAGAACTCCATGGATATATAAATCAACAATAAAGGCATGCCGTAATAGTTAAAATATATTAAGTCTGATCAATCTTTAATTGCTGCAGGTACTTTGCAATATCTTTTCCCAGATCTTCCCTCTGAAGAGCAAAGGCAATATTGGCCTTTATGAAGCCCAACTTGTCCCCGGCATCAAAACGTTCTCCCTCGAATTCAAGGGCATATACCGGCTGGAGTGACAAAAGCGCCTTGATTGCATCCGTTAGCTGCAGCTCTCCTCCACGGCCAGGCGGCGTCTTTTCGATAAACTCGAAAATCTCCGGCATCAAAATGTAGCGGCCTATGATGGCCAGATCGGAAGGGGCCTCATCCACCGGTGGTTTTTCAACTAGATCATGAACCTCGTAAAGCCTGTCCTCTACCTGCCTTCCTTTGATTATTCCGTAGCTGGAAACATCCTCCCTTGGCACACGCTTGACTGCAAGGATGGAACAACCCTTATCATTATAGACATCTATCATCTGCTTCATGCAGGGAACATCAGCACTTATAATATCGTCGCCGAGAAAAACGGCAAATGGCTCGTGTCCAATAAGGTTCTTACCACACAAAACGGCATGGCCAAGACCCTTTGCTTCCTTCTGCCGCGTATAGGAAAAATGGACCAGGTTGGATACATCCTTGACCACCTTAAGCAGATCATCCTTGCCTTTCTCTGCCAGAACAGCCTCAAGCTGAAAAGACGTGTCAAAATGATCCTCTATTGCTGTTTTGCCCATTCCGGTGATAATTATGACTTCTTCAATGGCAGAAGCTATCGCCTCTTCCACGCAATACTGTATGAGAGGCTTGTCTACAAGGGGTAACATCTCTTTCGGGATGGCCTTTGTGGCTGGCAAAAAACGTGTCCCCAGACCAGCTGCCGGGAATAAGGCCTTTCTGACTTTCAAATGTCTATCTCCTTGATTTCTTGACGTATTCCCGGAAATACTATCTCTATACCATATTGTTGTCAATAAAATTGGCCCTTTAATGCAGCTTTTGTTGGCAAGGGGCTTGCTGTATGCCCGCTTGAAAACAGTTCATATCTCGAGTATATATGTAAAATATAAGGATCTTAAGGAGGGATACGGCTCGCTGATATGCGCTCCTTAAGCCGCTAGCGGAGCATAAAAAAAGGACGGTAAAAACCGCCCCTTTTTATTACTTCTTTAATCTGTTCTACTGTACGTGGACCTTGACCTCTTTGCCCTCTGCATAGTCTATATCGGAAATAACCTTGCCTGATTCATCCCAACTGGTTTTTCTGCCGTGCAGCTTGCCTTCCTTGTACCAGGCATATTCCTTAAGCTGCCCGTTTTCATACCATTCTATCTTTCTGTTGTTAAACTTGTCGTCCAAGTAGTTCTCTACTCTCTGCTTTTGCCCGTTTTCATACCATGCAGTCCATGCCCCATTCATCCTGCCATTCACAAATTGGCCTTTTGCTTCAAGCTGACCGTTGGAATAATGGCTTACAAATACCTCTGCGCCATCATCAGCGGCTTTATCTTCTTTGCCGCTGCACCCAAAAAACATCATCGATACTAAAAGTACGACAAAAAAACCTTTCATAAAAAACACCCCGCATATAATTTTTATAAAAATATATCCCAAATAAGCTTATTTGTAAACCACCCTTTTTACTTGCAAAAACAAAATGCTATCTGTTAGCTTTATGAATATGAAACTAAGTAATAAGTATATAGACAAACTATCCTTTACTCTTCTGGAAGGACTTAAAAAAAATGGCAACGTCGGTTTTCTTGTAAAAGAGGCAGAGGTCTTGTCGTGCATCAAAAATGTAATCACTCAAGATGCTGAAGGTGAAGCGCGCCTTGACAGGGAAGTCAAAAAACTGATGGAGGCCCATGCAGACCAGGTAGACAGTGGTGAAGTTGACTCCAGGAAGGTCTTTGGCATGATCAAGGCAAAGCTGGCCAAGGAAAAGGGGATTATACTTTGAACTATAGTGAAGACAGGCTCCGCCATATCGCCCACCTTATCCTTGATGATCTGAAGAAAAACAGGGCAGTGGAGGTCACTGACAACTCCGCTGTACTGAACGACCTTAAGCGTATGCTATTTGGTCACTTCAAGATGGAGGACGAAATCGACGAATTTGTCAGAAGGAAAATCCGCTCTTATTCCCGCATGATAGCAGAGGGTAGCAGAGAGTGGGACATCATGTATGACAAGCTCTTCGAAGAAGAAAAAGCAAAAAGGGGCTAAAACGTTTGAGACTTTTTTTCCTCCTGTCCATATCCATATTAATAGCGTCATGTACACATATGACAAAGCTCAGCGAAGAACGCATTTCGGGCAAAAAGAATTTTATCTTTGTGCGCCCCTTTGCCGTTGAAAATGCTCCGCCCGAAGTCGGCAAATTGACTTCAGGCAAATTCTTCGCACAACTGGAATCGCAGGATTTTTTTAGCGGCAGAGACGGCAAGACATACAGCTTTGATTTCTATATGGGACAACCCTGTCCCACGGGCTATACCTGTTACTATATTACCGGATCAGTCATGGACTTTGAGTACCAAACGGGTTGCTGCGGAAATGACGGTGTAGAGGCAAGAACCAACATCAAGTTCTGGAATGACATTACAAAAACGCCGCTGTTTGAAATATCAGAATGGAACAACGAAATCTTTGAACCTGAGGATACATCACGGCTCGACGCCATGGAAATGCTTGCCGAAGATACTGCCCAAACGCTGGTAGATGCCCTACTTAAAGAACTTTCCAGGAACTGAAATTTCTTTATAAAATTTCCTGCTAAAAAAATATGTCCACCCCTTGCTTTTCAAGCAGCTTGTTATTATATTTCTTACAAACCAAATAGCACTTTCCCATAAAAGTGTTAAAAACAGAAAAAAGACTTTAAAAAAAGGAGTTTAGTAAATGAGCAAGATAAGACCATTACACGAAAGAGTTCTTGTAAAGCGCCTCGAAGAGGAGGAAGTCAGCAAGGGAGGGATCATTATCCCCGATAGCGCAAAGGAAAAGCCGGCAGAAGGCAAGATTGTTGCCGCAGGTAAGGGTAAAAAAACTGAAGACGGAAAAGTCATACCCCTCGATGTGAAGGTGGGTGACAAGGTACTCTTCAGCAAGTACTCAGGCTCTGAAATCATGCTCGATGGAGAAGAGTTTCTTATCATGCGTGAAGATGACATACTCGCAGTTGTAGAATAATAAAACAATATTTTAAGGAGATAAGCAATGGCAGCAAAAGATATTCAGTTTGGTGAAGACGCCAGGAAGGCGATCCTTGCAGGGGTCAACACCCTGGCTGATGCCGTAAAGGTAACACTGGGGCCCAAAGGCAGAAACGTGATCCTCGACAAGTCCTTCGGCTCACCTGTTATAACAAAGGACGGTGTTTCCGTAGCCAAGGAAATAGAACTGGCAGACAAGTTTGAGAACATGGGCGCGCAGATGGTCAAGGAAGTCGCTTCCAAGACCTCTGATGTAGCCGGTGACGGAACCACTACCGCAACGGTACTTGCTCAGGCAATAGTAAAGGAAGGTTCCAAGATGGTTGCCGCAGGATCCAACCCTATGGATCTCAAAAGAGGCATCGACAAGGCAGTTGAAGCCGCTGTTGAAGACCTTAAAAAACAGAGCAAACCCACAAAGGACCAGAAAGAGATCTCTCAGGTGGGAACTATCTCTGCCAATAACGATGAGACTATAGGCAACATTATCGCCGAGGCGATGAGCAAGGTCGGTAAAGAAGGGGTCATCACCGTCGAGGAAGCAAAGTCCATGGACACCACTCTCGATGTAGTTGAAGGTATGCAGTTCGACAGGGGCTACCTCTCTCCCTACTTCTCAACAGATATGGAAAGAATGGAAGCGGTACAGGAAGATGCATTTATCCTTATCCATGAGAAGAAGATCACTAACATGAAAGACCTTCTCCCAATCTTAGAGCAGATTGCAAAGACAGGGAAGCCTTTCATCATCATCGCTGAAGATATCGAAGGTGAGGCTCTTGCAACACTCGTTGTAAACAAGTTGCGCGGAACTCTCAACTGCTGCGCTGTCAAGGCCCCCGGTTTCGGTGACAGAAGAAAGGCAATGCTCGAAGATATAGCTACCATCACCGGAGGCAAGCTGATCGCTGAAGAGCTCGGTATCAAGCTCGACACACTTACCCTTGATGACCTCGGCAACGCAAAGAGGATCGTTGTGGACAAGGAAAACACCACTATCATCGACGGTGCAGGCGAGAAGGCCGAGCTAGAAGGACGTGTAAAACTTATCAGGTCCCAGATCGAAGAATCTAGCTCTGACTATGACCGTGAGAAACTTCAGGAAAGGCTCGCTAAACTCGTTGGCGGTGTTGCTGTAATCAATGTAGGCGCAGCTACTGAAACAGAGATGAAGGAAAAGAAGGCGAGAGTTGAAGACGCACTCCACGCAACAAGAGCAGCGGTTGAAGAGGGTATCGTCGCCGGTGGTGGAGTAGCACTCCTCAGGGCGATTGACTCACTGGAAAAGCTTAAGCTTGATGATCACGATCAGCAGGTTGGCGTCAATATCGTCAAGCGTGCGCTTGAAGAGCCTATCAGGCAGATCGTTGCCAATGCAGGTCTTGAGCCTTCAGTTGTAGTGCAGAAGGTAAAGGAAGGCAAAGGTGATTTCGGTTTCAACGCTGCAAATGACCAGTACGAGAATATGCTGAAAAGCGGCATCCTCGACCCGACAAAGGTGACAAGGGCAGCTCTCCAAAATGCAGCTTCCGTTGCTTCCCTTATGCTTACAACAGAGGCTATGGTCGCCGAGGTGCCTGAAGAGGGTGCAGGCGGTATGCCAGGCGGTATGCCAGGCGGTATGGGCGGCATGGGCGGTATGCCCGGCATGATGTAATCTGCCAGATTTATTGTTCAAAAAGCCCGGCCAGAAAATGGCCGGGCTTTTTTTATTGTTGGGCTGGGAAAAAGCAGTTATCATTAACTCTTAATTATTTCACAAAACAATATGAAGATCGGCGTAATTTCAGACACTCACGGACATATTCACCCCGGCGCATTTGACTGCCTTAAAGGTGTTGACCTTATCCTTCATGCGGGAGACGTGGGCAGTGATTCGGTTCTTGTAGAACTTGAAACACTGGCTCCTGTGAAGGCAGTATCAGGCAACACTGACTCTTTTCCACTTACGAGCCGCCTTAAAGAAAAGGAGATAATAACTGTAGCAGGTATCAAGCTATATCTCACTCACCGTTTCATCGAGAGAGGACTCACATTGCCGCCCGTTATGAATGATATACATAGAGAAAAGCCGGATATAGTTGTCTTTGGCCATACACACCAACAACACGCCGAGCAATTATATGGCATATTCTTTTTCAATCCTGGCGCAGTCGGATACAGAAGGCCGGGAACACGAACGGGAGTTGGCCTCCTGAAGCTGGAAAATGGCAAGATCAGCCACAAAATATTTTATTTGGAGTAAAAACAGATATGTTTGAAGTTATGATAAAGACAGAGTTTGCCTCTGCCCACAACCTTAGGGATTACAAGGGGGCATGTGAGGCAATGCATGGCCACAACTGGAAGATAGACATCCTTGTTGAGGCTAAAGAACTTGATGCTACAGGGCTGGCCGTTGATTTTAATGTGCTTAAAGAAAAGAGTGGAACTATAATAGGAGACCTTGACCATATCTATCTGAATGAGCACACGGCCTTTAAGGCCCAGAACCCTTCATCGGAAAACATAGCAAAATATATCTTTGACAGCCTTAAAAAGGATTTGCCCGACAGCGTGAAACTAAAAAAAATCACTGTGTGGGAAACCGATGATGCCGCTGCCTCTTATTACGAAGATTGAATGAAATCTAAAAGGGAAATGATGAATACACCACCTGAGTATGACAAGAAAAAGAACTCCCAGCGCTTGAGAGATGGCCTGAGAGGCCATGTTGAGATGGTAGCCGGGCGTGGCCGGGCTAAATACCCTTCTATGGAAAAGCTGGATGAACTGATGCAGTTGATAGGAGATCCAGAGATAGTTCGCTTTCCCACAACTATTGTCTTTACCGGAGATGACTCGACACCAGATGAAGCGGTAAAGGTCGAACGAGACCATGACGCACTGGACGAGAGCTACATAATAACTTTGGACAAGAACTTTAGGGAAAGAGAGGCCGATGCGGTGATGCTTGCACTTTACGTCATTGTTAATATAAACTACGGGAAAATAGCTAAAAAAGAAGAGGCAGAAGACTTTGCTTCTATCCTTTTGGGGATACCCAGGGAGGACTATAGTCGCAAAGTGGAGGCTCTCAAAAATGAGCTTCAATAAAACAAGGAGGCATTAAATGCTAAAAAAAATCATAATGGGGCTAACTGTTTTATTGCTACCGCTTTCTGTATCAGCGGCAGATAATATAATGGCGAAAGATGTAAATGCTATAGGAAAGACAAGCATTAAAGACCTGAAGGCAAAGATTGATAAAGGCCATAAGATTGTTATTATTGATGTGCGTACAGGTGCATCATGGGAACACAGTAAGGTAAAGATAAAAGGTGCAAAGCGAATCCCGTATCCGGACATTGCAAAGCGAGCAATGGAAATCCCTATGGGGAGTGAAATAGTCACCTACTGTACCTGAAGGAGTGAAGCAACCAGCGCCCGTGCGGCGGTGATACTTAAAAGACTCGGATTTCAAAAGGTGACAGCTCTTTTTGGTGGCTTTAATGCCTGGGTAAGTGCAAAGTACCCTCTTGAACCAAAGTAGGTTTTCCCTTAAAAAAGAGCTCTGTTTTACGTAAGACGTTTTATTTTTGAAGGTATAATTTGTCTGACTCTATAGATTACTCCAGTTTAAGAAAAAAGAAACGTTACAGCCATGCCTCAATAAAGGTGAGAGTAAAGATTGGTGATGAGTGGAAGTCAATCAGGGCGCTTGACTGGAATGATAGGGGTTTCAATTTTTTCATAGATGCGGAGATCAATGATATTTCCATGACCTTCAAAAAAGATATCAAGCAGTTTGAGGGTAGTATTGTCTGGTGTTTTATGAAGGATGACAAGCGTGCCTGCCTCGATGCAATACTTAATACGCTTATATTCAAAAAACTGGAAGAATTGAAAGACCGGGCCGGCAAAGATACCATAAAAAATGCGCTCTTAGCCGTCAGAACTTATGATAGGATTGAAGAAAAAAAAGGGCTCTTAAAATCCATGGGCGTAGACATGACAGACAAAAACCTGTCAATGAGGCTTGAAGGTTTTTTGGAACAGCACAATCTTTATCAATATGGTGTACATGTAGAGAATGAACACTGGGAGAACACCGTAAGCTCTGTACTAAAAGATACAAGGGATATGATGGCTATGGATGTTGCCAGAGAAAAATTTTTCGGCTTGATTAACAAGCCGGCTCCCAAATAAGTTAATAAGTCTTATAATATTTTTTTACACTACCTTAGTTGAAAAAACTGCCCCTCCAGACTATACTCATTTTGCGCTAAGAATTTTGGTGCCTTTATAATCCCTCAAACAATATTTAGCTAAAGAGGTCAATTCCTCCATGCAATTACTTGCCGGTGACATTGGTGGAACAAAAACGACACTTGCCCTTTCTAGGATCGAAGGTGGCAAAATAAATCTGCTTCAGAAAAAGAGATATACAAGTAATAGCTACGCTTCTGCGGAAGACCTCATAGGCCAGTATATCAAAGAGGAGGGTATAGACCCAGGGTCTACGGTCATTTCTCTTGGCATTGCCGGAACCGTCACCCGTGGAGAGTGCCACACGACTAACCTGCCATGGACTGTAGATGAATCTTTGCTTAAGGAAGGCTTTAAATTTCGCCAGGCAAAATTGCTCAATGACTTTAAGGCCATAGCCTATGGGATCCCTCTCTTGCAAAAGGAGGATATTGCCCTTATAAACAAGGGCTACCTTGACAGGGAAGGCCCCATAGCAATCATCGGGGCCGGGACCGGGCTCGGCGAAGGAATGGCATTTTTTTCACAATCCAGCAAGACCTACGAGGTGATACCCTCTGAAGGCGGTCATTCCAGTTTTTCACCCACCAATGAAGAAGAGATAGGCCTCCTGAAGTACCTTATTGCCAGGGAGGGCCACGTGAGCTTTGAAAAAATACTCTCTGGCCAAGGCCTTTTCAATATATATAACTACTTTGCTGAATCAGGCTATGCTGAAAAAACAGAAGAGCTGACTGCCAGGCTGTCAGAAGGTGAACCTGCCGCTCTTATCTCCGAATTTGGTCTTTCCGGTAAGGACTCTCTCTCCAGAAGGTCACTGGAGATGTTTGTTCGTATATACGGTGTTGAGGCGGGTAATCTTGCCCTTAAATTTCTGCCTTCAGGCGGACTCTATCTTGCCGGCGGAATAGCGCCCAAGATCATCAAGCTTTTGCAAAACGGATTATTTATGGAAGGTTTTACGGGGAAAGGGCGCCTTTCCGGTTTGTTGAAAAACATACCTGTTTATGCGATTTTAAACGAAGATGTGGGGCTAATAGGTGCAGCGGCAAGAGGAATTATGCTTTTCTCTAATGAATTAGAAAATGATGCTCCACGCCAATAAGGCGGGGCATCCGAGTATGTTTGATTATAATTATTATAGCTTGTATTCATCAAGGAGGATTTAATGTCGGCGATCGGACTGTCAACGGATAAGCTTGAGCCCTTCGTAAAGGCTTATGAAGTCAAAAATATAGCCGGTGATATAAAAGCTGCCGCCAAGCTCCTGCAAGACAGGACGGGCCCAGGCAGTGACTTCCTTGGCTGGCTCGACCTGCCATCATCAACACCTGAAAAACTGATAGACGAAGTAAAGGAAGCGGCCAGTGAAATCCGCAGCAATGCTGAGGCCTTTATCAGCATCGGCATAGGAGGCTCATACCTGGGGGCAAGGGCAGCCATCGAATTCAGCAAGCACAGCTTCAACAACCAGCTTGTCCCGGCAAAAAGAAAGGCCCCGGAGGTTTATTTTGCAGGCCAGAACATAAGCTCCGACTACCTCTCAGATCTTCTGGACATAATGGAAGACCGGCAGGTTTGCCTCAATATAATATCAAAGTCAGGAACAACTACCGAGCCTGCCATAGCCTTCCGCATCTTAAAATCCATGATGGAAAAGCGCTATGGCAAAAAAGGGGCAAAAGACAGGATAGTAGTCACCACTGACAGGGCAAAGGGCGCCCTGAAACAGGTCGCTGATGAGGAAGGCTATAAGAGCTTTGTCATACCAGATGATGTGGGCGGCAGGTACTCTGTACTGACCCCCGTCGGCCTGCTGCCCATAGCTGTTGCTGGAATAGATATAAGCGAAATGATTCTGGGTGCCAGAACATTTGAAGGTATAAGTAAAACAAATGATATTGAAGAAAACCCTGCCTGTCTCTATGCTGCCACGCGCAAGCTACTTTATGAAAAGGGAAAGCAGATAGAAATACTATCGAGCTTCCATCCTTCACTCCACTATGTAGCAGAGTGGTGGAAACAGCTGGCGGGGGAAAGTGAAGGCAAGGGAGGACAGGGCATTTTCCCTGCATCTGTTGATTTAACCACAGATCTGCACTCAATGGGACAGTGGATACAGGAGGGACAGCGAAATATCTTTGAGACCTTTCTAACCGTAGAACGCTCCAACAGGCAGCTGGCAGTCCCCGAATTTGAAGACGATGGAGACGCCCTCAATTATATAGCCGGTAAAACACTGGACTACGTAAATGAAAAGGCATATCAGGGCACTGCTGAGGCACACAGGGACGGTGGTGTCCCAAACATGACAATATCACTGAAAAACAGGTCTGCCCGGACACTGGGAGAGCTTTTCTACTTTTTCGAATATTCCGTGGCCCTCTCCGGCTACCTTCTGGGCGTCAATCCCTTCGACCAGCCGGGGGTGGAGTTCTACAAGAGAAATATGTTCAGGCTGCTGGGTAAAAAGATCTAATATCCTCCATGATCCTACTGAAAGAACCAGAACTTGATCAGCAGTCGGTCTGCCCATACCTGACGGATAAGAATAAACAGTTCGAGTACTTCTTTGCCCACCGGTTGACGGGAGAGGAAATCGCCCGGCTTCTTGCCGAAGGGTGGAGAAAATTCGGAGTCTACTATTTCCGACCTGCCTGCCCTGAGTGCAGGGAGTGCATTCCTATCCGTATCCCGGCAGATACCTTCAGTCCCTCAAAGAGTCAGCGCCGCAATCTCAGGAAAAATAGTAATATGGAGGTCCGTTTTGTCTCTCCAGAGTTTAACAGCCGTGTCTATGAGATCTACCGGAAACACTCCCGTGAAAGGTTCGGTGATGAGACCTCACTGGAAGACTTTATCCATACCTTCTACACCCCTTCCTGCCCTTCGATCCAGTCGGAATACTACCTGGAAGGAGAGTTGCTTGCAGTCGGATTCCTGGATATGGGGAACAACTGTCTGAGCAGTGTATATTTTGTATACGATACGGACTACTCAAGTCTTGGCCTTGGGACATTCAGTGTCCTCAAGGAGATAGAGCATGCAAAAAAGTTGGGCCTCAAATACTACTACCTTGGCTATTATGTGGCAGGATGCGGCAGGATGACATACAAGGGAAACTTTCTTCCGAGAGAGAGGTTTGACTGGGCAGTCAGCAAATGGGAGACTGCTGAAGCTTAGCCCTTAACCCTCTTGATTGCCAGCAGCCGGGCGACAGCCTTTTTCTTCTCCCTTTCCGTGACCACTCCTTCCCAGAAGCTAAGAGCTTCCAAATCTTTGAAAATTTCTTTAAGCTCTCCCTTTCGGAGAAGGTAGGCATCGTTTCCGGGCGGGCCAAATTGCCTCTGGTCTACTGTGAAGGTCTCAAAAAGAAGCCCCCCTCCCGGTTTCAGTGCTGATACCATCTTAGGCGCAAGTGCCCTTTCAAGGTAGTTAAAGTTGATGATCAGATCGTAGCACTCTACAGAGAGGGGAAAGGTTTTAAGGTCGGCCTCTATAAAATTTACC
>JADFVX010000014.1 GCA_015222755.1 Pseudomonadota bacterium | reverse complement strand
TTCTCGGCTCCTAACCTTTCTGCTTCTAATCTTTCTGCTTCTAATCTTTCTGCTTCTAATCTTTCTGCTTCTAATCTTTCATCCTCTATCTGCTCTGCTTCTAGCTGCTTAACAGACTCAAGTGTGAAGGCAAATACATCCTTGACCGTTTTCTCGTCGAAGAATACTGCCAGTTCAAAGACATTTATGAGTAGCCTTATATCCCTGTTTTCACTGTCGGGATAACATCCATAAATAAACTTGTGATCCATAGCTATAGGCATTGCCCAGCAAATATCGGGCGGCAGGCTTTTTTCTTTAGGGGTAGATTCTGTCAGGATAAGAGCTGAAAAATCCCCGTTTTCCATAAGGATCATCTTCCACTTGTCTGTGGGCTTGGAATACCCTCCGAAACATGCTCCCATATCGAGCAGTGGCAGTAGCTTGCCGTTATGCTCCACAATGCCCTGAATAATGGACGGAAGATGGGGCAGTCTTCTACAGGGACGGTAGGGGAGGGTGTCCTTTACTTCCATACCTGGAAGTGCATGTAAGTGCCCTGCAAGTTTAATCTGGGATATATCTATTGTTGCCTTGCCGAATTCAGTCTCGACAAGGTCCTCTAGAGCGTACTTCTTTTCAAGTACCTCTTTGTCAAGCTCGTCATGCTGTGAGAAAAGGAGCTCGGGCAGCCTTATAAGCGGTATTAGGTTCCCACCCTTTACAAGGACATCCTTTATCCACTCCCTTTCGGCTATAGGAGGAAGGGAGAGGGTCTTTATAGCCTCGCCTGCAGGCCCTTCGTCCGAATCTACGACAAAACCGAAGCTGTCACCCCTGATTTCAGACAAAAGCACCTTGATTTCATTGCCGCTCTCTTTTAGCCCAAGTATGGAGAGGGTATCTATTACAGTGACTACGGTACTGTCGAGAAGCGTGATGCCCATTACGAAGTCAGGCGTGAAGGGAAGGGGACAAATACTGCTCACTTCCATAAGGCCCTTTTTTGCATCAATGCCGGCAGCGGCAAATGTCTCGTTGCCAATGGAGAAGAGTCTCGCCGCTATACCTGATCCATTTTTTTCGGGGATATCAGACGGTTTCAGCGTCTGCTCCACCGGCTTCCAGCGCTGATTGGAAAGCTCCTTGCTGAGGCTGGAGAGATTGATAACAGGGATAATCTCATCGCCTTTAACAACACATGAATCAATTGTCAGGCTCTGCAGGCAGGCAGGCATTGGCATGATATCTCCGGAAGGCACATCAAGCTCCGCGCAGACCTCTTCCGTTACAAATGCAATGGGAAACTTTCTGTCGGACATTAGGAAAAGGCTGTTTTTTTCGTATGAGTGCATTGGAGGAAGCCCAACTAAAACAGCGAGATCAAATAGAGAAACGGTTCGACCCTCTACGTCGGTTATGCCTGCAAAATGAGGAGGGGTAAGGGGTAAGGTGGATATGTGCCTGCCTTCCTGCATGCTCTTGAAGTCATCCTTCCAGACGCCGTAGTTGCTCCCCCCCATCTTTGTAACTAGAAGGGCCCTGTCTTTTTTCGAAGCAAAAAGCTTTTTCTCACCGGAGCTCTTCCGTTTAGTGTCTTCTTCCTTCGGTTTTTTTGTCAGCATATTTTTAGGGCCATAGTGAGTCATGTTTGGACTTGTATATATATAGGTGATCGCCTTGTAAGTAAAGTCCTGAAATGTACTGGCTTAATAATTTTGTAACTTTTTGAAGTTTAGCAAAAGGTATTTCATAATTCAATCTGCCATATTTTTGAGTGAGGCAATTTAAAAGGAAAAATGCCTGGCTTCAAGGTGATATCTTCACTATCGTTTAGAAAGTGGAGCTTTATACAGGTATAAGTTCCACTAATCTTCACTATGTGTTAAGAAAGTGGAGCTTTACACCTAATCTTCTGCTGGTTCAAGTTTACAACTTGAACCAATCATTTTTACTTTGAACTCATAATCTTCACCTTTGCTTAGAAAGTAGAGTTTTACACAGGTATAAGTTCCACTAATCTTCACTATCGTTTAGAAAGTGGAGCTTTATACCTAATTTTTTTTGACAGGATTAACAGGATGTTCAGGTTTTTTATTCAAATTCTTAATCCAGTCAATCCTGTTGTCCCGTCTAAAAGCCTTTGCCCTTTCCTTTTTCTATTTATTTGCTATAATTCCAGCGAGTTAATTTGAGGAGTTTATCTATGGAAGCGAAAGGATTTAAATACGCCGGAATAGCGGCGGGTATCAAGAAAAACGGAAAGAAGGACCTTGCCCTGATTTGTTCAGACAGTGAACTTGTTGCTGCGGGGGTTTTTACTACCTGTGCTGTTAAAGCGGCTCCTGTTGTTCTGGACAGGGAGCGCCTGAAGGACGGAAAGGCCCGTGCAATTATCATCAACAGTGGTAATGCGAATGCCTGCACCGGAGAGGAAGGCTATGAAAATGCGCTGGCAACGGCTAAGGCCCTTGCCGAAAAGCTGGACATTGCCGAAGAAGAGGTGCTTGTGTCATCAACAGGTGTAATTGGCGAGCAACTACCTATGGATAAAATGCTGGGCCGCCTTGGTCCCTTGGTTGAAGCCCTCGACGAGGATGCCCTGAGCGATGCGGCAGAGGCCATTATGACCACTGACCTTTTCTCAAAGACATGCAGCCGCTCTGTAAGGATAGAAGGGAAAGAGGTGACAGTCACAGGTCTGGCCAAGGGTGCAGGCATGATCTCTCCTGATATGGCGACTATGCTTGCATATGTTATGACAGATGCAAATATTGATGCAGATACACTTCAGCATACGCTGGAGGTGGCGACCAATGTCAGTTTTAACTGCATCACCGTTGATGGCGATATGAGCACCAATGATACCGTTATTGCCCTTGCCTCCGGTAAAAGCGGAGTAGATGTTAAGGTAGGAACAGCAGCTTTTGAACCACTTCTATCTACCATGAAAGAGGTGATGATCGAACTTGCCAGGATGATAGTAAGAGATGGTGAAGGCGCAACCAAGCTGATCGAGATAAGGGTCACAGGCGCAGAAACGGCAGAAGAGGCAAAAAAAGCGGCCTGCAAGGTGGCCAACTCACCTCTTGTAAAAACTGCTTTTTATGGTGAAGATGCCAATTGGGGGAGAATAGCTGCTGCTGTTGGAGGAGCCGGGATAATCCTTGACGAGTCAAGGCTGGGCATAGCCTTTGATGATATTCCACTTGTTGAAAATGGACTTTTCATTGGTAAAGAGGCTGAAGCCATGGCCACCAAGTGTATGAAGGCCAAAGAAATAACGCTTACTATCGCTATAAATCTAGGGGCCTGTGATGCCACTGTCTGGACTTGTGATCTCACCCATGACTACATTCGGATCAATGCCGAATATAGAAGTTGATTCTCTCACTCTTATACGATCTGTAAAAATAATCCGGTCCTTAAAAGGGCTTGCAAGTCAGGCCTCTATATGCTATATTCAAGCGCTTTTGTAACATAAAACACACGCCTTGCCAGTCGGGTGCGCGGTCCTTTTTTTAAAGGTCGTATCTGGCGTAAAAACAGGGCGGAGGGAAAAACCAAAAACAGGAGGAAAGATCATGACACCGGTAACAATGAAAGAACTTTTGGAAACAGGGGTGCACTTCGGCCACCAGACTAACCGCTGGAACCCCAAAATGAAGCCCTATATCTTTTGCGCGAGGAACGGTATATATATCATCGACCTGCAGAAGACTGTAAAGATGTTCAACAATGTAATGAATAAGATTAAGGATGAAGCCGCATCAGGCAAGTCTGTTCTTTTCGTAGGTACAAAAAAACAGGGCGCGGACTCTATCAGGGATGAAGCGGAAAGGGCTGGTATGCATTACGTCAACCACCGCTGGCTTGGCGGCATGCTGACTAATTTTGCAACGGTAAAGAAGAGTATTAAACGTCTTCATGAGATTGAGAAGATGAAAGAGGACGGTACCTTTGACCTCCTTGTCAAGAAAGAGACCGTAAAGCTTGAAAAGGAAAGAATAAAGCTGGATAGGGTTCTTGGCGGTATAAAGAATATGGAGAAACTTCCGGGCCTGCTCTTTGTTGTTGATCCTAAAAAAGAGTCTATTGCAGTCACAGAGGCTAAAAAACTTGGCATCCCAATTGCCGCAATTGTCGATACTAACTGTGATCCTGACCTTATCGACTATATTATCCCCGGCAATGATGATGCTATCAGGGCCATCAAACTTTTTTGTACAAAAGTAGCTGATGCCTGTATTGATGGTAAAGGGACTTACGAGGAAGAGCTTATCAAAGCCTCCGATGAAAAAGCTGAGGAAGCACCTGTAGCTGAAGAGGCACCGGTAGTAGAAGCTGCAAAACCGGAGAAAGCTGCTGAAAAGAAGAGCAAGCCGGAAGTAGTTGTTATTAAAAAAGAAGAAGCTGCGCCCATTGAGGCGTCAGAGTAAGATTTATTTGGAGGCTTTTTAATGGAGATCAGTGCATCATCAGTTAGAGATTTGAGAGAAAAAACCGGTGCAGGTATCATGGACTGCAAGAAGGCGCTTAAGGAGACTGAAGGGGATATCGATAAAGCTGTTGACTTCCTCAGGCAAAAAGGCTTGTCTGCTGCTTCTAAAAAGGCCGGCAGGACTGCAACGGAAGGGCTTGTAGGCTCATATCTTCATGCAGGCGGCAAGATCGGTGTTCTCGTTGAAGTTAACTGCGAGACAGACTTTGTGGCAAAAAATGAAGATTTCCAGAACCTTATTAAAGATATCGCAATGCACATTGCCGCAGCAAACCCGCTCAATGTGCGTCGTGATGAGATATCGGCTGAACTTATTGAAAAGGAGCGCGAGATGTTCCGTGCACAGGCCCTTGAGACGGGGAAGCCTGAAAACATAGTTGATAAGATCGTTCAGGGCAGGGTAGATAAATTTTGCTCCGAGATAACGCTTATGGAGCAGCCCTTCGTTAAAGATCCTGACAAGACTATTGAGATGGTTGTAAGCGAGGCAGTTGCCAAGATAGGTGAAAAGATAAGCATACGCCGTTTTGCCAGGTTCCACGTAGGTGAAGGGCTTGAAAGGAAGGAAAGTAACCTCGCCGAAGAGGTCGCTGCTCAACTGGGTAACTGATATACATGCCGGGGCCTGTCTATAAGAAGATACTTTTAAAGCTGAGCGGCGAAGCCCTCGTCGGTGATGGCGAATACGGTATCAGTCCCGATATTATCAATTTTATTGCAGAAGAAGTTAAAGAAGTAAAAGACCTCGGTGTAGAGATTGCCATAGTGATAGGTGGCGGCAATATCTTCAGGGGGGTTGCGGCAAGTTCAAAGGGCATGGATCGTGCCTCTGCGGACTATATGGGAATGCTGGCTACAGTGATAAATGCCCTTGCCCTTCAGGATGCACTGGAAAAACATGGCGTCCACACGCGTGTGCAGTCTGCAATAGATATGCAGGAAGTTGCCGAGCCGTATATAAGGCGCAAGGCTACAAGGCATCTGGAGAAGGGGCGTGTTGTGATCTTTGGTGCAGGAACAGGAAATCCCTACTTTACAACCGATACCGCCGCAGCGCTCAGGGCGATGGAGATGGGGGCTGAAATCATACTTAAGGCGACGAAGGTTGATGGTATCTATGATGCCGATCCTATGCTTGTCAAGGATGCCCTTAAGTTTGACCACTTGACTTATATCGATGTCTTGAAGAAAAATCTCAAGGTAATGGACTCGACAGCCATATCTCTATGTATGGACAACCAGTTGCCCATTGCTGTTTTCAACTTGAGTGACAAGGGGAATATCAAACGTGTTGTGACAGGTGAAGCTGTTGGAACAATTGTCAGAGGTTAGTCATGGTAAATGATGTAAAAAGTGAAATGAAGCAAAAAATGGATAAGGGGATAGAGTCCCTCCGCCGTGAACTCTCCAAGGTACGTACAGGCAGGGCCTCAACGGGTATGCTCGATGGCATTTCTGTTGATTACTTCGGCACAATGACTCCGCTTATCCAGATGGCCACCCTTGCCGTTCCGGAGAGCAGGATGATAACTATTCAACCCTGGGATGTGACTGCCATAGGTGCTATTGAAAAGGCCATACTTCAGTCTGATCTGGGTCTTAATCCTAATAACGATGGCAAACTGATACGCCTCTCTATCCCGATGATGACTGAAGACAGACGGCGTGAAATGGTCAAGCTTGGTAAAAAAATCGCCGAAGATTCAAGGGTATCCATTCGAAATGCACGTCGGGATGCAAACGACATGCTGAAAGAGTTGGAGAAGGAAAAAGAGATATCCGAAGATGAGCATAAGCGTGCAAATGACGAAGTACAGAAGATCACCGATGAATATATCGCCAAGATCGATTCCACAATAAAGACTAAAGAAGTGGACATTATGGAGATATAAAACCCTCCTTTGGTTTTTTTATGACTAGTACCCCTTCTCCTGGGTTTAAAAGTAAACATATGAGCGAACTAAGCAGGGAAACTATCCCTCAGCATATTGCTATTATTATGGATGGCAACGGGAGGTGGGCAAAAAAACGCCTCATGAACCGTATCAATGGACACCGTAAAGGCATGGATGCAGTAAAAGATGTTGTCCTTGCAGCCAGAGAAGCCGGTGTCTCTTACCTTACCCTCTTTGCCTTCTCCTCGGAAAACTGGAAGAGACCTCCCGAGGAGGTAAAGGCCCTCATGTTACTTCTCGGCAAGTATTTGAAGTCTGAGCTCCCCTTGATGATGGACAAAGGTATACGTTTGAGAGCCGTTGGGAATATAGAAAAGATTCCCCCCAAAGAACGCGCTGTATTGCAGGACAGTCTTGATAAGACCTCAAAGAATAGCGATATGGTCTTAAGCCTTGCCCTGAGCTATGGCGGCCGGGGAGAGATAGTTTCTGCCGCCAGGTCTCTTGCAGAGAAGGTGCAAGCGGGTAGTCTCAGCCTCGAGGACATTGATGAGGATAGCTTTGCCTCTAATCTGCTGACATCGGACGTTCCAGACCCTGATCTTCTGATACGTACCAGTGGTGAGATGCGTATAAGCAATTTTCTTTTATGGCAGCTTGCCTATACGGAGCTCTACTTTACCGAGACTCTCTGGCCTGACTTTGGTCGTGATGACCTTATTGCCGCTATTTCTGATTTTCAATCACGCGAAAGGCGTTTTGGCAAGACCAGTGATCAACTGGTTGAGAAAAAGGTGAAGCTTTGTTGAGCTCCCTGCAAAAGAGAATTCTCTCTGCCTTACTGTTTATACCTTTTTTTATGTGGATTCTAATTAGTGGAAGTCCATTTTTATTTTTTCTCCTAGTGGCTCTTGCCGCACTTATCGGTCTGCAGGAATTCTTTTCATTCCGTGATGAGCCAATATCTGCCGACATGAAGGTCTTTGCCTGTATCTGGGCTGTATTTATACTTTTCTTTGCCCATCTCGGTGCTCCCAATGGGGTTTTGTCGGTATTGTCAGCCGGCCTGGTGACCGCCTTTCTTCTCAGGCTTAGAAAAGCGGATGACCTGCGTCACGTCAGTGAAGAAATAGGTTTTTTGTCTCTTGCTATGTTTTATGTAGTCCTGCTTCTTTCCTATCTGTTGTTTCTGAGGAATCTCGAGCAGGGGAGCCTGTGGCTGCTGCTTCTTTTTCTCATTGTTTGGAGTAATGATACCGCTGCTTATTTTACGGGCATGTCTATCGGTAAAAGGAAGCTATATCCCAAGATCAGTCCCAAAAAAAGTGTAGAAGGTTTTGTCGGCGGACTTGCTGGTAGTATTGCAGCAGTGCTTCTTGCAAAGATATTTTTCCTGCATCAGCTTTCCTTAATGGATAGCTTTATAATTGCTATATCTATAGGAATATTGGGCCCTCTGGGCGACCTCGTTGAATCGATGTTGAAACGCTCCTCCTCTGTAAAAGACTCTGGCAGTCTGATCCCTGGGCATGGTGGTATCCTTGACAGGGTGGACAGCATACTATTTACGGCACCATTCCTTTATTATTTTGTAGCTGCAAGGTATGGGGGCTAGGGCTGGAGTGTTTAAAAAGGGAATAGTAATACTCGGCTCCACAGGTTCCATCGGTGTAAGTTCGCTGGATGTACTGGACCGCCACCCGGAGCGCTTTGAGGTAGTTGGGCTTACAGGATGGGGAAACGTTGATACACTCAAAGCTCAGATCCTGAGACACAGGCCGAAGATTGTGGCTGTAGCTGATGAGGAGAAGGCTGCGCAACTGAGAAGTGATGCCGAGCTTAAAGGGACTGATGTTGTCTGGGGTACTGAAGGCCTTCTTGAGGTAGCTACCGTAAATGGTGCCGATATGGTCGTATCTGCCATTGTAGGTTCAGCTGGCCTCGTCCCGACCTTTGCCGCTATTCAGGCTGGGAGAGATATAGCCCTTGCCAATAAGGAGACCCTTGTCGCTGCAGGTCAGATCGTTATGGATGAGGTGCGAAGACGTGGTGTTAGGCTATTGCCGGTAGATAGTGAACATAGTGCTATATTCCAGTCCCTTGCTGGGCATAACAGTAAAGATGTAAAAAGACTTATCCTGACCGCGTCAGGCGGACCTTTCAGGGGAAAGTCCAAAGCGCAGCTGAGTTCGGTAAGGGTCCAGGACGCACTCAATCACCCTACCTGGTCTATGGGAAGTAAGATCACAATAGATTCAGCGACGCTGATGAACAAAGGTCTTGAGGTAATAGAGGCAAGATGGCTCTTTGATATGCCGGGAGACAGGATAGATGTGGTCGTTCACCCTCAGAGCATTGTTCATTCTATGGTGGAGTATATAGATAGTTCTGTTGTGTCACAGATGGGAGTGCCCGATATGAAAGGTGCCATTGCGTACGCGCTTTCATACCCGGACAGGATAGAGACTGGCCTGCCTTTTCTCGACCTTGCCTCAGTTAGCACTCTTACATTTGAATCTCCTGACAGGGAGGCATTTCCATCTCTTGGTCTTTGCTACAGGGCGATAGAAATGGGTGGGGCTGCACCGGCGGTACTAAGTGCGGCCAATGAAGTAGCTGTCAATGCCTTTCTGGATGAAAAGATAGGTTTTTGCTCGATGGCGACGGTTATGGAAGCAGTCCTTGACAACTACAGTGCCACTGAACCCTCATCTATTGCGGATGTGCTAAAGGCTGATTTATGGGGACGTCACGCCGCAAGGAAAGAAATGGAAAGTTTAACTGAAAAGGTAGAGTATAAATGACAACACTTATTTCATTCATTATTGTTCTTGGATTTTTGGTTCTTATCCATGAACTTGGCCACTTTCTGGTTGCCAAGAAACTCGATGTAAAGGTGGAGAAGTTTTCCATAGGTTTTGGCCCGCGGCTGTTTGCATTTACGAAGGGGGAGACGGAATATATGATCTCAGCCATTCCCCTGGGTGGCTATGTCAAACTCATGGGTGAAGATCCTGGTGAAGAGGTGGTCAATGACCCCCGTGAGTTTGCTTCCCGGCCTGTATCACACAGAATGGCTATTATCATAGCAGGACCCCTTATGAACCTCTTGCTCACGTTTGTGCTGCTGCCACTTGTATTTATGATGGGTGTAAATCTACCGGCATATATTGAAAAGAAAGTGAGTGTAGGCTGGGTAATGTCTGACTCTCCGGCTGAAGAGTCCGGTTTCAAAGCGGGTGATGTGGTGCACCGGATAGATGGCGATGATGTTGAAAACTGGGAGAAAGCGGTGACTGCCTTCGCTTCAAATCCCGGCAGGCGCTTGAGCCTCCAGGTGGAACGTGAAGGACGTCTGTTAGACATATATCTCACTCCGAGATTGATGGAAGGTAACGGAGGCGGCTACGCCGGCCTTGTACACCACATGGCCCCTGTGATCGGCGGTATCAGGTCTGGTTCTCCTGCCGCTGAGGCAGGACTTATGGCGGGTGACAGGATAAAGAGTGTGAGTGGAGAGTCTGTAGATCACTGGATAGGCATGTCCAGCCGGATCAAAGCGAGTGAAGGGAAGCCGGTTCATCTGGTCATTGACCGTGGCAGAGATGAGATTCAGCTTACAGTGACCCCGGAAAAGGATGAGGCCAGCGGCAACTACATTATAGGCGTTTCCTATAGTGAAGCGATGGTGCTTAAGAAATTCGGTTTTGTGGAGGCGATAAAAGAGGGCATGAAACGGGCCGTAGACCTTACCGTGCTTACAGTTGGAATACTTAAAAAACTGGTCACCCTGGATCTTTCCGTTAAGAGCCTGGGCGGCCCGATTATGATTGCTCAGGCAACAGGCGCCGCAGCGCAGGCCGGCCTTTCCGAGCTGCTGTCACTTATGGCCTTTATAAGCCTTCAGCTCGGCATCCTGAACCTGCTGCCTATCCCGGTGCTTGATGGCGGACATGTGTTTTTCCTCCTTGCCGAATTAGCTCTGAGGAAACCTGTTAGTATTAAGGCGCGTGAGATAGCACAGCAGATCGGTTTTGCAATCCTGATAACGCTTATGCTGGTAGTCTCATATAACGATATTGTACGGGTCTTTTCTTTTTAAGAACCCCCTTATTAATGATTGGAGGAACGAAGTTTGGCTGAGAGTCTTGGAAGTCTGAAAAGAACACATAACTGTGCCCAACTCAGGGTAGAGGACATCGAAAAAGAGGTTATACTTACCGGCTGGGTCCAGCGTAGAAGGGACCACGGTGGTGTAATATTTATCGACCTGAGGGACAGAGAGGGGATTACGCAGGTCGTCTTTAATCCTGAGGAAAACAGCGAGGTCCACGAAAAAGCGCACGGCATAAGGAGTGAGTATGTTCTTGCTGTCAAAGGGCAGGTAGTAAACCGCCTTGAAGGTACGGTAAATCCGAACCTCCCTACAGGCGCAATAGAGATACTTGTCAGTGAACTCAAGATACTGAACGAGGCGAAAACCCCTCCCTTTATGATTGAAGATGGTATAGATATAGCTGAAAACCTGCGCCTGAAGTACCGCTATCTCGATCTAAGGCGGCCTTCTGTTGCAAAAGGTTTTGTCATGCGTCACAGAGTATCTACAGCAGTCAGAGCATTTCTCAACGGACAGGGCTTTCTTGATCTGGAGACTCCCATGTTGACCAAAAGTACACCTGAAGGAGCAAGAGACTACCTTGTCCCCAGCCGTGTAAATCCCGGCGCTTTCTACGCCCTGCCTCAATCACCTCAGCTTTTTAAGCAGATGCTTATGGTCTCAGGTTTTGACCGCTACTACCAGATCGTCAAGTGTTTCCGTGATGAAGACCTGCGCTCCGACAGGCAGCCAGAGTTTACCCAGATAGATATGGAACTTTCCTTTGTTGACAGGGAAGATGTTATGTCTCTTACGGAAGCTATGATGAAGCACATTTTCAGGGAAGTCCTGGATGTTGATTTTAAAGAGTCTTTTCCTGTTATGACCTATGAGGAAGCAGAGAGGCGTTTTGGTCTTGATAAGCCTGATATTCGTTTTGGCCTGGAACATATCGATCTCAGCGGTATGATGAAGGGCTGCGGTTTTAAGGTCTTTGCAGATGTTGCATCCAAAGGGGGTCTTGTCAAGGCGATAAACGTTAAAGGTGGTGCTACTTTCTCAAGAAAAGATCTCGACGACCTTACCTCTTACGTAGGTAATTACGGTGCAAAGGGTATGGCGTGGATAAAAGTGACGGAGTCTGAGTGGCAGTCCCCTATTGTAAAGTTTTTTAACGATGACGAGATAGGGCAGATAGCTGAAAAGACAGGTGCTGAGGTGGGCGACCTTCTACTTTTTGGTGCAGACAAGCCTGCTGTGGTTAACGAAAGTCTTGGAATGCTCAGAAATGAGCTTGCACGCCGCCTTGGTCTCGTAGATAAAGGGACTTACAGCTTTTTATGGGTAACGGACTTTCCTCTTCTGGAATTTGACGGTCAGGCAAAAAGGCATGTGGCGATACATCATCCATTTACGGCCCCACTGGACGAAGATATGCACCTGCTTGACAGTGAGCCGGGCAAGGCTCGGTCAAAGGCCTACGACCTTGTGCTAAACGGCAGCGAGATAGGTGGGGGCAGCATCCGTATCCATCAGCAGGAACTGCAGCAAAAGATCTTTGAGCTGCTCCATATATCAGAAGAGGAGGCGAGTTCCAAATTCGGCTTCCTTCTCGATGCCCTTCAGTACGGCGCTCCGCCTCATGGTGGACTGGCGCTGGGCCTGGACAGGATTGTTATGATTATGAGCGGGGCAGACAGTATACGAGATGTGATAACCTTCCCTAAGACCCAGAAGGCATCCTGTCTGATGACGGAGGCTCCTTCCACGGTTGAGCCGGAACAGTTAACAGAGCTTAACCTGGCATTGAACCTCCCAAAGAAGGAAACAACTTAAAAAGATGAGGCAGGCTCTTAGCCTGCCTTTTTTTATGATTCCCTGTGGAGTGTTGGCGTGTCATTCATATCAGAAGTAACAGATGAGGTAATAGCGCAGGAGCGCCGCAAGGCGAGAGAACTTCGATCCTCGCAGTGGTGGAAAAACCAGAAGGGGAAGGGGTTCTGTTATTACTGCAAGGGGAAGGTCCATCCATCGGAGCTTACCATGGACCATGTCGTCCCGGTAATTCGTGGTGGAAAGTCAAAAAAGGGGAATGTCGTCCCCTGTTGCAAGGACTGCAATAATAAAAAGAAGCATCTCCTTCCGGTAGAGTGGGATGACCATCTTAAGTCTCTTGAGAAAGATTGAATCCGTGGCGGGTTTATTTCCAGCAGTTTGTGGCGGGGCACTTGAATTTTTTAAAAATTATGCTAATCTCTTCATTGTTACCTTTGCTTTTTTCAGTAAGTGTGGCTACACCCTTGACCAGCAGGTCTTGAAAAGTTTTGCTGATTGATGCCCCTTTGGATATTTGAGGAAAAAGAAGATTATCTTCTTTTTTAAGTTGACACAGCAG
>JADFVX010000095.1 GCA_015222755.1 Pseudomonadota bacterium | reverse complement strand
GCATCACAGACTGTACACCTGCCTCTACGCCTTCATAGCTGTTTTTCAGTTCCTTAAGTGAGTGCAGCTTGGATCCTGAGCGGTGGACCTGTTCCTGCAAGTTGGTAATTGCCTTGTCCTTTTCTTCTCCAACTTCACGCATGGAGCTAAGTTTTTTAATCTCCGACGATTTGGAACCGTCAAGTGTCGATTTGTCGCTGTACAGGGCGTTAAGTCTCTCATCAAAATCTTTTGCTCTTGTCTGTGCATTTGCAAGGGCCTCACTAGCCTGAACTCTTTCCTCTGCCTTTCTGGAAAGCCGCTTTTTGAGGTCTTCTATCCTCTCTCTGAGGTGGTTTATGGAGTTGTTAAGGTTGGACTTCATTGTCACAATATGGACGACTTCACTTTTCAGTTTTTCCAAAGCCCTTTCATTGCTGGTAAATACTTCACTTTGCTGCCGGAATTCTTTGTCCGCCTTTTCTATGTTGGCAGCTTCATTCTTCTCTTTTGTGGAAAGCAAACCCAGTTCTTCCTTTAGTTTGCCAAGCTTTGCGTCCAGTTCCCGCAGTCTCTCTTTCAGGCGCACTACTTCTTCGGTGTATCGTTTTTCTTCACCCTCAAGGCGTTCCAGTTCTCTTTCGCTGAAGGCTATTTTCTGCTCAAATTCGACGATCTGCTTAGAGGTGCTGTGTGCCCTTTCCTGCTCTTCTCTTAACGACTCTTCCGCTTTTAGGCAGTCAAGGCGGTGTTCTTCAAGTGTTTTGTCGTTAGAAGCAATTTTGGCTGATACCTCTGTCTCCTTGTCTATGGAAGTTTTAAGGTTAGCTTTTCCCTCTGCCAATGACTTGCTCAGTGTTCCATATTCCAGAGCTGAGAGAGAGAGTTCCAATCCCCTTATCTCATCGCGAAGGGCCTTGTACCTTTCAGCTTTTTTTGCCTGGCGCTCAAGGGAGTTGATCTGCCGTCTTACTTCGCGTATGACATCTTTAACGCGGAGGAGGTTTTGCTGCGTTGCCTCAACCTTTCTAAGGGCCGCCGTCTTTTTTGATTTGTACTTGGTGATACCTGCTGCCTCTTCTATAAGGCCGCGCCTATCTTCTGCCTTCATCGTGACGATTGCGCCTATTTTGCCCTGTTCAACGATAGAGTAGGCCTTTGTGCCCACGCCTGTATCCATGAACAGCTCTGTAATGTCCTTGAGGCGGCAAGGGGTCTTGTTTATCTGATATTCACTTTCTCCTGAGCGGAAGAGGCGGCGGGAAACGGTTATCTCGCTGTAATCTGCAAAAGCCGCCGGTGCATTTCCGCCTGCATTGTCGAATGTAATGGATACTTCCGCCATGCCTACGGGTTTTCTCGTTTCACTGCCGTTGAAGATGATGTCCTCCATCAGCTTGCCCCGCAGGTGTTTTGCGCTCTGCTCGCCCATGGCCCAGCGGAGTGCATCGACGACGTTGCTCTTGCCGCAGCCGTTAGGGCCCACTACGGTTATGATACCGGGAGGGAATTTCATCTCAACCCTGTCGACAAAAGACTTAAATCCCTGTATATCTATCTTTTTGATCTTCATATATTCAGCTTGCTTGAACTACCTGTGATTTTGTTGGGAAGAATATCAAAGGGAAAATCTATTGTAAAGAAAAATATACAACAGGTGGCGGCATGTTTTTTGTTGCACACAACATGTAGTGTTGTGGCCCTTTTGAAGAAGGGCCTAGATATGCTTGACCACAGCATATTATATGACTAATATTAAGCTTTTAAGGAGGTTGGCATGATAAAGCTTATAGATGAGAAGGTGATGGCGGAAACTGCATCAAAGGCCCTCGCTTCGCCAAGACTGAGGATGAACTATAATTACCATGAACTTTCCGACCCTGTGCAGAGGATGCTTAATGCCATAGAGCCCGAAAGTTATATAAGGCCCCACAGGCACAAAAATCCCGACAAGACTGAGATGTTTATAGTACTCAAGGGGCGTGGTGTTGTAGTCATATTTGATAATGAAGGAAATGTAGTTGAACACTATCTTATGGAGGCGGGAGGTAATACGCTTGCTGTGGAGATACCGCCAGGTGTTTGGCACTCCATATTCTCGCTGGATAAGGCTACGGTCTTTCTTGAGGTCAAAGACGGGCCCTATGCGGCCATAAGTGATAAAGGCTTTGCTTCATGGTCTCCTGTGCCTGATGATAGTGAGGCTGCAAAAAAGTACCTTGAAAGGCTAAGGGCCAGTTTGGGATATTGATGCAATCTCCACGTATTTTTATAGATGCCGATGGTTTTCCCCATACGGATCTTGTCCTTTCTCTTGCAGCAGAGTACGGCATGTCTACATTGATTTTTGGCAATTATTCCCAAAACCTGGGCCGCTTTGAAGGGCGGGAAGGAGTTGAGACTCTTAGGGTGGACGAGGGGAGAGATGAAGCTGACTTTGCTATAATCACAGCAGCAATTGAAGGCGATATAGTCTTGACAGGCGATACAGGGCTGGCTGCAGTGCTGCTGGGCAAGCTTGTTAATGTCATTGGCCCCAGAGGAAATATATACAGCAAAGAAACCATAGATTTTAAACTGGCCAGTCGCCACGAATCTAAAAGGGCCAGAAGGGGTGGGAAGCGGACAAAAGGCCCTGCTAAATTATCCGATGCCGATATCGGGCGATTTGAGGCTGCACTGAGGGGATTGCTTGAAAGTTTAGATTCTCCTCCTTTATGAAAGCGCACTGAGCTATAGCGAGGAAGTACTCTTGGGGTGGGGGAATAAGGGGGACTTATAATTTAAGGCTTCTCCGATTTCACCAACTTGATCTCACTACCATAGTATAATATACACGTTTTCAAATTCCACCAGCCGGACGTTCTCATCTCAAGGATTATAGAGTCGTTTTCTGATTGATAAGCTTTTGCAATCTTGTATCCCCTCGCCCCTTTGGGGGAGAGGGCCAGGGTGAGGGGGCGGTGTCCTCCTGAGCCATATCGAAGGATCAATGTGCCCGGCATATTTCCTGTTTGCCTTGATGCTTGCTTGTGATAGTATCCGACTTGCTAAAGATGAGGGAATAAATATCTCTCCCCTTCCTCTCCAATTAAACTAAAAACAGGCTCTTGAAACCTATATGTCCTTAAGCTGGAATGAAATAAAAGACCGGGCTGTCAGGTTTTCCAAAGAATGGGAGGACGAAAGCCGGGAACATGCCGAGGCAAAGTCTTTCTGGGACGATTTTTTTAATGTCTTTGGTATCTCCCGCCGTCGCGTTGCCACCTTTGAGGAACCTGTAAAGAAGCTTGGCAACAAGCAGGGCTTTATCGACCTCTTCTGGAAGGGGAAAATCCTTGTCGAGCATAAGTCCTTAGGGAAAGACCTGGACAGCGCCTACGGACAGGCCCTAGATTATTTCGCCGGGATAAAAGAGTATGATCTACCCAAATATATACTTGTATCCGACTTTGCAAGGTTCAGGCTCTACGATCTCGATGAAAAAACCCACCATGAATTTTCACTAAAAGAACTCCATAAGAACATCAAACTATTTGGCTTTATCGCCGGATATGAAAAACGTAGCTACAAGGAAGAAGACCCTGTAAATATCAAGGCTGCCGAACTTATGGGTAAGCTGCATGACCGGCTTGAGGAAAGCGGTTATGGAGGCCATGTCTTGGAGGTCTATCTTGTGCGCCTCCTCTTTTGCCTCTTTGCAGATGATACCAGTATTTTTGAAAGAGACATCTTTAAGGAATACATTGAGATAAAAACAAGGGAAGATGGCAGTGATCTGGGCTCTGCACTTGCACAGTTTTTTCAAGTTCTCAACACTCCCAAAGGTAAGCGCCTCAAAACCCTTGATGAACATCTAAATCAGTTCCCCTATGTTAATGGAAAGCTTTTTGAAGAGCCTCTGCCTATTGCCGCCTTCAATTCAAGTATGCGTGAGATACTCCTTGAATGCAGCGCCCTTGACTGGGGGCAGATATCCCCTGCTATTTTCGGTTCTCTCTTTCAGTCTGTTATGGATTCAGAAGAACGGCGCAACCTGGGGGCGCATTATACCTCCGAAAAGAATATCCTTAAGCTGATAAAACCGCTTTTTCTTGATGAACTTTACGAAGAGTTTGAAAAGTTAAAGGGCAGCACAAAGAAGCTTCAGGAGTTCCATAAAAAGCTGGCAAGTCTCAAGTTTTTAGACCCCGCCTGTGGATGTGGCAACTTCCTTGTAATAACCTACCGGGAGCTTCGCCTTCTGGAACTTGAAGTGCTGCGAGAACTGAACAAGACAGGGCAGGGCTTCCTTAATGTAGCCGATATTATCTGGATTGACGTAGACCAGTTTTACGGTATTGAAGTTGATGAATGGCCAGCACGAATTACAGAAGTTGCTATGTGGCTCTTAGATCACCAGATGAATATGAAAGTGTCTGATGAATTCGGGCATTACTTTGCGAGGCTCCCGTTGAAAAAGGCAGCTAAGATTGTTAATGATAATGCTCTGCGGATTGATTGGGAAGAGGTTGTGCCGAAAGAAGAGCTTTCCTATATTCCTGT
>JADFVX010000094.1 GCA_015222755.1 Pseudomonadota bacterium | reverse complement strand
GTGACCACCTCCGGCAACTGCGGAATGAGGGAAGCCACGGGCCTAGTTTTTGGGCGGCTTTTCTTTTGCTTCTTTTCTTTGCACCCTAACGGGCATCATGAAGCCGCCAAAGAAAAGAAGAATTCCTATCTATACTGTTTTTTTTGATTTCAAAACATACAGCCTGTACAATATTATACCTTAAAAAAAAACTTCAGGAGGAGTTATGAGCACTATGCCGCCAATCAGCGCAAGTACAAAATTCTGCGCCGTTATAGGAAACCCAATATCCCATTCCCTTTCACCGGCTATACACAACGCCGCCTTCCAGGAGCTTGGACTGGATTTTGTCTACCTCGCATGCAGGGTAGAGGATGTCAAAGGTGCCCTTGCCGGGATGCGGGCACTGGAGAACTTCCGCGGGCTTTCCGTTACTATTCCCCACAAAATAGAAATCATGAAATACTGCGATGAGATCAATGATGTGGACCGCTCTATAGGTTCTATCAATACGGTGATACATGAGGGCGACAAACTGCTTGCTATGGGCACCGACGGGCCGGGTGCGCTTAAGGCCCTCACAGATGCCGGGCTGGCAATGGACGGCAAGACCATCCTCATGCTGGGGGCAGGTGGTGCGGCACGGGCCATAGCATTTACATTGGCCCGCGACACAAAGGCAGTGGAGATCACCCTCCTCGATCTAAACGAAAGCACCTTGAAGGGCCTTGCATCAGACCTCAATGCGGGGACGAGCACCCGAATATCTTCGGCACTTATGACAGAGGCAGCACTTGCCGAGGCCATGGAAAGGGCGGACATAATAATCAACTGCACCCCCGTAGGCATGCATCCAAATGTAGATGCCTCAGTAGTCCCTGTTGAGCTTTTCAGGCCAGGGCAGGCAGTCTTCGATGTCGTCTATACGCCACTTCAAACAAAGCTGCTCCGTGATGCCGCATCAAAGGGGCTGAAGACTGTCTCCGGCGTGGAGATGTTTATCAACCAGGCGGCACTGCAGTTTGAGCAATTCACAGGCAAGGATGCACCTGTAGAAGTTATGCGCAGAGTTGTCATGGAGCACCTTAAAAAATGAATATCGTACTTATAGGATATCGTGGCACGGGAAAGAGTGAGGTCTCGTCAATCCTCGGCAAAAGGCTTGGCATGACCTGTGTCGGAATGGATGCAGAGATAGTCCGGCGGGCAGCTTGCTCTATCCCTGAGATCGTGGAGAAAGAAGGTTGGACTGCCTTTCGTGACAGGGAAAGTGAACTGGCCCGTGACCTTGCATCACAGGACAATATAATAATAGACTGCGGCGGCGGCATAATTGAGCGGCCTGAGAATATTGAGGCACTGAAAAAAAGCGGCATATTGTTTTGGCTTAAGGCCTCTGTTAATACGATAGTTAAAAGGATAGAGGGGTGCAGTCAGCGCCCGGCCCTGACTGAAGGAAAGTCCTTTACCGAAGAGATTGCCGAGGTGCTTGAAGTTCGCACGCCTAAGTACAAAGATGCCGCACACTTCGAGATTGATACAGACCTTATGACACCGGAAGAGGTGGCTGAAAAGATCATTACAAGATGGAAGCAAGGCTAGTCAGCTTAAGCCTGTTCCTTTCTCCCTGATGTCTAAAATCAGTTGCAATGGGTGATTTCAGGGTATAGAATGCCTCCAGGGCCGGGGGCTGCTTCCTTGCAGCGGGGAACAAAAGAACAATGCACAAATCTTAAAGGGCCTGAACCGGTAAAATGCATACAGGCTTTTTTGTTTTAAAAATTTTTAATGGATCCCTATTTAATTGCTAACTAAAAATTAAGGGTGAGGCTCAGCTATGGCAGAGAAAAGGACAAGCAAGAGAGTAAGTTATGAAATACCGGTTGAATTTGGTCTCGTTAGCTTTGGCCCATCTCTTGATCCTCCAAAATACAAGGGATATCTGGTGGACCTGTCCGACGGCGGCGTTTATATAAAAACTAGCCACGTTTTTAAACCGGGTATAAATGTGACTCTTGAAATTGAAGATGGTGATAAATGCTATAAGATGGTAGGTACCGTTAGCAATGCAAACAAAGTACCACCAAAGCTGGAAAATACAGTCAAATGTGGGATGGGGATAAGGTTTACAAAGCCTGATCCTGAACTGTTGAGAATATATAAGGATAAAGTTGGCACCTGATTGTCATAAGCTTTCAAAAGTACAACTCCCAGGGCTTAACTAATAAACAACCCAAGCGATTAAAGTAAAAAATCCACGCCCAGAGGACGTGGCCTTGCTTTGGCCCTAAAAGGGCTTGGGTTTACTTCCCGTTAAAACGCAGCCAAGTGGAGCAATTGCATGAGGAAGAAGGTCACAAACTGTCTGAGCGAAGCGAGTTTTTAGCTTCGCACATTCGCCCAATGAAGAGTTCCTACTGAGTCTTGAATTGTGGCCGCCTCAGGCAACTGCGTAACGAGGGAAGTGATGCTAACACATCCGAGTAAGGTAGATTACAATTTTTATAGCTGCCATACTGCCAGCGCCTCGTCAAAGGCCAAGTTTTTGGGCGGCCTTTCTTTTGCGTACTTCTTCTTTTGCCGTAAAAGAAAAGTATGATGACTTTTCATGTTTTGTATTAAGGTAAAATCGATTAACTCTTACCCCACTCAGAGGACGGTGATTTTTATGACTGATCAAAATGAATTCTAAGGCCTCCAGCGAACAAAGCGGCTGGACACTGATTTTTGCTTGCTGGCTTATTGCCGTAGTGGCAATGCTGGGCAGCCTTTTCTTTAGTGAAGTGATGGGGCTCAAACCCTGTCTCTTATGCTGGTACCAGCGTATCTTTATGTATCCGCTGGTTGTGCTTTTTCTGGTCGGCATGTTCCCCTTGGACAGATCGGTAGTTCGCTACACCCTGCCAATTGCAGTCATCGGCTGTGGATTTGCAATCTACCACTACCTTCTCTACTCCGGGTATATTCCGGAAGGTCTGCTGCCATGCAGTGCGGATCTCCCCTGTACGGAGATTAATCTGGAGCTCATGGGTTTTATTACTATACCCATGCTTTCTATTCTTTCATATACGGCGATTATCATATTACTATTTATTTTCCGAAGGAGGACAAAGGGATGAAAAAAAAATATCTGGTGGCAGCTACGGGGATCATTCTCGTCGCACTCTTTGCCGGCGCTGCATTAATCTACAATAAGCAAAAGGCAGAGAAAATAAGTGCCTCGGCACAAAAAAATGTTGCCTATCTTCAGCGTGACTATTCACCCAGCCTGGGCAATCCTGATGCAAAGGTCACCATTGTTGAGTTCTTTGATCCCGCCTGTGGGACATGTCGTGCCTTCCACCCCTTTGTAAAGCAGTTGATGTCCACCTATAAAGGAAAAATCAGGCTGGTCCATCGCTATCTCCCGCTCCATCAAGGTTCGGATTATGTTATCAAAATTCTTGAGGCGGCCAGGCTGCAAAACCGCTATTGGGAAACACTGGAAGCTGCCTTTGATGCACAGCCTGTATGGGCTTCGCATGACAATCCACAACCCGAAAGATTATGGATGCGGCTCGGCAATGTGGGGCTCAATTTTAAAAAGGTTCGCACCAGCATGGAAAGTCCGGAAATTGCCGCTCGTATTCGTCAGGATATGGCTGATGCCAGACAACTACAGGTCAACAAAACTCCCGGTTTCTTTGTGAACGGAGAGCCATTGATTACCTTTGGCTATGAACAGCTTCAAACTTTAGTAGAGTCTGAAATCAACAAGCGCTACTAGAGGGAAGTTGCAAACAAGGGTTAATGTAGGTCGCATCTCTTCCCCTGATGGCTAAAACAATTTGCAATGGATGATTTCAGGGTATAGAATATCTCCAGGGTCGGGGGCTGGGTCCTTGCAACAAGGGACAAAACAACAATGTGCCTTTATGCCCTTAGAGATTGAGCCTTCATACTCTAGCGGTAAATCTTAAAAAGCCCTGAACCGGCCTTACGGTTAGGGGCTTTTTTGTTTTAATCCTGGGCGTTTAATTTTATCCCTTATTTAAGGAGTAGCAAAATTGGAAAGAGACAAGTCTCCCGGAAACAGGCAGGACCTCTCTTCAGAATCGTTGCAGCTCCTTGTCGATTCAGCCCTGGACGGCATTGTTACAATGGATGCCTATGGAAGGATTATCGCCTTCAATCCTGCGGCTGAAAAGATATTCGGCTACGGCAGGAGCGAGGTTATAGGCCAGCTGGTTTCTAAAAAACTCATCCCCCCTAAAGGGCGCGCAGCCCACGATAAAGGACTCAAGCACTTCCTGACTACTGGAGAAAAGAAGATCATCGGCCGCCGCATAGAGCTTGAAGCAATGCGTGCCGGCGGCAGCACCTTTCCGGCGGAAATCGCGGTTATCTCCGTTAGCCCCGGCAAGGAGCCCGTATTCATCGCCTATATACGCGACATATCGGACCGTAAGGAGTGGGCAGAAGAACGGATTGAATATGCCGAAAACATAAAGCGTACGCTTTTGCAGACCTTGCTGGCTGTGTCGAAGACAGTGGAGATCCGTGATCCTTACACGGCAGGGCACCAGAGGCGGGTGGCACACCTGGCCGCCTCTATTGCACGGGTGATGGGCTTATCCGATGAAGAGGTTGAAGGGATATTCCTGGGGGCGCTTATCCATGATATCGGTAAGATCGCAGTGCCTTCTGATATCCTCTCGCGTCCCGGAGAACTACGGGACGAGGATGCCAGTTATCTCAAGATACACTGCCACAAAGGCTACGAGATACTGAAACCTGTCGACTTTCCCTGGCCTATAGCTGAAATTGCGCTCCAGCACCACGAACACCTGGACGGCTCCGGCTATCCGCAGGGCCTGCAAGGCAGTGAAATTCTTCCGGAGGCACGCATTGTCTGTATTGCCGATGTGGTGGACGCCATGACCTCCCACCGCCCTTACCGGCCTGCAATATCTTTACAGGAGGCCCTGACTTCTCTCTCGGCAAAGGCGGGAAGATGGTACGATAGAGATGCGGTCGAAGCCTGCATAGAGCTTTTCGAAGAGGGCTACCGGATCGACGCAGCAAACCTGGAGGAACTGGCCTGGCTGATTTCTCCTAAGTGACAGATTTAAAACGCCTTTCCCCCTGATGGATAAGATTATTTGCAATGGATGATTCCAGGGTATAGAATGCCTCCAAGGTCGGGGGGCTGATCCCATGCAGCGGGGGACAAAGCAAGAATGCGCGAATCTTAAAGAGCCCGAACCGGCCTTACTGTTGCGGACTTTTTTGTATTAAATCGGGAGGCACGATTTAATAGGTCGCTATTGTCCCTAATTGCTTTGCCGACGCGTCAACCTTGAATTCACTTTTCCTTCTATATGATTACAACTAAAAATATCACAAAACATTTTGGTTCCTTTCAGGCCTTGAAGGACGTTTCCTTTGAAATTAGCAAAGGGGAGATAGTAGGCTTTTTAGGCCAAAATGGCGCCGGCAAAACCACATTGATGCGCATCTTGACTTCTTATCTCCCCGCCTCATCCGGAACTGTTATGATCGACGGTGATGATATTGCCAAAAACCCTTTAACTATCCGGCAAAAAATAGGATACCTTCCTGAGACTCCACCACTCTATACCAATATGACAGTCAAAGATTATCTCAAATTTGCGGCAGAAATCAAAGATGTCCCCTCCAACCAACGGCTTCGTCAATTAGATAAAGTTTTGGAGGAATGTCAGCTTGAGGGTGTTAAAAACAAAACGATTTCAATCTTATCTAAAGGCTATAAACAACGGGTTGGTATAGCTCAAGCTATTATTCATGAACCTAAACTTCTCATTTTAGATGAACCCACAAGCGGTCTGGATCCGATACAAAACCTTCAAGTACGAAAGTTGATCAAGAATCTCAAAGACCAAAGGACCGTCATCTTAAGCACGCACATACTCTCTGAGATCGAACAGATTGCCCAACGTGTATTAATCATTAAATCAGGGCAAATTATTGTCGATGAATCATTAGATGTGCTTTTGAAAACTAGCGATGCTGATCAATCCCGGGAGTTAACTCTGGAAGAAGTCTTTGTTAAGTACCACAGTGAGCAATCAGAGGAGCGCCATGAATAAAATATTTTTCATAGCAAAAAAAGAATTGCTGACTTATTTTAAGTCGCCAATTGCGTATATTATCCTGATCATTGCGATTGCTATATTTAACATCTTCTTTTTTATGATCGTTGACCAAAATCGAGAGGCGTCCCTAAAGGATGTTTTTCAGGTGATGGAGTTTATGTTTGTTTTTTTAGCGCCGCTCTTGACAATGGGAGTGTTTTCAGAGGAAAAATCGACGGGAACTATGGAATTTCTTATGACAGCGCCGCTGACCAATACAGCAATTGTCCTGGGTAAATATTTAGGGGTTTTGTTTTTCTTCTCAATTATGCTCAGTATGACCTTTGTTTATTACGGGATTATTGAATATTTCGGGACGCCCGATCGCCTAACAACATTGACAGGTTATTTAGGGGTTTGGCTGGAGGGGGCTTTTTTTCTTGCCATCGGTGTGATGACGTCGTCCTGGACACGAAGTCAAATCGTTTCGGCTATGACTTCTTATGTCATTTTATTTCTTATATATTTTTCAATCAGTTTTACAAAATATTTCAGTGGTTCGGCTGAAATTATTATTCGACAAATCAGCACGTGGAGTCATTTGGAAAACTTTGCAGTTGGTATTATTACGATTGGGGATCTTGTGTACTACTTAAATGGAATCTTTATTTGTATTGTATTAACCCGTTTGAGCATTGAAAATCGATTGTGGCGATAAATGAATAATAAAAGATTAGCACTTTTATTTGTAACAGGAATGATTTGTCTTGCCGGAGGATTCGTTTCCCTTTATGTAGAACAAGGTTTTGGTGTTTTAGCGATTGCGCTTTCGTTGGCAGGTCTCATTTCATTATTAATATGCTTTTTCTATAAAGGTGGGTCTTTTCAGAGGCACTTAACATTACCTCAATGGAAGAAGGCGGGCATCATCCTGGCTCTTATCTTTCTTTCTGCTGTCTTTTCCTCAGGAATAAATTATTTCGCATATTCCTTCCCTTTTCGATGGGATGTGACGCAGGCTAAACAGCATACATTGACAACAAGTACTATTGAATTTCTTGAAGGTTTAAAAAGTCAGGTTCAATTAACGGCCCTTTATGTCGGTTTGCCCCCAAAATATCTGGAAGATATGTTTAATGAATACGAGAGAGTCTCTAATGGAAACATTAAGACCGAAATCGTCGATCCGATAGAACGGATCGGTTATGCGGCTCAATTTGGCAGTGTTATCAGCGCTAAAGAAAGAAAGGTTATTGTTCGTGCCGGAAATGAACGAAGAGATCTTGATTTTACTCAATCAGCATTGTCTGAGGAACAATTAACAAATGCCCTTGTACGCGTGGCGAGAGAAGAACGGCATGTTTATTTTCTCACCGGGCATGGAGAATTCACATTATTGAGTGAAGAGAGCCAGGGTCTTAGTCTCTTCGCAAAGTTATTGGATTCTAATAATATTGTAAGTAAAAACCTTATCTTGGGTATTGAAGGGAACATCCCTGAGGATTGTGATGTCCTTATCATTGCGGGACCGCATAATGATCTAACCCAAAAAGAAGAAGCAATGATTGAAGAATATTTAAAAAAGGGAGGAAATGCGTTATTCCTCATTGAACAGGTCGTGGTTACCAAAGCCGGCAGGCCTTTGACGGATGAAGAAAAACATAAAAATCCTTCTTTAAATAGCATTTTGAATCAATGGGGCATTAATATCCAGGAAGATATTGTTGTAGATTTAAGCAGTCATGCCGGATCAGATGTCGGCAGTCCTGCGACCCGAAACTACATGCGTCATAAAGCTATAACAGAAGGTTTGGATTATACATTTTATGTTCGTCCACGTTCTATTACTGTTTTGAGAGAACGTCGATCATCTATTAAGCTTGCGCCCATTGTATTGACGGCAACAGAAAAAAATAGTTGGGCTGAGACCAATAGGAGTTTGGAAATACATTTTGATGAAACAGTGGACGCCCCCGGACCGGTACCAATATCGTTTGTTATCTGGGAAGAAAAAGAAGAGGGAGACCACTCTGACACACGTATTATTGTTTTTACGGATGCCGATTTCCTAACGAATGTTTATATCAATCAGTATAGTAACGCTAAGATGGGACTTAACATTATCAATTGGCTCTCCGAGTTGGATTACAAAGTTTTTCTTGACCAAAAAGAAATCAAGGTCGAACGACTGGATTTAACAAGCAAGCAAAGGCGTGAGATTGCCGCTATTCTTTTCCTTATGCCGCTATTCATTGCCGTTGGTGGAATCGTTGTGTGGATGAAGAGTTGACACGCTCGTAAAAAGTTAGAAAATACTGTTTTTCGTCATTGAGAGAGAGGCGAAGCAATCTCTAAGTACCGGATTTCACAATCAGGAGTAACTAGTACAACAGCGACCTTTTAAAAAACACAGGCATAAGCCTCTGACTAATTCTCACCTCTTTTCCTTTCTCTCACAGCAAAGTACAAAAATGCCGCACATTTTGAGATTGATACAGATAAAATAGCACCGGAAGAGGTGGTTGAAAAGATCATCACAAGATGGAGGCAAGACTAAAAGGTCAGAAGACTTAACTTGGAACTGCTCATTTCCCCTGATGGAAAAAATCATTTGCAATGGGTGATTTCAGGGTATAGAATGCCTCCAAGGTCGGGGGGCTGGTCCCATGCAGCGGGTGACAAAGCAACAATGCGCGAATCTTAAAAAGCCCGAACCGTCCTTACGGCTACGGGCTTTTTTGTTTGTATTTAATTTAATCTAGGGGTTGTCCCCCTATTTCATTTAAAGACTCCATTATTTTTCATATAGTCTGTTGTTTAAGAACCTACGAAGGCAAAACTTTTAAAAAAGGGGTTTTGTGAAAAAACGATTTCTTGCCGAAACGGCTACCTTGGTATTCTTTTTTCTCTCCGGCTTCACGTCTCTCGTTTACGAGGTCGTCTGGGCCCGTCTCCTCTCTACCTATTTCAGCTCCACCTACATTGCGGTCAGCGCCGTTATCGCTGCCTTCATGTTCGGACTCGCCCTCGGGAGCTACGGTGCGGGGAGGTTTTCATACTGGATCCGCCGCCCCCTCTTTCTATATGCCTTATTCGAGGGAATTATAGGCGGCCTCTCGGTCATCCTCTACTACCTGATCCACGAGAGTTCATTCCTCCACCACTTTTTGCACCAGGCTTTCAGCGGTTCATTTATGGTTGCCGACACCCTCTTCTACGCCTTTATCTTTATAGCTGTAGCTACACCAGCGCTATTTATGGGGGCGACCTATACCATAGTCAGCCACCACTTTATCAGGGAACCCGGTGACGCGGGGAGAAAGGTATCCATTCTCTACGGTTTAAACACAGCAGGCGCCGTGGCTGGGGCTTCCAGCACCGGTTTTTTCCTCATCCCCCTGCTGGGAATCCGACAGACAATCTGCCTAGCCGCAATCCTTAATGTGTCCATTGCCGTCATTTTACTGGTGATCCTACGGCTTACCGGCTTTCGTGAATCCCGCGCAGTAAGTCCTGCAAGGGGGCTAAAAGAAAACCCTTTTAGTCATCCCGCCGTATTGCTCATGCTCTTTATTTTTGCCTTTACCGGATTTGCCGCCATGGTTTACGAAGTCGCCTGGACGAGACTCCTCACTATGGTTATCGGTAATTCCGTTTACGCCTTTTCCTCCATCCTGACCATCTTTCTATTAGGTACGGCAGCAGGAAGCGTAAGCATGAAATTTTTCGTCGACAAGGTGCAGCGGCTCTATCTCGTCTTTTGCATTCTCCAGTCAGGCATCTTCTTCTCTTCCCTGCTGCTCCTATTTTTTGCCGACACACTGCCAGTCTTTTTTATGGAACTCTTTTACAGGATCAATCCCACGTTCATAAATATCGAGATTATCACCTTCATTATAGTCATTTCTGTTGTCTTTGTTCCTACTTTTTTGATGGGCGCGGCCTTTCCCCTTTTTAACCGAATCTTTATCGACCGATGGGGCCACATCGGCTGGGGTATTGGAGGGATCTATTCCGCAAATACGCTGGGAGGTATCTTTGGCTCTCTCCTTGCCGGCCTCTATTACATCCCACACTTCGGCGTACAAAAAACAATCCTACTAACAGCCGGGATAAATCTCTTCATCGGCCTGGCACTCCTCATGCAATCACCGGTAGTAAAAGAGGTCACCAAATCATTCATGGTAATTGCTCTTGGATCATTCTTTGCCTTCTATTCCGCATGGGTCCCCCAGTGGGACAACAAGATTTTAAACCTTGGCGTCTATGTTTACGCCGAATGGTACAAGTATGGAAAAGAGAACCTTGATTTTGATTTTACCGAACTCACCAAAAGCAGGGAAATGCTGTTTTTTGAAGAGAGCGAAGGGGCAACCGTGGCTGTAACAAAGAATAAAGACAAAACACTCTCTCTCCAGATAAACGGCAAGACCGATGCCGGTACCAGCGAGGGAGATATGAAGACGCAAACCCTCCTCTCGGCACTCCCCCTTTTGCTGCATAAAAAAGCCGAAGAGGTGGCGATAATCGGCCTCGGAACCGGGGTAACCCTCGGCATAGCTGAAGGGTTTCCCGTAAAAAAGATTGACTGTTTCGAACTGCTTCCAGCCGTCGTCAAGGCAAGTCATTTCTTTGACAAGTTCAACCATGATGCATTAAGAGACAAGCGGGTCAACCTGATCGTACAGGATGCCCGTCACTACATGGACAATTCAAACAAGAAATACGACGTCATCATCAGCGAACCTTCGAACCCATGGGTCCAGGGAATGTCTCACCTCTTTACAACTGAATTTTTTCATATCACCCGGGACCACCTGAACAATAAGGGCATAATGACCCAGTGGCTCCATACCTATTCCATGTCGAAGAAGAATCTCAAGGTCATCCTCAAGACCTTTTCCTCCGTTTTCCCCTATACCACAGCATGGTATTTCGGCGGTGAGGACATTATTCTTATTGGGAGCAAATCAAGGTTATTACCCGGCAAGCTTCGCCTGCCGGACAAACTGAACAACCGCAGGATTGCAAAAGACCTGGCCGCCGTCGGCATAAACGGTCCCGACGACATAATGAGCGGGCTGCTCATGAACGCGAAGGAAATCAGTCAATACACAATGGGCGCCCCCCGTAATACGGATGATTGGCCGATCATCGAGTTTGATACACCCAAACACCTTTACGAAGCAACAGCCAGGAAAAACATTGAGTCGATGAGAAAGTGCTGCTAATTGTCATTTAGAGTTAAGTAAGGGGGACAACAGCGACATTTTAAAACCTATCCACCCTGCCTGAAAAAAACCCTCTTACAGGTCATTCTCCACTGGCAGCGGCCCCACCGGCAAGCCAGCCCGTTGAAAATGCAGCCTGAAGATTGTAGCCCCCAGTATCGGCCTGTATATCCAGCAGTTCACCTGTAAGATAGAGCCCCTTTATAATCTTTGATTCCATAGTCTTGGGATCAAGCTCACGTGTATCAACACCACCTGCGGTAACTATGGCCTCATCCAGTGGGCGTGGCCTTGTCACTTCAAAGCGAAAATCCTTTAAGAAATTAAGCAGTCGCCTTCGCTCCTTTGCACTTATATCGATTGCCGTACGTTCCGGCGACAGGCCCGTAAGCTCAAGACAGACAGGGACCATCTCACGTGGCAGCAAACCCCTTAAGAGACTGCTTAAAGGCTCATCTCTCCTTGATTCAAAATCACGCAGAAGACGTGCATCGAGCTTCTTTTCATCCAGTGCAGGTTTTAAGTCTATGGAAAGGCTTATCTTCTCCCCCTTGCTGAGCCTGTCTACAACTTCACCGCTAAGCGTAAGAATAACAGGACCTGTGACACCGAACTTTGCAAAAACAAGTTCCCCAAACTCTTCCCTGCGTTTCTTCCCATCTGCGTACATATTCACCTTGATGTTTCGCAGGTTCAGTTCCGCCATCTTAGCGGCAAGATTACCGGCAGTCTCCAGCGGGACCAGTGCCGCACGTATGGGGACGACTCTATGTCCGGCAGCCTCGGCAAGGCGGTAGCCGTCACCTGTAGAACCAGTCTTCCTGTATGAGGCGCCGCCGGTGGCAATGATAAGGGCATCACAATGGATTTCCTTGCCGCCTGCGACAACACCCACTATCCGGCCATCACTGATCAGAAGCTTCTCTACAGTCGCAGAGCGCCGAATCTCTACTCCGCACTTTTCAACCCACTTAAGCAAGACAGCTACTACATCGGCGGCCTTGCCACTTGCAGGAAAGACGCGCCCTCCCCGCTCTTTCACCACCTTGAGTCCATTTGCTTCAAAGAAGCGAAGCAGGTCATCACTGAAAAAACGGGCAAATGCCTGCCTGAGAAAATTTCCTGTCTTACCAAAATGACCTATAAATTCCCTCACCTCTGCAATGTTGGTAATATTGCAGCGCCCCTTACCCGAGATACAGATCTTTCTACCCGGCTGCCTCATCTTCTCAAGGACTATAACCTGGGCACCCGCCTCGGCAGCACGCCCTGCAGCCATCAGTCCTGCCGCACCACCACCGACTATAATAACCTTCTTTTTCATCTTCTCTTTAATGACCCTCTCCTTTAAGCGATAATACTATACTAAGTGTATATTTATAGGGGAAAAACGCATTTGGCGCAAGAAGGGATTAGTTTTAGGCAATTACCGGATTTTTCTGCTACTATTTACCTATAGGAATAATAAGGGAGGTTTATTATGGCTGACAAGAAGAACAGTGCAGAGGAAAAAAAAGATATCGGTCTGTATGAAAAACTGGCTGAACGTTCCAGGGCATTCATCAAAGAGGCCGAGGAGCAGACGGTAAAGGCTGTAGGCATAGCTATTGATAAAGCGAAGGAGGAGATGGTTGCGGCCGGCGATTTCAGCCACGAGCATGGAGAGAGATTAAAGACCTTTCTGCAGCGTGACTTGTTCCTCAGCCTCAGGGATGTTTCAAAGGCGGAAGATGTAGCAAAGGAGGTGCTGGAACCTCACAGGGTATTGGCGGGCATTCAAGGCTTAATGGCGAGCACCTTGGAGACAGTGGGCGAAAAATTAGAGGACTGGGCTGCAAAGCTGGAAAAGGACCTCAATTTCAAGACAGGAGAGATAACCGCACCGGGAACCCTTAGCTGCAAGAAGTGCCAAAAAAAGATCAAGATGCACAAGATGGGTCATATTCCACCCTGTCCTGAATGTTGCGGCACAGAATTCCACAAGGGTTACTAGCTATAATAAACTGGGGCAACTTATGAACAGGCGGGAGTTCATCATCGTTACGGCAGGCGGCATAATATCTGTTGTGGCAGGTAGCGGAAATATGGCGGCACTCGCAGCCCTTACTGCTAAACCAGGAGAGAGCGGCAGGGCAAGGGTTGCCCTGATCAAGACTTCTGACAGGGCATCGGGGATCAAAAGGGCGATTGAACTGCTGGGGGTAAACCCGGTAGAGGGCAAGGATGTCCTGCTCAAACCAAACTTCAATACCGCCGACCCATTCCCGGCCTCAACCCACAACGACACCCTCACACACCTGATCCTCAAGATGAAGGATATGGGTGCCAAAACCATTACAATAGGCGAAAGAAGCGGCCCTCCCCATACATCAGATGTGATAAGAGAAAAGGGGGTCGCAGATCTTAGCAGAAGGCTCGGCGTAAAGCTGCTCAACTTTGAAGAACTCCCTCCCGAAGGATGGGTAAGGGTGAGGC
>JADFVX010000093.1 GCA_015222755.1 Pseudomonadota bacterium | reverse complement strand
GTTCAACACGTGGGTCACACCATCTATGTGCAAACCCCGTGATGCAACATCTGTAGCCACCAATATGGGAAGTTTGCCCTTCTTGAATTCTTCAAGGATCCGCATCCTCTTTGTCTGAGGTATGTCACCCGTAAGCACGCCACATTCATAGCCATTCCACTTTAGCCTGGCAACAAGAGATTCCCCTTCCCTCTTTGTATTGATAAATATTACCGTCTTTGCCCATTCCTCTTTTTTTAAGAGACCAAGCAGAAGGCTCAGTTTTTCCTTTTTGCCAACGTGGTAGAGCCGCTGAGCCACCTTTTCCGCCGTGACCTGCTCAGGTTTGATGTAGAAATATTCAGGGTTGTTCATATGCTCGTAGGCAAGCTCTTTCACACGCGTAGAAAGTGTTGCAGAGAAAAGCATGGTCTGACGTTGATAGTAAGGCGGAAGACGGCGCATTATAAAACGGATATCCTTGATGAATCCAAGGTCAAACATCCTGTCCGCCTCGTCAAGGATCATGACCTCCACATCCTTTAGAGAAAAGACCTTCTGCTTTAAGTAGTCGATAAAACGTCCCGGTGTGCCGATGATGACATCTACTCCATCCTTGAGGGCATCACGCTGCTTCTGGTAGTCCACCCCGCCATATACAGCAACTGACTTGAGGCCTGCAAAACCACCTAGAAGAACGGCATCCCTCTCGATCTGAGCAACAAGCTCCCTCGTAGGCGCAAGGATAATCGCCCTTGGATTAGGGTTGCCCTTTTTCTCTCCACTTTCAGATTCAAGGAGCCTGGTAAACATGGCTATAAGAAATGCTGCCGTCTTGCCTGTCCCTGTCTGGGCCTGTCCAGCCACATCCTTACCAGTGAGGGAGATGGGAAGGGTCAGCTCCTGTATGGAGGTACACTCGGTAAAACCTGCCTCTTCTATCCCTTTCATAATATAGGGATTTATTTTAAGTTCATTAAATTTCATAAGACCTTGATTTATTTGGAGCTTATACTATTGATTTTACTCTTGTCTGCAATAAGCAAAAGCACCCGGTTAACATACGAAATAACTGTGGAAACGTAACACTTTTTGGCTATTTTAGCAAGAGCCGATTTGCATCATGGCACTGACAGGTACGGAACAACAAAAACTAAAGGAATGAGGGAACTGTAAGGATCAGAGTTTAAAAATTAGAGAGAGAAATATGTCTATTACGACAAAGACTCAAAGGGAAGCTCCACAACATCACCCCCTTCATTTTTGAAGAAGCTTGTTTTCACCTCGCTCCTTTCAGAGAGATAGGACTGGTAGTCTTCAGCAAAGGCAACCCGTGAGTCAACAACCTTATCATAATCATAGGCAGCGCCAATCATCAGTTCACAGACCTCCCTTACGGCATGGTCTTTACCGGCATTCCCAGCAATATAGTCGCAAATACCTTTACTGCGAGTATATTCTTCAAACAGTGGTGAAGAATCTCTCCTCACCATAAGGCGCAGGGCTACCTCTTTTGCAAGGGCTACATCGAGAACATCATCAAAAACAAAGGCGACCTCTTCTGCGCTGACATTGTAGTGCTTAGCCAGATGCTCAAGGGCATCGACCTTATGCTTGAATTTGAAGTGGACCGTATCGAAGTGTTCACGTTTTGCAAGATAAAAGGCGGGGCCGTTATTTTCACCTGTAATAATACCGGTATGGGGAAGCTTGCTATGAGTCAGGTAGTAGCCAAAGCGAAGGAGGTTGATACCCATGGAGTCGGCCTCTGAAAAAGGACTGCCACCTGCGCCTGACTTTATTCCGTCATTGAAGACACAGTCCCAGTCAAACAGAAAGACCTTGACCTTCTTCAGCCTCTCCCTGAAAATATTAAAGGGGAGTAAAAACTCCCCTCCAATTTGCTTAAATTGTTCTTCAACAGTCATATCTAATCGTTTAGACAAGATCCTGAATGTCCAGCATTCCTATCTGCTTGCCGCCTGTTACAACACTGACGGTATCTACCTTTTTGTCTTTAAATATCTTTGTGGCATCGATGAGAAGCGCATCGGCATCAATAGTGATCGGCTCAGAGTAACTAAGCTCTGATAAGGATTTTTGAAGGAAGTTCTGTCCTTCTTTTTCCAGATTTCTCCTGAGGTCGCCGTCGGTAAACACACCAAGGGTTTGTCCGCCATCATCAACGACAGCAACAGCTCCAAACTTACCTTGGGTCATCCTGACAAGTGCGTCAAGGACGGTACTGCCTTGCGGGATAATCGGGTTAAAGTCGCGTATATTTTCACCAACGGTCTCTGTAATCAGTCTTGTATGCTCAAAGAACTGGTCAGTTCCTATTGTGGTGAAGTGGTTCTCAGTCAGCTGTTTCATCACCTTCCACGGGATAGTGCATGTATGAACGCCTATATCAAGTGCATTACGAACGTGCTGGGAGTGCCTCACTGAAGAGAACATAACATTTGTATCGTAGCCGTACTTGTCTACCGCCTCAACACATTTTCTCACAAGCCCGAGAGCATCCTGTCCCTGATCCTGAAGACGCCCTACAAGAGGGCAGACATAGGTCGCACCGGCATGCATGGCCATGTAGGCCTGCTGCAGCGTATAGACAAGATGAAGATTAACAAGAAAGCCCTTATTCCTCAGCATCTTGCAGGCGCGGGTCCCCTCCAGAGATACAGGTATCTTGAATACCGTTTTTGTCTTATCAAGACCGAGGTCAAGCTGCCTCTGCGCTTCATCAAAGATCTCCTCTGCCGTACTTCCAAGCGCCTCGATCTGAAGAACAGGCACAATGCCGGCAAGTTTCAGGATCATAGCATCAAGGTCAGTCACCCCCTCACGATGCATGAAGGTCGGTGTCGTTGTCAGACCATCGATGTAGCCAAGTTTAAAGGCCTCTTCTATTTCATTTATATCAGCTGAATCTAAATAAAGTTCCATAATCTCACCTTCTATAGTTTACTTCCAGATTGTGTATTTCAATCAGGGGTTTTAAGAATTCCTCATAGTCATGGAGCGGCAACTGGCTGGCTGCATCACAAAGCGCCTTTGCCGGCTCCGGGTGCGTCTCAATAAAGATGCCATCCACACCTGCCGCAACACCCGCCCTTGCCAGGGTGGGCAGAACTTCCCTCATGCCGCCGCTTGGGTCAGCAGAAGGGATCCCGTACTTGCGTATGGAGTGGGTCACATCAAAAACAACCGGGTAGCCCGTCTGGCGAAGATGATAAAAGCTCCTGGGATCAACTACAAGGTCATTGTAGCCGAATGTATATCCGCGCTCAGTAAGTATTATTTTATCATTCCCCGTTGAAACTATCTTCTCAGCGGGCTTGATCATATTATCAGGTGCCAGAAACTGGCCATGCTTAAGGTTGATAACCTTGCCTGTCTTTGCAGCCTCTACAACGAGATGGGTCTGCATGCAGAGATAAGCTGGTATCTGGATAACGTCGAGTACTTCAGCGCATTTTTCGATCTGCTCGGGATAATGGATATCAGAAAGGATGGGAAGATCAAATTCACGCTTGACCTTCGCCAGGATCTCAAGGCCTTCTTCAAAGCCCGGCCCGACATAATAATCCACAGAACTGCGGTTGTCCTTCTGGAAGGATGCCTTGAAGATGAGCGGTATATCAAGACGCCCGGAGATCTCCTTCAAGGCTTCCGCCGTCTTCATCATCATAGACTCATTTTCTATAACGCAGGGCCCGGAGACGACAAAAAGTTCATCGGCACCACAGCTAACACCAGCTACATCAACAATCTTCTTGCTCACTACATATTCCCACTAGAAGGTTTAAAAAAGCCTGTCAGACGCAGGGATATTAGCATAAAGAATTTGAACATTCAACCTTTAAATAGGATACATAGAGGCCGAAAAAACCCTCTTCAATTAAAGATTTACCTCCAATCAAAAACTGAACAGTTGCCTCTCAAATCACTTGACAAAAAGGGGGCATTTCTGTAGATTACTTCTTTTTTGCGGCGGTGTAGCTCAGATGGTTAGAGCATACGGCTCATATCCGTAGTGCCCGGGGTTCGATTCCCTGCACCGCCACCAAAAAGCCTCTTACCACCACCTCCGCTTCCAGTAAAATCTGCTTCAAACAAAAAAAGCTGCCCTAACTCAGGCAACTTTAAGTTATGACTTTTAAATCAAATCTTATATTCTTGTCCTTATTTTTTCACCCGATTTTTTTGCCCTATATTCCTGCGGCAACTCATCAGACAGTACAAGTAACCTTATAGTCTCTTCAGAAAAAGAAGTGCCTTTAATCAGCCCACTGTCAGGGCGCTGCATTTCATTTCCTATTGAAGCCGCAAAAACCAACAGAGCAGCAACTATAACAGGCATTAAAAATATTAGATAAAAATCTACTTTCTCACCATTTTTTGCCAATATTTTTCTCATATTCCCCTCCCCTTTTGACTCTCTTTTCTTTAAGAGTAGCAAATAAAGATATCGATGCAAGAAACGGTAAAAAACTTTTTTAATGGTCTTTGACTGCCTGTATATAGTCTGATAGTATGGCAAAAAACTTTCGGAGAATATCATGCCTCACAGACATGCAGTTATACTATTATTCGCCATTTCAGTTGCCGTTATTACGGGGGCCGTATCAGGCTGGTTCTGGGGTGCGGCCATGCTGGATATCGCCTGGATAGGCAAGCTCTTCCTCAACGCCCTCAAGATGATGATAATACCCCTTGTAGTAGCAGCCGTAATAAGCGGCGTAGCCTCCATGGGGGACATACGAAGACTTGAACGTCTCGGCGGAATAACCGTGCTCTACTATTTGAGCACCACGGCTATAGCCGTCCTTATCGGCCTTTTAATGGTCAATATCATCCAGCCGGGTGCAGGGCTCAACATCAGCGGAGGCATAATCCCTGAAAAGGTTGCCGGTAAAGAGGCCACTGGCATCAGCGACATATTCCTCTCCATGATATCCCCAAACCTCATTAAGTCTGCAGCTGAGACCAAGCTCTTGCCCCTCATCCTCTTTTCCATCTTCTTTTCAGCGGCCCTTACTACCCTTGGCGCAAAGGGAAAGTCTGTGCTGGATTTCTTTGATGGCGTCAACGAGGCCATGATGAAGCTCGTTACCTGGCTTATGTATCTTGCCCCCATAGGGATATTTGCCCTAGTTGCAGGAAGGCTGGGCAGTGCCGGAGGCGGTGAGGCATTCTGGAACGAGATCAGGGCCGTTGGACTGCATGTAGTAACGGTCATCTCAGGCCTGGCACTACACTTTGCCACCCTGTTCCTTATCCTGTTTTTTGTTGCAAGACGCGGGGCGGACTATCTCGTCAATATGCTTCGCGCACTGCTTACGGCCTTCGGAACGGCCAGCTCCTCTGCAACACTGCCGCTTACTCTCGAATGCGCCCGTGAAAACAATGTGGATGAGCGGGCTCTAAAATTTACCATACCACTGGGAAGTACTATCAATATGGACGGCACCGCCCTTTATGAGGCGGCGGCGGTCATGTTCATCGCCCAGGCCTACGGAATAGATATGAGCATTGGACAACAGGCGATCATATTTATAACTGCCACACTCGCCGCCATAGGCGCGGCGGGGATACCGGAAGCAGGGCTTGTTACTATGGTAATAGTGTTAGAAGCCGTGGGGTTGCCGCTAGAAGGTATCGGCCTGCTGCTTGCCGTGGACTGGTTCCTTGACCGCTTTAGAACAACGGTCAACGTATGGGGAGATGCAGTAGGTGCGGCAGTAGTACACAGGTTTTTGCCTGACAATAATAAGGCTTGATATCCCCATAACAAGGAGACATACCTATGTTTGAATTGCTGCATAATATAATATTAAATCTCGACATTGAAGGGACAACCGCTCTTTGTGCCGCCCGTACAATAGCAGTGCTTATAGTAATCTTCTTAAGTTTTCTTGCCGATATTACGGCAAAAAAACTGCTATTGAATGCATTAGGTAAGATCATCTCACGCACTGAAAGCAAATGGGATGACGCACTGCTCAACCGTAAGGTCTTCAACCGCCTCTCCCACTTGGCCCCGGCCGTAGTCATATACCTGTCAGCACCTATTGCTCTCACAGGACACAACACACTCGTACATACTATCACCACAGTCGCATTTATATTTATGGTGCTTATCGCCATCCTTGCACTCGATGCCCTGCTCAGCGCTTCATTAGACATATACGAAAGCTACAATATTTCCAGAGAGATTCCCATAAAGGGTTTTGTTCAGGTACTCAAGATCATCACCTATTTTATGGGGGCCATACTGCTTATATCCATTGCCATCAAAAAGAGTCCCTTCTATCTGCTTAGTGGCCTGGGCGCTCTTACTGCCGTGCTTATGCTGGTTTTTAAGGATGTAATCCTTGGTTTTGTCGCAGGGATACAACTTACGGCAAACAGGATGGTAGCTCATGGCGACTGGGTGGAAATGCCAAAATACGGCGCCGACGGCGAAGTAATAGAACTTGCCCTCACCACAGTTAAGATACAGAACTGGGACAAGACCATAACTACCATACCTACCTATTTTCTTATCAACGAGTCTTTTAAAAACTGGCGCGGTATGAGTGAATCCGAGGGTAGGAGGATCAAGAGAGCTATAAACATCGATATCAATACAATCCGGTTCTGCACAGATGAAATGATAGACCGTTTTTCCAAAATCCAGTGCCTCACAAATTACATACAAAGTAAAAAACAGGAGATAGCCGAAGACAACAGCGGGAAAACTGTCTATGATTTCGCCCTTATCAACAGCAGAAGGCTTACAAACGTCGGCACCTTCCGTGCCTACATCATCGAATACCTGAGACAACAGCCCATGATAAACAAGGACATGACATTTATCGTAAGGCAGCTTGCACCCACAGAACACGGATTACCTATTGAGATCTACGTCTTCTGCAGTGACAAGGACTGGGCTAATTATGAGGCGATACAGTCAGATATATTCGACCACATACTTGCAGCCGTGAACGAGTTTGACCTGAAGGTTTATCAAGACCCGACCGGCCATGATTTCAGCAGACTTAAAGGGCAAGATCAAAGAGGCGATAGAGTGCCACAAAAAAACCATTGATATGAGTAGCGCTGACTCCGAGACAGAACTAAAACTGGACAAACTACTTATTGAAAGCGGCCGGTTAGCATCATGAAAGCAGAAGAAAAGAAAAAACTTAAAGATAAGATTGCAGAGGAGATAATCCTGGTAAAAAAAAGTATCGTCTCTCTGGAACAGACATCAAAACCTGTCGCCCCGGATGACGCCATCGGGCGTCTCACACGGATGGAGGCACTAAGCAGCCAGGGAATCAATGAGGCAAACTTGAGAGCTTCGAGATCACGACTTTCCATGCTGGAACAGGCACTCAAAAGAGTTGATAATGACCCTGAATTTGGGATTTGCGTGGAGTGCGAGGAAGCTATCCCCATAGGAAGGCTTATGCTTATGCCGGAAAGTCAGCGTTGTGTTCACTGCGCTGACACTTAAAGTTTAAGGAAGTCCTGTTTAAAAATACTATCCGCAGTTACTGGTTCAGGCAAAACGGTAGCGCCTCCAAAGCATAGTCCCCTCAAACATTATGAGTTTGACAGATGCCATAATCGGGACTGAAAGAAGCATCCCCAGTACCCCAAAAAACTTCCCCCCCACAATAACAATCAGCAAAACAGACAGCGGGTGCATGTCAATAGATTTTGAAACTATCAAAGGTTTCAAAACAATACTGTCTATCACCTGTATCGCAAGAAGCGATAAAGAGACGACAAGTGCCGCCTTCATTCCTCCTGTATCCAGAGATGCAATTACAACAGGCGGTATAGCACCGACCAGCGGGCCAAGATAAGGTATTAGATTGGTAACTCCCACAAAAACCCCTAAAACAAATGCATTTTTCACCCCAAGCAAGGAAAGAACAAAAAAAGCTATAAATGCAATTATAGCTGACTCGGTAAATTGCCCTCTCACATAATGCCCAAGTTGAATATCCATTTTATTGATAAGATTGAGGCAAAACTCAAAATACCTGTTAGGAAAGGACTCAATCAAACGCTTGCTGAAATCCCTTCCATCTTTAAGCAGAAAAAAAAGAAAAAAAGGGATAAGTATCAAGTTAAGCAAAAGAGAAACAGAATCAACAAAATAGCCAACAATACCATCTCCAGTCACAGCAGCAAAGCCTTTCAACTTCTCCATAATATCCAGATTTTTTATACCTAGAAACCTGGTGGCCTGCTCTAATTTCACTTCTAGCATCACAATATAATCCGTTGCTTTCCCTGAACTTAAACTATTCTGTATGGACACCAACTCTCTTGAAATATTCGGCAAGAGAAGAAAAACAAATAAGACCAGACCAGAGACAACTCCCAAAAAAATTATGGAGGTAGAAGAAGTTCGGCTCAAACCCTTTGATTCAAAATAGTTTACAAGGGGATTCATGATATATGCAAAAAGTGTAGCGATGATGAAAAGCTTAACAAGTGTTGCAATAGTGGAAAGAAACCAGCCAATGCCGGCAAGTAATATAAAAGCAATAATAAACTTTATCCATGGTGGCAAAAAAGCGTGCATCCCTCTAACTATCCTCCTTCAAGTAAGTTTGCTCATTTCTCAAACTCTGAAGTTCATCATTGGAACTGATCAAGCGTTTCGCAATAATTTTCCCAAGTCTCATAAGTATTACTGACCCAAGTTTTGGTTTTATGTTAATAAGGTTGTATAAATCTGCCTGAGAAAAAAACATCAATTTACTGTTTTCTGATGCCCTGGCCGTTGCAGTTCGTGGGGATTCCGTAAGCAATGCTATTTCTCCAAAAAAATCCCCCTCCTCAAGGTTTGCGATTGTTTGCCCGCTTCCCTCAAACAATATATCTACGCGACCATCCACGATCACATACATTCCGATACCGGGCTCACCCTGAGAAAATATTGTCTCACCTGATGCATACTGCCTAAGATGAAGTATTCGTTCAACCGCAATGATCTCACTCCGTTTTAGCTTGCCAAAAATAGGCGTGGCTTTAAGTGCCTCCCTTGCAACAAAAACACCTTTCCCACTGTTCTTAAAAATATTACTCCAGAAACTGTCTGACATATAACAACCCTATTTATAAAGTTTTTGGCAGGAATATCACCTCACACCTTCACAAAGTGCCTTAAGTTCGGCAAAGTCTCTCGGCAAGCGATTATCTACCTCACTCTCTGGCGTCAGCCTGAGTAGTTCTTCCAGTGAAGTTATTCCCATGGAAGCCTTGTAGAAACCGTCCTCTCTCATGGATATAAGATTCCCGTGCTGTCTGGCAGTCTCACGGACCTTATGAGTAGTAGTCTTCTTAAGGATATCATCCCTTATCGCATCATTAAGCCTTAAAACCTCATGTATAGCGATACGGCCTTTATAGCCCGTATACCGGCAGTAGTGACAACCTCTAGGCTCATAAAATGTGGCGTCTTCCATGTCTTTTTTATCAAAGTTTATGAGACGGAAAGGGGCAATTTCAGATTCTTCAGGCTCATATTCATGCTTGCACTTGATGCATAAAGTCCGAACAAGCCGTTGTGATATAACAGAAACAATCGTTGAAGATATAAGGAATGTCTCAATCCCCATCTCAAGAAGCCTTAAGAGGGCGCCTGTAGTATCATCGGTATGAAAAGTGGTCAGCACCTTATGACCAGTCAGGGCCGCCTCAACAACTGCTTCGGCCGATCCCCTGTCACGGATTTCACCTATCATTATCACATCGGGGTCCTGCCTTAGCATCGACTTTAAAAAATCTATATATGTCTGGCCTATGTTTTTGTTTATCTGTCCCTGTACTACCCCGTCTATTGTGTATTCAATAGGATCTTCAGCTGTAATTATCTTTTTATTCTCTTCCTGAAGATAATCTATTGCGGCATAAAGAGTAGTAGTCTTTCCCGAACCTGTAGGGCCGGTTACAAGGACAATGCCAGAAGAGACATCCAGTATGTTTCTGAACATGGACAGGTTGGCAGGTGTAAAGCCAAGCATCTCCAACTCCAGTATCCCGCCAGTTCGGGGCAATATTCTTATAACAATGCTTTCTCCCCAGAGTGAGGCATAGGTGGAGATCCTTAGGTCCACCTCTTTATTCATGACCCTGGCCTCTATCCTGCCGTCCTGATGCCTTCTTTTTTCAGCGATATCAAGTTTGCACAGGACCTTGATACGGGAAGCAAGGCTTGGGCCCATAGACTTGGGGAGGTCCGTCTTCTGGTGGAGTATGCCGTCTATCCTGTACCTTACTCTTATCTTGGAGTCCATCAACTCAATATGTATATCACTGGCCTCCTCTATTATCGCATTTGTGATTATGAAATTAACCACATCTACTACACTGTCGCCCTCTACCGACTTGGAAAGATCGATATCACCTATAATAAGACTTTTTTCAGACTCTTCAGGGCCGAACTCCACTCCCCTGTCATAAAGGTCTATGGCCTTTATTATATCTTCCGCCGAAGCAACTGCTATCTCAATCTCACACTTGAAAAGATCTTTTACCAGGCCAACTACCTGCTCATCCAGAGGATTAGCCATAATAACGGTGAGATGACCCTCCTCCTTGAAGGCTGGAATAAACTTATTTGCCTTCATATAGGAAATGCTTAAGCCTTTCAAGAGGGTTTTGTCTATAAGGGCAATATTGGGTATTATCTTTGGGTAACCAAGCTGGATACTGATTGCATCTGTCAACTCGCTGGCCGTAATATATTCGAGATCTATGAGGGTATCACCCAGCTTGGTATCCATTACAGACTGATGACCAAGCGCCTCTTCAAGCTGCTCCTCTTTAATAAGGTGCATATTTATCAGCAGTTCGCCTATATGGATATTGGCCTGGTATTTTCTTAAGAGCTTGCGTAGTGCATCCCTTGATATGAACTTAAGGCGGATACAAACTTCACCCAGAGGCAGGTCTATAAAATCTCTTTCCTGAGCAATCAAGGCCGCCTCAAGTTGTTCAGTATCAAGAAAATTCTCTTTTAAAAGAAGATCCCCTATTTTTAACTGCTCATTTTCTTCCTGCATATTTCCTCCTGAAAGGCTTTAACCTGCAGGTAGAATTTATAACAAAGAGAGTCCCCAGTCAATAACAACATCTTGTGCATATTTTACTATCTCAACAAGAAAAATCTTGCTAACATAAATTTCATAACCTTTTAAACCTAGGTGCTTGTTTCTTCAAATTAGTCTTAGGGAGTGCTATTAATCGTGAGTGACATAAACAATCATGGCAACAAGGGTTTAGACCTTGAAAAACTGCTGGAACAAAAAGAGCAGCTTGACAAGATCATAAGAGACCAATATACCCGCATTATTACAGTGATGTTCACTGACCTGAAAGGTTCGACAGCAATCGCCGACCTCCAGGGAGACCTTGCAGCCAGAATGATAATAAAAAAACACAACGATATCCTCATGCCGATAATGAAAGACAATAATGGCATTCTGGTAAAGACCATGGGTGACGGCACTATGTCATATTATGAAAATTCCTTAGATGCCGTAAAGGCTGGCCTGCAGATACAAAAAAGTATCAGTGCCTATAACGAAACTATTGAAGGCCAGGCTGCAATCCAGATACGTATAGGGATAAGCACCGGAAAGGCCATCGTCGAGGAGAACGATATTTTCGGTGATGTTGTTAATGTAGCATCACGCTTTGAGTCATCCTGTCAACCGGGGGAAATCTACATCTCAGACAACACACACAAGGGCCTTGGTGAAAACAAGGAGGATTTCTTCATACGCCATATCAGAATGATCAGATTCAAGGGCAAGTCCACTGAGTCAAAGGTCTTTAAGGTATTCTGGAAACAGGCTGAGATAGATGAAGAGAAGGCAAACCCATCTGGAGTAATGCGCGAAGGCGAAACTTCAAAGGGGAAAGAAGCAAGCCTTCCTGACAGGTTTAGTTTACCGCGCCGCCGTCCTGCAACTGAAAAGTCCAGCATTGGCAATGTAAAGATCTCTAGTGAACAAAAGCAGGTAAGTACAACTAGCAACGAAATAAATGGCCGAATAATCAAAAAGGGTGATCTTTTAAAACTAAGCAACGACAAATACCGGGTTCTAGGTGATATAATAATTGCAAGTGGCGCCCTATTGAGCCTTGATAATGTGGAACTATATTTTGCCGAGAATGCAGGGATAATTGTTTTGGGAACAATCAGGGCAAAGAGATCCACCTTCAGCGCTATAGACCCGGCAAAAAGATGGCTCAATGTGACAATATCATCACCCGGCGAAAGACCAAGCGAAATAACTGATTGTAACTTCCATTTCGGCAGGGGAAGAACTCTGGAATCACTAAAGGCCTCTGCAAATATCATCATACCCTCGGCACATGAAAACATATTTTATGGTGGAGCAATGCTAGTTTCTGGCGGGACAGTAGACTCACTAAAGATAAACCAGACGACATACCTGAAGTGTACAGCAAATGAGGGGGGGGGATTTATTTCTACAGGTCCAGTGCCTATATAGATG
>JADFVX010000092.1 GCA_015222755.1 Pseudomonadota bacterium | reverse complement strand
GGATCCCTACGACACGCTCAATCTGGAGACAGAAACATCCCTCCTCTTAATGGATGAGTTAAAACAAAAGGGACACGATGTTTACTGGATTGAACCGGATGTTCTTCATCTCTTGAATGATCAGGTCATCGGGGAGCCTCGCTTGCTTGAATCGGTTTCACCCTTTCGGCTGGGGCCGGCAGAAGAGCAATCGCTGGCAGATTTCGATTGCCTCTTGATTCGTAATGATCCCCCCTTCGATATGAACTACTACCATTTAATGTTGATACTCGACTACCTGCCTCCCAGCGTCATTCAAATCAATCCGCCAAGGGCACTCAGAGACCTGAATGAAAAAATATCAGGACTGCGTCTTCCCGACTTTTCACCGCCCAGCATCACCACAAAAAGCTGGAGGCAGATGTTAGCATTTGCAAAGGAACAGGGCGAGATCGTGATTAAACCCCTGGGGGAATGCTCCGGAAGGGGAGTTGAAAAATTATCCGCACAGGACCCGAACCTGGAGCAAAGTTTAAAGGCGAAAATGGGCGAGGGGAAAGACGCTCTTTATTTGACGGCGCAGGCCTTCCTGCCGGCCATTTATGAAGGAGACAAACGCGTCTTCTTCGTCGATGGAGAATGTCTGGGCATAGTGAACCGGATCCCGGCAGATGGAAGTTTTATGGGTAATATTCACCAGGGAGCCAGATGTGAGGCGGCCACTTTAAGTGAGCATGAAGAAGAGATCGTAGAGGCAATCTCCGCCTTTCTTGATTCCCATGGTGTTTTTATGGCCGGTATTGATCTCATCGGAGGAAAGATCACGGAGATCAACGTGACGAGCCCCTCTGCGGTACGGCAGATCAATGAAGTTTCGGGATTGCAGATACATAAACGTATTGTTGAAAAAATACTAAGCTATGTTGCCCTTGAGCAATCCAGGCAAGCCACCTCCCATTAAGTTGTAAGCTCCCCCGGCAGATATTCCCGGACACTCAAAGCAAAATCTTAAATCCCCCCATACAGTCTCTCAGGTTCAAGAAGAAGGTTGTTTTCTGAGTCACTCATCCATACCTGCCCATCCTGAACTGTACACTGGAGGCTCATCGACCTCCCAGCCATCTCTAGCAGTGACTTTGTGGCCTCCTGCGGCAGGGCAATAACATTCAGGTTTTTGTGCTTTGACAGCCTCCCGGCCATAGGCTGCCACCATGATTGAACTATACGTCCACCGTAGGGATAAACGTAGACATGCTTTGCCCTATTGCATGCCTTTTTGATCCTCTTCTCATCGGGAAGACCCACATCTATCCACAGCTCAATATCTCCACTCAGGTCCTTTAACCAGATATCCGGTTCATCTTCTTTGGAAGATATCCCTTCGGTAAATTTCAGCCCTTTCGTGGCATGCAGTGCAAAGGCGAGGATGCGAACCATCATCCTCTCATCCGTTTCAGATGGATGCCGGGCAATGGTGAGACTCAGGTCCTCGTAATACCCCCGGTCCATATCTGCTATCTGAATATTGGCCTTACATATTGTTGCCTTGATCGCCATAGTTCTATTGTCCTCTAATATTAAGGTTTGCGCCTCTTTGCCCGGTTCGTCGGCTTGGCCTGGAGGGGATCATCGGGCCAGTAATGTTTCGGATAACGGCCTTTCAGGTCTTTTTTTACATCAAAATAGGTCTTTTGCCAAAAACCGGCCAGGTCTTCCGTTACCTGGATAGGCCTGTTGGCAGGCGAGAGAAGATGCAGTGTCAGCTTGACATTGCCGCCTGCAATAGCCGGTGTTTGATCTAGCCCGAACATCTCCTGCAGGCGCACAGCCAGCAAGGGTTTATCAGAGCTTTCATAATCGATGGGAATTCGTGAGCCACTGGGAACGGAGATGTGAGTCGGTGCCAGCCTATTAAGGGTCTGTTGCTCTTCATAGCTGAGCATTGACTTAAGGGCCGCCATGAGATCGAGGCGTACAAGATGATCAAGCCGTGTTATTTCCCCTAGCCATGGTGCCAGCCAGCTTTCCACATTTTTTAAAAGGGCATCATCAGAAAGGTCGGGGAAGTCCGGCTTCAATCGATGCAAAAAGACAGCCCGACTTTGAAGACTCCTCGTCTTTTTATTCCAGGGAAGAGATTGGATACCCGCCTGCCCTATTCCCTCTAACATGGCCCACATAATCTCCCCTGTCCCAAGCTTTAAAATGGGCTCCTCAGCGATGAGGATAGAGCCGAGACGCCGTTCCTTCCTCGCCAGAACGGAGTGCCGGGAGCTGTCCCACCCTATGCATTCCTCTTCAACAATCAAATGGGCAAAGTGCGCCTCAATCTCGTCAAGGCTAATACTTGCCGCAAGGAAGAAACGGGCCTCCTTTACCTCGCCGTCAAGACTGGCAACAACGAGATATTCCTCCCTTGCAAGGGGCTCATATTCAGCAATACGCGCGCCCTTCCCACCCGCTAGAAGATAAGCCCCCGCACTTCCGGGCCGTTTTTTAGCTATCCTGTCAGGATAGGCAAAGGCAAGGAGCAGGCCTGCCTGATCACTGTCATCGGCTTCCCTGGCCTCCGGTGCCACCTTTAATCTGTTCTTCAGTTGATCGGCCAGCTGCCTTATACGGCGGCATGCGCCCTTGTCCAGACTCATACCGGGAGGGGCAGAAGATCCACTCTTTCTTAAAAAGTCGACTCTGAGCCTCACATCGGCGTCATTAAAACCGCGCTCACAGCGAAGCATATCCCTCTCACTGAGTATTGCCGCCAGGTCGCAGGCAAGAGAGGCAAGGCCAAGCTCCCTGCCCTTTAAAACCATATGGGCAAGGCGGGGATGGAGCGGGGCCCCGGCCAGTTCCTTGCCATAGCCTGTAATATTTCCCATGTCATCGATGGCTTCAAGGAGCTTTAGCAGCTCACGGGCATGGGACATGGCCGCACCGGGCGGCAGGTCAAGCCATTTTAAGTCCTCAGGAGATTTAACGCCCCAAAGGGCCAGTTCCAGGGCCAGAGAGCTTAAATCGGCCTCGAGGATTTCAGGTGTGTTCTGGCTTTTCAGAATTTCCCCTTCCGGCCAGAGGCGGCAGCAAATACCATCCTCCAGCCTTCCGGCGCGTCCCCTTCGCTGGTCTGCCGAGGCGCGCGTTACCTGCGCCGTCTCAAGCCGTGACATGCCGCTCCCCGGTGAAAATTTCGAGACCCGCGTTAGGCCGCTGTCTATAACGATACGGATACCTTCTATGGTAAGGCTCGTCTCGGCAATGGATGTGGCCAGCACGATCTTTCGCTTATTTTGAGGAGAAGGGAGAATGGCCTCTTCCTGCGCCTTCTTGCTGAGCATGCCGTATAGAGGACAGATGAGGATATCTTCCGGCAGGCCCGATTCCTTCAGGCCCGCCTCGACACGCCTGATCTCACCCGCCCCCGGCAGGAAGACGAGGATATCGCCTCTTTCTTCCTTCATGGCCTGCCTGACCTTAGCGACCACTTTGGGTATGATGCTATAAGCATCCTTCGCCAGGCCCTTCCACCCCACAGCGGGATCAAAGCGGGTCTCGACGGGAAAGCTCCTGCCCTCACTGCTAATGAGCGGAGCATCACCCAAGAGTTCGGCCACAGCCTTCCCCTCCAGTGTGGCCGACATGACCAGGATTTTAAGATCCTCCCGCAAGGCTAACTGGCTTTCAAGTGAGAGCGCCAGCCCAAGATCGGCATGGATACTCCGTTCATGAAACTCGTCAAAGATGATAAGGCCCACTCCCTCCAGAGAAGGGTCCCTTTGAAGAAAACGGGTAAGAATCCCCTCCGTCAGCACCTCGATTCGTGTCTTTGGCCCCACCTTGCTGTCCATCCGCGTCCGGTAGCCGACGGTCTCCCCCGCTCCTTCTCCCATCATGTCCGCCATACGCATTGCCGCCGCCCGCGCCGCCAGTCGCCGCGGTTCAAGCATGATGATTTTTAGGCCCTCAAGCCAGGGCTCACCGAGCAGTGCAAGGGGAACAAGAGTCGTTTTCCCCGCCCCGGGAGGCGCCTGTAGCACAACATTCGGGTGTTCACTAAGAAGCCTCCGGATCTCAGGAATAATCGGTATTATCGGCAGATCAATGTTCTCAGGAATCATGAAGCTAAGATAGCAGAAGAAGGGTATTAATGAAAATGGATATCTATAAAAACATCCTTCGACAATCCCAATATAATGGGTCGGAGGTTTTCTGCCTCACTGAGGGGCAACTGTCCCTTATTATCTTATTGCTTCGAAGGGAAATTATGATAGAGTGAATTATAGATTTGCAGCAAGTTCTATTTTTATCCATTATTATATTATTCTACCGCTGGGTTCCTACATGATTGCAATTCAAACAATTTTATAAATATCTTTTGACGGGTAAATTAACATGGATTCCAACACCGCTAAATTGACTTGGCTAAAAAACCTGTACCCAGGCTATTTCACCTTGACCATGGCTACGGGGATCATCGCTATAGCTCTGGATATGCTTGAGATGCCCATGCTATCGGATGTGCTGTATATAATTACACTGTTTACCTGGTTCACGCTATTTACTCTGTATACCTGGCGGCTCATACGTTTCCCGAAAATCGTATGGGCTGATTTAATGAACCCGCGAACAACGTTCACCTTCTTTTCCTTTGTCGCTGCAACTGATATCTCCGGGATCTTATTTCACCTCCACGGCCTCTATTTTATGGCACTTTTATGCTGGATATGGGCATTCCTGGCATGGTCGGCACTGCTCCACTGCAGTTTCAGTGTTCTGACCCTTCGTCATGTCGAACGTACTGTAAACGTCGTTCACGGCGGCTGGCTGATATGCATTGTAGGCACACAGTCACTTGTTTTGCTTGGCGTAAAGATTGTTCCCCAACTGGGGGAGTATGCCGCCTGGATGATGGTGGGAATCTATATGTTATGGGGAGTGGGACTAATTCTTTACGGTATTTTCGTAACCCTGTTTTGTTATCGTATCTTCTTTCTGGATATGAACTATGATGACTACACCCCGCTCATGTGGGTCATTATGGGGGCCGCTGCCATCAGTGCCAATGCCGGCAGTGCTTTAGCTCTTTCAGATCCCATTATGCCGGTTCTTGTTGCTTTGCATCCCCTTGTAAGTGGTGTCGCTCTTCTCACGTGGGCTTGGGCTACGTGGTGGATTCCTCTCTTGGTTGTTATCGGGTATTGGAAGCATTTTGTTCATCATATTCCCTTGCGCTATGAGCCCACACAATGGAGCATGGTGTTTCCTCTTGGAATGTATGCTGTAACCAGTTTTCGACTTGCACTTGCGGCTGAATTCGAGCCACTGAATTGGATATCTCATATCATGGTATGGGTGGCTCTTACTGTGTGGTGCCTGGTGATGATGGGCCTGTTTCATCGCCTGCTAGAGCGGCATGAAGCGAAAGAGACGCCATGACAGCAAGGGCAAGCCACGACAGAGCTCACGGGTATGCCTGCATTTTTTTAAAGCTTATCACATCAAGACATTAAACATGTCTTAGTGAGAAAACCGCTCAATTTAGATATAAAACCTTCAATTCAGTATTCTTAGCTAAACATTATGCAGAAAAGTCAGGAAAACTTTAAAGCCCCCCCAAAAAATATCAGCCCAGGGGGCTTTCCATCCTATATGAAGATCGTGATATTCTGCTTGTGGACAAAATCAGTGGCCTTTTAACAATGGCTAATGAGAAAACAAGGGAAAATACAGCCTATTATCTCTTGAATGAGTACGTACGAAAGGGGAACCAAAAATCAAGGAACCGGGTATTTATCGTGCATCGTCTGGGTAGAGATACTTCCGGTGTTCTAGTTTTTGCTAAAAATGAGAATGCCAAGCGTTACCTTCAGGATAAGTGGCAGGAGTTTGAAAAAAAATTATGCTGTAATAAATGGTGTCTTACCTGACAAGGAGGGCGTAATTACTTCATATCTTGCAGAAAACAGCGTTCATAAAATGTATTCTGTTGATAATCCTGAAAAAGGTAAGCTTGCCAGAACGGGCTACAAAGTTCTGAAAGAGACAAAGCAGTACAGTCTCCTTGAAATAGATCTGCTTACAGGCAGGAAAAATCAGATTCGGGTTCATTTTTCGGAAAAAGGTTGTCCTGTAGCTGGAGATAAAAAGTATGGGAAAAAGGAAAAGGTTATTAAGAGACTTGCACTTCATGCGGCCTCTTTAACAATATTACATCCCTATACAAAAGAGAAGATGACCTTCAAAACAAAGGTTCCTGCTTATTTTGAATCACTTTTAAATGCTTAAGCTTGACTGCTTTTAAAGGTTTTGCAGCCCATTATTTCCTATGAAATGCCGGTGGTTTAAATATTTGGGGGATCAGGGGCAGGCGCCCCTATTTCAAAAAGGGGGGGTATTACATTATTTACCTGTTTCCTGTTTTATATATAAGCAGATTGCAAGCTAAGACACTAAGCTAAGAGCATATCCTTGAACTGCTTCATATATTCATAGCCGGACCACAGGGTATAGAAAAGGGCTATCCAGAGCAGTCCCATCCCCCAGAAGTGAAAATCAAAGCCGTAATACTCGTAGTGCAGAGTCAGGCCTATAAGGGCAGCTATTTGAAAGCCAGTCTTGTACTTACCAAGCTTGCTGGCAGCAATAACCACACCTTCATTTGAGGCCATACCACGCAAGCCGGTTATAGCAAATTCCCTTGCCAGTATGACGACCACCACCCAGGCAGGAATCCGACCGAGAGGTATGAGCATCACCATAGTACCCATAACAAGCATCTTATCCGCCAGAGGATCGAGAAACATGCCGAAGGATGAAACAGTGTTATTCTTCCTGGCGAGATAGCCATCGAACCAGTCCGTAATCGAGGCGATGGAAAAAATAAGTGATGCAAGAAAGGCCGCCAGCTTACCATCAAAAAACAGGCAAAATATTATAAGTGGCGTCATTACTATACGCGACATGGTTAGGTAGTTGGCTGTACTTCTCAGATCTTCCTTTATCAACTAGTAGCTCCTGCTTATTTTTTTATAACCGTTATAAAAGGCCAAAACCTTTTTGACATAGGTCTTTGTCTGTTTGTAAGGCGGTATGCCGCCGTGACGTATAACGGCACTGCGCCCTGCGTTATAGGCGGCAACTGAAAGGGCTACATCACCGTCAAAATGATTAAGCTGCTGTTTTAGATATTTAGCGCCAGCATATATATTTTCCTCAATATCAAAGGGATTTATGACATCAAGATAGTCTGCCGTTTCAGGCATCAACTGCATAAGGCCCTGTGCTCCGGCATATGAAACAGCATAGGGATTAAAATTTGATTCGGCACGCACTACCGCTCTGATAAGTGCAGAATCCAGAGAATGCTTCCTCGAGGCCTTCTCTATAGCACGGTCTATCTTCCAACGCCGGCTTTTTTTCGTGAAAAGCGGCGGCGCAGTTCTTTTAAAAACTGGACGAAAGCGGTTATCACTCTGTATATTTGTCAAATGAATGACGCCTTTAGCATCTCTGTACTTGTACAGGTTTTCTGATGCACCAGGCTCGGCAGAGGCCAAAAGCCACGTGAAAGCAAAAACCAGACTAAATAATCTCTTTATAATCATAATCTTACAGGCTGCCTCCTCTCAAGAGGGAAACTCACCTTGAAGGTCGTCCCCCTGCCCTCTTCACTTTGAACATCAATCAAACCATGATGTTCTTCTACAATCAAATACACCTTAGCAAGTCCAATGCCAGCACCGGACATTTTTGAAGTAAAAAATGGGTCGTAAATATCGCCCTGTTTATCTTGAGGTATGCCGCAACCACTGTCCCTGACAAACACATTCAGGTAATCTTCATCAAGAGCAAAACTTACCGACAAATCTCCTCCCTCGGGCATGGCCTCAAGAGCATTTTCAAAAAGATTCCTGAAAAGCTCATCCAGGTAAGCCCTGTCGGCAAATATCTCCGGCAGCGTGGTAGCAGCTACATCAAATCGGACATTAGCCTTAGAAAAATCAAAGAGGCCGGCAAGCTCTCTGATGACAGTTGTAATATTTATACAGCCAAAACATGACTTATGGGTTTTGGCAAAGTCTACATACTCCTCTATCTCGCCGACCATCCTTTCCAGCCGGGCAATATCGGTATTTATTGCATCAAAATATTTACCCTCTTCACTACCTGCCGCAGACCTCTTTTGCAGCCTACGAATGAAGCCGGACATGGAGACCAGGGGGTTTCTTACCTCGTGGGCCACAGCATCTACAATCTTACCCAGTGCAGCCAGCCTCGCCGACTCGACCAGCTGCTCCGTCAGCCTCTTTTCAATTGTCATGTCCCGGATCATTGCAACTATACCGTCAGGCTCTCCATCACTCATCTTAAAGGCTGATGTGGAAAGAAAACCGTGAAAAGTACTACCGTCACTACGACTGAATACAAACTCCCCCTGATAACTCCCCTCATCACTTGTCAGGGCTATTATCTTCTCTACATAACCGTTTTTTGCCCCACCCTTGAAAAGTTCAAAAAAAGTACAAGCCAGCATGTCTTTTTCTGACGCAGACCAGAGCTTTTGGGCCGCAAGATTAAACGACAATATTCCGCCCTGGCTGTCAGTGGATATTATAGCTTCACTAATATTGTCTACAAGGTGAGCAAGATAACTCTCCGTTTTATGGATACGCTCTCTAAGCTCAAGGTTCTCCCTCCGCACCCTGCTCTTTTCAAGCAGCTCTTCGATGAGGGCCAGCACCTTCCTGTATGAGAGGGGCTTTATAAGGTAATCATCGGCCCCGGACTTCATTGCATCTACCGCAGTCTCCTCCGAACCGTGGGCGGTCATCATCACAACAAGCGCAGCGGCAGAGGTACTTTTTATATGGCGAAGAACTTCCATGCCACTGACGGATGGCATCATTATATCAAGGAGGACGAGATCTGGATGCACAGCATCAAAAAGAGAAATGGCTTCACTGCCATTGTAAGCCTGAAAGACCTCGTATCCCTTGCCGACAAAAAGGTCATGGAAAAGCTCCTGTGTCATGGCGGAATCATCCGCTACAAGTATCTTATTCATCCCGTCGTGCCCCCTGCTCACCTCAAAGAAGTATAGTCAAAACACCCCCCTTAGTCAAACAAATTGGCCCGCAAACACCATTTGTACAGGCCTTCAAGCTGCTTGACAAGAAACGCAACAAAATTTATAGTCTATTGATTTTGGGAGGGATTCCTTGGAGATAAAAACAGACTTTCTTATTATAGGTAGCGGCATTGCGGGCCTCAGCCTGGGCCTGAAACTTTCCAGTCTTGGAACTGTTGCAATCGTCACAAAGCGGGACATCAAGGAGTCTGCCACCTTCTATGCCCAGGGAGGTATATCTGCCGTCATGGGTGAAGACGACTCCTTTGAAGACCACATAGAAGACACCATTAGGGCAGGGATAGGTCTTTGCCGGGGAGAAACTGTCAAAAAAGTCGTAAGCGAAGGGCCGGCAAGGATTCGGGAGCTGGTGGGGATGGGGGCTGATTTTTCAAGAGACAGCAGCGGAGCCTTTGATCTGGGGAAAGAAGGAGGACATACAAAAAGAAGGATCATTCATGCCGCCGACATCACTGGGCGGGAGGTCATGAGCGCGCTTGTCGGAGCAGTGAGGGACAAGAAGAATATAAGCATATATGAACAGAGTATGGCTGTAGACCTCATAACAACATCCAAGTTTGCGAAAGACCAGGGAGAAAACAGCTGCATAGGCGCTTACATACTTGATAAAAAAGAGAAGCGGGTAGATACCTTTATAGCGAAGGCAACTGTCATTGCAACGGGCGGCGCCGGCAAGGTATACCGCTTTACCAGCAACCCCGATGTTGCCAACGGGGACGGCATAGCCATGGCCTATCGTGCCGGGGCCTCTGTAGCCAACATGGAGTTTTTCCAGTTCCACCCGACCTGCCTGTATCACCGTGAGGCAAAGTCCTTCCTTATATCAGAAGCGCTGAGGGGTGAAGGCGCCATACTTAAACTTAAAAAGGGCAAGAAATTTATGGCCAACTATCACCCCATGAAGGAGCTTGCTCCAAGGGATATTGTGGCCAGAGCAATAGACAGTGAACTAAAGAAGACTGGAGATGACTGCGTATTCCTTGATATTTCAATGAGAGATCCGGATTTTATAATAAAGAGGTTCCCAAATATATATGAAAAATGCCTGGACCTTGGCATAGATATAACAAAGGAAGCAATCCCCGTCGTACCTGCGGCCCACTACCTATGCGGAGGCGTGGTCACAGATCTCGAAGGCCGTTCAGATATAGACAGGCTCTATGTCTGCGGTGAATCGGCAAGTACGGGGATGCATGGCGCAAACCGTCTGGCAAGCAACTCCCTACTGGAGTGCCTTGTATTCGCAGAGCTTATATATCAGAATATAAATAAAGGGAATATTGCAGATAAAGAAGAGCCTGTTGATGTTCCTGCATGGAATCCCGGCAGGGCCGTAGACAGTGACGAATCTGTCATAGTCTCGCAAAACTGGGACGAGATCAGGCGGCTGATGCAAAATTATGTCGGCATTGTAAGGACTGACAAGCGCCTTGAGCGCGCAAAACGAAGGATCGAACTTATACAGGGAGAGATAGCCGAGTATTACTGGGACTTCATCGTAACCTCCGACCTCCTTGAACTTAGAAATATCGCAACGGTAGCCGAACTTATAATCCGCTCAGCCATGACAAGGAAGGAGAGCCGGGGCCTCCACTACAACCTGGACCACCCCGATATTGATGATAAAAACTGGAAAAAGGACGTCGTGTTAAAACTTTAGGGGCATCATTCCTCCTTGGGTATGACGACTATGCTGGACTCCTCATCCATAAAATATTTTTCCCTGTCAGAATTAAAATCATAACCTATATCTGTCCCATCGGGGATATTCACTTCCTTGTCGATAATGGCCATATTTATCCGGCAGCCTTCGCCTATTTCCACACCATCCATTATTATCGAGTTGATTACAGAGGAATCACTGTGAATATGCACGTTGCGGCCAAGTACAGAATCCTGCACCTTCGCGCCTCGTATGATGCACCCCTCTGAAACGACGGAGTTTACAACGCTGCCCCTGGTTCCTTGTTTGTCGTAGCAGAACTTTGCCGGTGGAGCACCATAGCTGGCCGTCCTGATCGGCCATGCGCCGTTATACAGGTTAAAGGTGGCATCGATCTTCTTCAGATCCATATTTGCCTCCCAGTAAGCCTTTATCGTACCTACGTCACGCCAGTAGCCCTTCTCTTTCTCCTCTACATTAGGAATGTCATTCTTCATAAAGTCGTATGCAAAGACCCTTGAATCCTCGTATATGGCCGGGAGTATGGTCTTTCCAAAATCATGGTCCGTTTCTTCCTGCGCATCCTTCTCAAGGATATCTACAAGAAAGTCGGCATTAAATAGATAGTTGCCCATAGATATAAGCGCCTTGGACTTGTCTTCAGGCATGGGTGAAGGCTCTTTGGGTTTTTCCTGAAAGCCCTTTACGCGCAAGGCATTGTCCACCTGGATAATGCCAAATTCTGAAGCTTCTGAAAGTGGCATGGGCAATGCGGAAACTGTCACATCGGCGCTGTTTTTTACATGAAAATCGACCATTTGACGGATATTCATGCGGTATATATGATCGGCACCGAATATGGCCACTATGTCCGGCTTAAAACGCTTTATAAGGTTAAGATTCTGATATATGGCATCGGCCGTCCCCTGGTACCACTCTTCACCCGTACGCATCTGGGCAGGGACTATGGTCACAAACTGGTCCTTAAGGAGTGATCCAAAACGCCATCCGTCACGCAGGTGCTCCATCAGGGACTGTGCTTTGAACTGTGTGAGCACATATATGGAATTTATCCCAGAATTGACCAGGTTTGTAAGAACAAAATCGATAATCCTGTATTTGCCGCCGAATGGAACCGCAGGCTTGGCCCTCTCCTTTGTCAGAGGATAGAGCCTTGTACCCTTCCCTCCCGCCATTACCATAGCAAGGACCTTCTTGTCACCTACAAACATAGCTCACCTCCCTCGTACATGCAGCACTTAAACAAGGCCTAAAGATACCTTAGTTGCTTAGCTATTTCAAATTATTATTGAATAAAATAAAAAAGTTGGAGTTGCACCTCATTTAATATAAGATGAAACGCTCAAAACATAGTGCGTCTTACACCATTATAAAGCAACTGCTAATTTTAAACACCCTTACATGAAAATATATTAATAAAAAACTTTGAAGGACTGAAAAAAATGATACACGATAAAAAAGTCATTGTAGTAATGCCTGCCTACCATGCCGAAAAAACCCTTGAAAAGACCTATCGGGAAATCCCCTTTGACGTAGTGGATGATGTAGTACTTGTAGATGACTGCAGCAATGATAATACCGTGAAAAAAGCGAAGGATTTAGGCATAAAAAACGTCCTTGCCCACAAATCAAACCTCGGCTATGGGGGAAACCAGAAAACATGCTACAAGGAGGCCCTCAGATTGGGAGCCGATATCGTGGTCATGCTGCATCCTGATTACCAGTATACTCCCAGGCTTATCGGGGCTATGGCTTCTATGATTGCATCGGAAGAGTTTGACATAGTTCTGGCATCAAGAATTCTGGGCACAGGTGCGCTGAAAGGGGGCATGCCGCTATACAAATACGCGGCCAACAGAATCTTAACTCTTATAGAAAATATTCTGCTGGGGCACAAGTTGTCAGAATATCATACGGGCTACAGGGCCTTTAACAAAGAAGTTTTAGAAACTCTTCCTCTTGAGAAAAACTCAAATGATTTTGTCTTTGACAACGAAATGCTGGCACAAGCTATATATTTTAACTTTAAAATAGGTGAAATAAGCTGCCCTACCAAATACTTTGATGATGCATCATCGATAAGCTTTAAAAGAAGCGTTATCTATGGAATCGGAGTTCTTGGAGCAGCGGCTAAATTCAGATTGCAAAAAATGGGATTTAAAGACTTTCCCCTCTTCAGCAACACAAGAAAGCATTGAATTTTCAATAGGACTGAACTCCCAAGACATAATACAGGTAAAAAACTTTGCTAGGAGTTTCAGCTTGGCCCAGAAAGATCATGGCGAATTAAAAATAATTTACTGTGGCAAAATCTCTGGATAATAATTTATGCTTATTGGATTACCGGCAACATAACAACCAGATCATTGGAGACTATTTAAGTAGCACAGCGCAAAAACAGGAGTAGTGATTTGAAGTTAGTCCTGATATTTAAGTTTACTTGTTAAGGCTGCGCCCCAATCGCTTTTCGACACTTTTCATCTTACCTTCTATTCTTCCCTTACTACCCTTTCTGCAATCGGCCTTTATATTCACGGATATACGGCCGCAGTCTTCACTCATCTTATCGTAGCATTTCTTTATCACAGCAAAGACCTCGTCCCACTCACCTTCTATGACAGTACCCATAGGGTTCAGCTTGTATGGTAGTCCGCTCTGGTCTATTATGTCGAGTGACCTGGATACATACTTGCTAAGACTTTCTCCTTTATCCAACGGGGACATACTGAACTCAAGAAGTACCAATTCGACCTCCTATTCTATACTGTCAAGAATATTTTTAAAACAAAGTGCCGTTGCCGTATTGCCTGTTATCTCCAGCTTTCTTGAGAAAAAAACGGTATCAGGGTCCACCTTGCTCATCATAAGACCAAGAAGCACGGAGAACTCGCCCTTCATGGTAACATCGGGCGTTTCATGGTAATGGACTTTAACCGTTATGGCTTTGTCTTTGATATAGAGAAAGAACCTTTGCCCAACATCTGTGGCCTCAAACAAAAAATGCTTACCGTCAATATCAGACAAGCGTTCCCTGAAATCGGGATTGTTCTCTACAACATGGGCAAGAAAAAGGCCCAGCCCTGCCCCCTGCATCCATGAAGGGATAAACTTAAGTGGCCTGCTGGCCAGATCTATCATTTTTTTATTCATAAAAACCTTTCAACGATAAATAAGTAAAGCCGATTATAGCACAGGGTTTTACTCTTTTGAATAAGATTCCCCGGCTATAACCACTTGAGACCCGCAACATTACAACCATCCTTGAGAGATCTGCACCATGCAATTCTTACCTTCTTTCTTCTTAGGCCAAGAGCCTCAACAGTCAGAAAAAATACTTCACCAACACGGAAGGACTTACCCGAATACTTCAACCCTATACCACCACCAGAGTATTCAAAGGTCATACCTTCTATCTTCAAGCTTTTCGATACAGATTCAAGGATAAATTTTTCATGAATATCAAAGCGTACGTGCTGCCTCTTTTTATAAGGGTCATTTGTTTCAAGATCTTTTTTAGCAAGATACTCATCCTTTGAAACAGGTTTGACTAACGTAATTCCACCTCCCCTGCTCTTGGACTTAAGCGCAGGATACGACTCTAGATATTTAAGAAGTACAATGGCATTTTCAGCCTCGAAATAACGCACCATTTCAAAGGACTTGCCGGCTCCGACGTGCCCACCTTCAAGAAGAACTTTGAAATACATTAATTTTCCCCATATTCAAAAGTAAATTAATTAAGGGTCTTGACTGGTCAAGAGAATTTTTCCTACACATTTTTAACAACATAACATAGATATTTTTGCTCCGGTAGTCAAACCGTAACTCACACTCTTTGAGATGTAAGCATATTGTAGATTTGGTACACCATGGAACTTTTGAAGCGCCCTCAAACCACAGACACAAGGTTAAAAAAGGCTGCTCTATACCGGCCTAAGCTCTTGGCCCGGTGACCTGAGGCATGTCAAGAAAAAGCATGACTATTATATGGGCGACAAAACCTGACAGGATAAGCAGGTAGAACAACCAGTATGGACTAGACATCTTAAGCCTCTGGAAGCCGTTTTTTGCGATTTTTCCGGACTGCTGCCATACGAAAACCATTGACCACACTGCCCCGCCTATGGAAATCAGCTTGAACGCTAATAGCCAGTGGTTATTCATTGAAACAAGGGGCGCAACTGAAAAATCACTGGCAAAAAGGTCCAGAAAACCGTTTGCTATCATGGAGTAGTAACGGAAGAAGAAAAACTCTGCCATCTGGGCAAAACTGGAAAGTGCAAATACAGGAAGCAGCGTCCACGCAAAAAGTTGGAAAACTGCCCCAGTCTCCTGCCCCGTAATCTTTGCCGCGTAAAGAGAAAAGGAGCGGAAATAAGCATAGACAAGCGTAACGCTGCACAGGAAGGTCAAAAGGCCCACCATTCCCTCAAAGGTAAATAGTGAAGCGGTATAAGGATGGATATAGGAGGCAACTTTAGCCAATGGGAAATTTTCTTTCATTGCACCCCGATAAAGGCCATTGTAAAACTGCATAGTCAGCGTCAAGGCCCCAAAGAGCAAAACCGTCCCCAGTGCCTCTACTTTGTCGGGCCTGAACTTTTGCATACTGAATTCTCTAAGTGGCCGGACAAAACCAAAACTAACAGCGTCATGAGAACAGGCATCTATACACTTCATACAGAGGGTACAGTCGGCATTATTTATCATTTGAGAGGGGTTGATGCCATGCGGACATCCTTCATGGTCCGGCCGCCCCGTAAAGCAGGTGGGCTTCTTGCAATTGTCACACTTGGAACGGTATGTCCTTATACCTAAAAAAGCTATTCGTGATATGATGTTTGTGGGAATTGCCACAGGACAAATACCCTTGCACCAGACAGAGGGACTGTAAACCAGGACAACAGATAGCGATATTACAGTAAATACCAGGAAATAAATCGCTGTACTTAAGGGATTGTGGAATATACCGGGCCATGCGTAGATAACTATCCAGTAAAAGACCATAACCAGGGCAAGGGAAACAAGACCCGTAGCCATCCACCTTGGCGATTTTTTCCCAGCCCCAAACCTTTTAGCTGCAAAATAATTGATTAATCTGTAGGGACAGACGGCACAGATCAACTTCCCAAACAAGGGAGTTGTAATAAATATAAAAAAAGGCCAGAACAGTCCCCAGAAAAGACCGGTGGTGTAGAGATTCTCATCTGTTGAGCTGTAGAGAAAACCCCATACTATGGCAAGCACAAAAAGTATAAGTGAAAAAAACTGAATCGTGGAGATAAAAAGCGGTGAGGCAAGCAGTTTTCTAATCAAGGGGTAAGCTAAGAGATCTCCCCTGTCCCGCTCTGTTCTTCCACTATCAGGGATCAACTTGAATCAAACCTTTTCGAGCGCCTGCTTAAGGTCGTCAATAATATCAGAGACGTCTTCAATGCCTACTGCAAAACGTACAAGGTTGTCTTTAATACCAACGGCAAGACGCTCTTCAGTGCTGAGCTCGTAAAAGCTCATAAGCGAGGGCTGTTCAATCAAGGACTCGACACCGCCCAGCGATGGAGCAATAAATGGTATCCTTACTGCATCTACCAACCTGCTGCCGGCATCCAGGCCTCCATCGACTTCAAAACTTACCACGCCGCCAAAACCTTTCATCTGCTCTACCGCTATATCATGGTGGGGATGGCTCTTCAAACCAGGGTAGTGCACCTTTGTCACCTTAGGGTGTGACTCAAGAAACTCTGCAACAGCCTGTGCCGTAGCATTCTGCCTTTCCATCCTTAAGGCAAAGGTCTTTAGGCCCCTTATGAGAAGGTAGGCACTGTTAGAGTCCAGAATCCCTCCCATAACCCCCCTAACCTCCCGGATCGCATCTACGAGAGGGGCCTTGCCCAGCACTGCACCGGCCAGCAGGTCATTATGGCCTCCCAGATATTTTGTTGCACTGTGAATCACAAGGTCGATACCAAACTCCACAGGCTTCTGGTTGTAGGGAGTCGCAAAAGTGGCATCAATAATCGTCTTAACACGGTGTTTTTTACCTATTCCAGCTAGCTTTTTAAGGTCGAGTACATTCAGGTAAGGATTTGTTGGAGACTCTGAAAAAATGATCTTCGTATTTTTTGTAATGGCCGACTCCATTGCATCAAAGTCGCCCGGCGGGACAATACTTACCTCTATGCCGAATTTTTTCAGATAGGTAAGACAAAACTGCCTTGTCCTTCTGTAACTGTCACTGGTCATCACAATATGCTGACCTTGAGAAAGCATACCCAGAAGCGTAAAGGTAGTCGCTGTCATACCCGATGAAAAAAGTGCACAAGCCTGAGAACCCTCAAGGGCTGCCAGCTTGCCTTCCGCTACCTTAACGGTATAATTTCCGTACCGGCCATACTCCTCACGGTCAATATCTCCATCCATATACCCCTTTAACTCAGCAGTATCCTTGAAGTAGTAAGTTGAGGTCTGAAAAATAGGGTAGGTAAGAGAACGCTGGGGAAGTTTCCTGTCCTCTCCGCCATGTACAGACCTTGTAGAAATGTTGTCCTTATTGTCAGCCATTAAGATTTCCTCTATCAGCAATATTTAATTTGGTAAAAGTGACTGCTATTCACAGCACATAAGCTTAAGCCTTTTTGTTAAGTGTCTCGTAGATAGCCTTTTTAACTGCATCGGCCTTGGCCGGAAGTTCAATGGGGCGGTTGGCATAACGAGATTCGATCCCCTCAAGTTTTCCCTCATGGTAGCCGAGTTTGAATTCAGTAAACTTGAGCCCATGGGCCGTTGAAACGACTACAACCTGATCGGAAGATTTGATCTCTCCCCTGTCAACCAGCTTTATAAGTGCCGCCAAGGCAACGCCGGTATGAGGGCAGTTGAACATTCCCGTCCTGTCACCTCTTGCTGCAGCTTCAGCAAGCTCCGATTCTGTCGCCTCCTCCACTACACCGTCAAATTCCTTTAAGACCTTTACGGCCTTCTCAAAACTCACCGGATTGCCTATCTGTATGGCATTGGCAAGCGTCTTTTTTGCCTGCATGGGCTGAAATTCCTTAAAGCCCGTCTTGTAGCTCCTGTAAAGGGGGTTGGCATTCTGGGCCTGGGCAACAACGATCTTTGGTCTTTTACTGATCAAGCCCAAGCTCTCCATCTGCAGGAAACCCTTTCCGAGAGCGCTGACATTACCGAGGTTACCGCCGGGAATTATGATGACATCAGGAACATTCCAATCAAGCTGCTGAACTATCTCAAGGGCTACAGTCTTCTGCCCTTCCACCCTTAGTGAATTCATAGAGTTGGCTAGGTAGATGGTGTCGTCGGCAGTCACTTCTTTTACAAGCTCCATACAGCCGTCAAAATCAGTATCTAGAGAAAGGACCATTGCTCCGTTTGCAAGCGGCTGTATAAGTTGTGCAGTAGAGACCTTGTCCTTGGGAAGAAATACTATGGCCGGTATGCCAGCCGCTGCGCAGTAAGCAGCAAGTGCGGCAGAAGTATCGCCCGTAGAGGCACAGGCAACGGCATCAATATTTTTTCCATCGGCTATCATCTGCTTCACAACAGACACCAAAACCGTCATGCCAAGGTCTTTGAATGAGCCAGTATGGGAATTGCCGCAAAGCTTCACCCATAGATTTTCAAGACCCAGTTCATTACCAAAGCGCTCTGTCCAGAATAGATTTGAGGCCCCCTCATAGAGAGAGACGATATTATCGTCCTCAACGTAGGGACATATCCACTCCTTCTTTCCCCATACCCCGCTTCCATAAGGCCAGGCGTTTCTGCGATATCGCTCGTCAAAAAGGGTCTTCCACTCCTGGGCCGACCTCTTTTTCAGTTCTCCATCATCGTGGGTGACCTCCAGAAGACCTCCACAATTTTTACAGCTGTAGACTACCTCATCCAGAGGATAAGTTTCAGCACATCCTCTTATACAACTGAACCACGCTTTATAGGCCATACAAAAACTCCATAAAATATTTTAGATTAGGCACCTAATGTTAGGACAAGTAGTGGGAAAAGTCAAAGGATTTGGTATGTTATCACCAAGCAGACATAGACATAGGCAGGACATTTTAGAGAGGCAACTGCCTCCCTGACACACGCTATCCTATTGACCGGCAATATACGGAAAGCAGTCCGGATTTTCTTAATTTTCAGGCCACCTTAAACCTGAGACTTAAGCATATGCCTAGCAAATAAGATTTGCCCCGTAAGGGATTATGAGGTAAAGTGTGAGACATTCCCATTGATTTGCAAAAAGGGAAACAAGCGAGATTTAAAGATATATGATTGAGAGACAAAGGGCTCTCCATAGTCTTTTCTTTAAAGCACAATATGCGATAGGTGTAGAAGGTGAATTTAACAGGTAATTTAGGACAACTCGGCCTCGGAGATATCCTCCAGATAATAAGCCTTAGCGGGAAGCCAGGCCTTTTACACATTCATGGAGAGGATGATCTGGAGAGCAAGATATTCTTCGATAAGGGTCATGTCATCAAGGCCTATTCCAGCCTTGTAAAGGATGATATAGCCGCCATCATCAGCGGTTCCGGCTTGATAAAGAAAGAGAGCCTTGAAGATGTCATGTTGCAATATGAAGATAAGGGGAGCTACGAAAGTTACGACTCCATACTGATAGACAGCCTTGACGCTATAGCCTTGGATGTTGATATCCTCCAAAAAAAGCTGATAGAAGAGACGATATATTCGCTCTTCTTTATTGAAACTGCCACCTTCAACTTCGAGCCTAAAAATTTGGATGAATACTTGGAGCGCAAGGCAGACCTTTTCGTCAATGCGGAGGGAGGCAACCCCTGGTCCCTTGCAATTGAGGGCACGAAGTTTGTCGATGAAGCATTTGAAGAGAGCTTGAGCAGGGCAAGGAAGGAACGGACTCAAGCTATAGAGAAGCCAGCAGAAAAGGCCGTTGCCAAGCACGATACATTCGCTGTTATACTTATATCCAATGATGATCAGGCTATTGAAATCATTGATAACTTTCTACAGGAAGATGGGCGTACGGTTTATCTAAGAAAAAATACCGAAGATGCACTTCATCTTATAGAAACTATTGACCTGAATACCACTTCACTTGTTGTACTTTCCGACCTTATCATGCCGACTATTGACGGGACAGGAGCACTTGGAGGCATTGAACTGCTGGATATCATTAGTGGCGGCTTTCCTGAAATCAATGTCATATTGATGGCCGACTATGAAAACAGCAGGGCTAAGGAAAGTGCGGAGAAAATGGGGGTCAGCGCATACCTTGACAGGCCTTTAAAAGAGCAATTTGAAAATGAGGGTGATCGAAATCTCGTTGATTCATTTCTAAAGAAGCTTAAAGATGAACTTCAAAAGTTCTTAGGTGAAACAGGGAGAATTGGTGGCAGCATGTCATTTGATATGATGACCAGGGACCTTCATGATGAGGTAGAGGCAGTAGGAGAACTCCTGGAGGAAAGAGGGGTGAATGCCGGTGAATATTGCGCGCTCACACCGGGGCTTATGATGCTGAAGTCAATGATGGAGGAGATGAGCAATGCCGCAGGGAGCAGATATATCAATCTTTTGATTCTGAGGTTTGCAAGTGAACTGATGAACAGAGCCGTGATATTTCTCGTTAAAGAGGACGCCTTTGCTGGGCAGGGTGAGTTCGGAGTAGAGATAGAGGGCAAGTCTGCCAATGCGGTAGTCAGGGCAATGAAGATCTCAAAGGAAGCCCCTTCCATAGTGAGGGATGCTTTCAATTCAAAATCCTGTGTTAAAAAGAGGATTAAAGATGATGAAGGTGACCGCACAATCATTGAAGCTCTGGGGGGAAACTGCCCGGAAGAATCCTTTGCCGCCCCTGTCATGGCCAACGGCAAGGTTGCTATGATCGTTTACTGCGACAACATTCCTGAAAAAAGGGAGATAGGTGACACGTCGGCATTTGAGATATTCCTGATGCAGGCAGGAATTGTTATGGAAAAGGCTGTCCTTGAAGAGAAAGTAGGTGTGACTTAGGGCAAGTATTTACATACCTTTAATACAAACAATCTCTTTTTCTTACATGATCTTTTTCATCCTTCCAGCGCAGCTACCATAGGTCCTTTCCCCGTCTCATTCCATGTGTTCAGTGATTAAAACGGTCTTCACCTATTCATTCCAAGGCAAAAAAGTATTTGAAAACCTTAGGAATGTGGGATAGAGTTGACTTACAATTTGCTACTTGCTCGTTTAATGGAGATTTAAAGAGCGATATATGAAAAAAAGAGTTGAAAGAGTGCTTTATGACCAACAATGATATCTTGCGCAGCATCCGCTATACCTTCGACTTTAACGATTCGAAAATGATTGATGTATTTGGCTTAGCTGATTACCAGGTAACGCGAGAGCAGATAAGCGATTGGTTGAAAAAAGATGATGATCCTGCGTATAAGAACTGTAGCGACACTCAGATGGCGCTTTTCCTAAATGCTTTGATTATTGACAAACGAGGCAAAAAAGAAGGGCCTCAACCCAAACCGGAGAAACGTTTAAATAATAATATTATTTTCAGAAAATTAAAAATCGCATTAAACCTGAAGGCCGAAGACATATTGGAGATTATGAAGCTGGCTGATTTGCGTATGAGTAAGCATGAATTGAGTGCCTTCTTCCGTAAGCCAGACCACAAAAACTACCGTGACTGTAAAGATCAGATCCTGCGTAATTTTCTAAAAGGTATGAGGCTTAAATATCGCGCTAAGAATTAATTAAAAGCAGGGCCCATAAAGTTCTGGGGACGCCCAAGGTGTAAGCAAACATATTTACTTTCTTTCTTGCAACAATTTGGAGTATCATCCTCTCTCATAACATACTCATAAGCTGGCACTACACTTGATAGTTGACTCACCCGCTGCTTTTTAGCGTTATATGGGCAAAAATAAAAAAATACGGTGATTACTACATATGAAAACCTTAAAAGATCTTTTTGAAAAAAATAAAAAATGGGCGCGCAAGATAACAGAAGCTGACCCGGATTTCTTTGCAAGGCTTTCTAAACAGCAAAACCCTGAATATTTATGGATTGGCTGTTCTGACAGTCGTGTGCCGGCAAATGAAATCGTGGATATGCTGCCAGGTGAAATGCTTGTCCACCGCAACATTGCTAATCTGGTCATCCATACAGACATAAACTGCCTGTCGGTTATTCAATACGCCGTAGAGGTATTGAAAGTAAAACATATTATTGTTTGCGGCCATTATGGCTGCGGCGGGATTAAAGCCGCCATGGATAATTGCGAACATGGCTTGATAGACAATTGGCTCCGCAACATCAAAGATGTTTACCGTTACCATCAGACCCAAATCGATTCACTTAATGACGAAAAAGAGAAATTTGATCTGCTGTGCGAACTTAATGTATGTGAACAGGTATCCAATATATGTCACACAACAATTGTTCAAAATGCATGGAAATCCGGACGGGAATTGGCAATTCATGGCTGGATATACCGCATTCAAGATGGGATATTAAAGGATTTGAATGTTTGCACCACAAGCCCGGAAGCAATATCTGAAACTCACCGTATAAAATAGTTCTTCACCCAGGCAAGCCGACTGACAGGGAAACAGGCTGTCCGGGGGGGATGTTTTTTCTGTCCGGTGGCAATAACCTGCCCTCTACTCTATACTTAATATTATAAGAAAACCTCATGTGGTCGAATCTAATGGGATGTGTCACTATTAGATTTATTAGGGGGTTGTCCCTGCGTTTTCAATAGCAAACTGACGGAAAACTTAACACATAAAACAAAAAAACCAACGTCCTAAGGAGTTGGTTTTTTTGTTTTATGGAGCGGGGAACCCGGTTCATTGCGCTGCTGTTTTAATCGAGTCGCCACTCCTTAATCCCTGGCTTATTCGTGTTTTATGCACCGTACATATACCTCGCCTTCTATGCTGCCGGTCGTGCCGGGCGTCCGGGTGATTCTCCCTCCCCATGTCCGGGTACTATAACTCTGTGGTGTATTGTACATATTCTGTATGTACCTCTGCGTTCCAAGGTTCATGTTGAACCCCCCGCCTGTGGCTGTAAAACCACTGGGACATTCTGGAAACTCGATTACGGTCTCTAAGCTCCACGGGCTCCAGTCCAGGCACGTTAGTATGAAGAGCTCACAATATCGTGTTGACGGTGGGACCGATATAGCTTCCTCTTCTGTCCTAACTGTTATCGTTGTGAAGCCCGGCTGAGCTTGCTGCTCACATGTTACACTGCCGTCCGCTGATATGCTCCTTATCGCTGAGCCCTCGGGACACGCTTCGATCGGGCTAGACTGCTTATCTTCCATCGCCGCCTGTAAACCAGTGACATCTTCCTGTAAGACCGCAATCGCGTTACTATTAGCCTGGTGCTGGATGACCAGGGCTTGGATTGCTTGTGAATTGATGTCTATATCCTCTCCTTGCGCTTGGATCTCTGCTACCATAGCCACAAGTAGAGCCTTAATACCCATGTTTTCCGCCTGGAGGTCCGCGATAAATTGCTCATTGATGGCGATACGCTCCTCCATGCTGCTGGCGTCGGTGACCAGTTCGTCGATCTGGGCCTGTATCTCATCCAGGCGCGTCTCTATGGAGCCGATCTGTCTCTGAACACCATCAAACTGCCCCTGTATCGCATTGAAGGGTTGCCCACTTGGCAAGCCACCTTTTCCGGCCACTGCCGTGCCAGTAACGCACATAAGCCCCGCTGATAATACCAATGCGGTGGTGAACCACCTACTCTTACTATTTTTGATCATTGTGTCCTCCTTTTATTTATATAGTTAAAGAAATTAAAGATCTCGATTAGTGTGCTTAATCAACTAAAATAAAATGGCCGAGCTATCAAAGGATTTTTCCTTCGGCAGCTCGGCCATCTCAGATTTGGCTGAACAATCTGAGACCCAGGACTTTCCGTGCCCACTTCACAGAGGGGTTGGCTTTATCGGGATATTTTCACTTACAATAAGGTATAGCATGTTGTTTTCCAATGTCAAGAAATGGGCAAATCATTCCACTTTTAAAATTGTTTAATAGAAATCCTGTTCACGATCTATTCACGCTGAAAACAAAAAAGTCAGCTACCTAAGTAGCTGACTTTTCATGTTTTAATGGAGCGGGAAACGGGATTTGAACCCGCGACATTCGCCTTGGCAAGGCGATGCTCTACCACTGAGCTATTCCCGCATTGTGAGTGGGGTATAATAGCAAAATCGCTGATTTTGTCAACCAAAAAAATGTAGGGGACATGCTGTCTTGCCACAGATAAAGGCGCTGTAGAAATGCCAGGCAACTACAGGTACTGTATCCGAATAAGTTTTATAATTTTTATAGTTTACATTCATATTCAATAACAAATAAAAGCATTCTGCAAGCGCGTCGTTAAAAGATTCCGAGGGAAAACTCTTCCATACCTGATTTTTTGCTGATATACTCCAAAACATCAAAAAAAACATCGGCAAAGCTTTCAAAAAAAGGGACTTATGGGCGAAAAAATTAGCGGGGATATGCTGATACAGGACATTATTCAGAAGCACCCTGAGACACTTCAAGTTTTCAGAGAATATAAGCTTGAGTGCATGAACTGCCAGATCGCCCAATTTGAAGAGATCTCCCACGGTGCGGAAGTTCACCACATCAACCCTGATATCCTCATAGACAAACTTAATGCCGCTGTTTCGGCAAACTCGCCGGAATAATGCCTGAAAAAGGCAAGGTAGACCTCCACATCCACTCCACCGCCAGCTCGGACGGACAGCACTCTCCAAGGGAAATATTTGAGATGGCCGGGAAGATCGGCCTGAGGGCAATAGCCTTTGCCGACCACAACTCCGTGGGCAGTATTGACGAAGGGCTGAAACTATCGAAGGAATACGGCATTGAATTCATACCCTGCTTTGAATTGAACACCCTCTATGATGATATGGACATTCACATGTTGGCCTACTATGTGGATCACCGCGAAAGGGCGCTACATAGCTGGCTTGCCGAGATACATGAGGCAAAATACTGCCAGGCTGAAAAAAGGCTTAAAGCCTTGAAGGCAATAGACTTCGATATCGACCAGAGAGACCTAGACAGCTTTGCAGGAGGGAGGGCCCCTTCAGGCGCCACCTTCCTGAGCGCACTGCTCTCAAAAGAGGCCGGCAAAAAAGACCCCAAGCTTCAACCATACATAGACGGCAAACGCTCGGACTCGCCATCACTGAACTTCTATCTGGACTACTTCAGAAAAGGCAAGCCCGCCTTTGTACCACTTGATATCTGTCCAATAGAAACCGGGATAAAAAAGATCCGGGAATTCGGAGGCGTCCCTGTGCAGGCACACCCTTCGGATACGGGCGATAAAAACATAATAAAGTTTATAGAGCTAGGCATGATGGGGCTGGAGGCATATTCTTCCTACCATGACGCCGCAGCAAGCGCCCACTTCTGCAAACTGGCAAAAGAACACGGAATACTGCATACGGCAGGCTCAGATTTCCATGGAAAAAAGATCAAACCCAACGTGGAACTTGGAGATGTGGACGGCAACAGCTATGAAATCGTTGAAAGGCTTAAAGATGCAAGAAAAAAAATCTAGGCAGTTCAACACTGTCATCTTTGACCTCGACGGGACGCTTATAGACTCTTTCGAGGCTATAAGGGAGGGCTTTAATGCAACACTTCCCGCTTACAATAAAGACCCTCTTTCGCTGGCCGAGACCAAGGCCCTTGTCGGCATGCCCTTAAGGGATACCTTCTGTGAACTTTTGGGTGAACAACATGCAGATGAGGCTACAACTATTTTCCGCAGCAGGTACCGTGAGGTCTTCCTGGATATGACCACGCCGCTGCCTCATGCCGTAGAAACGGTAAAAGACCTGCATTCCAAGGGCTACAAACTTGCCGTTGCGACAAACAAACTGGGGCAGTTTTCGCGTGAGATAATCGACCACATGGGGATAGGAAACTGCATAACGACCGTAGTAGGTGACGGTGATGGTGTAAGAAAAAAACCCCACCCCGACATGCTTATCAAAATACTGGAGGAGGTCGATTCTACCCGGGAAGAGGCTATATTCATTGGGGACTCGCCCGTCGACATAAATACCGGCAAGGCGGCTGGAGTAATGACTGTTGCCATCCCTACAGGCCATCATTCTCACAGCATGCTTGAAGATGCAGGGGCAAAAAAAATCATAAAAGACCTTTCCGTCTTGAAAAAAACTATTGATTGCTGACAAATCTGATCAAGGAAAAAAATAAATGTGCCGTTTTTTAACTGTAAAGCGGGTAATAAAAGAAGAGTATTGAATACCTTCAAAAACAAACTTCTTTTACTGATTCTGGTAGCGCTGCTTATGCCTATACTTAACTCTTGCAGCTTCCCCTTTATCTCTGGAATGCAGATGACCCATAGCGGTTTGACCTGCGATTCATGCCACGAAAAAACCGGCAAATCTCCATATGAACTTAGAGAGAAAGATAATCCATCCGATCTATGCAACAGCTGTCACAACTATCAAGACCCTAAAGACCACCACCCTTTTCAGCTAGAAAACAGTTCTCTAAATATCCCCTACTACTTCAGGCTCCGTAAGGGCAAGATGGATTGCCTGACCTGCCACAGGATGCATAGCGGAGACAATTACAGCAAGGGCACTCCGATGCTTCTTGTTGGCGGGGGCTACAGGAAGCGGCGTGACATATGCTTCCAATGCCACAAAAAAGAAGCTTATAATGATATTAATCCACATACAGAAATGCTCTATCCTGACCAGACCTTGAACTACTACACCTGTAGACTGTGCCATGCATCTCCGCCAAATCCCGAAATAGACGGTGCGAAAGATGTTGAGTTCAAGTCTGCCATACATTTCCTTTGCTGGCGGTGCCACCCCCCGATGAATAGTGATTTTTTCGACATACACTTTCTCAAAAAAGATAGTGGAAAACCCTTTGATTTAACATTGATGCATGGTTTTTCGGGAGAAGTTGCCTTCGACACAATGAAAGAAAAAGAAGCAAAAAATGATTTTATTCTCCCGCTGGACCCACGCGGGCGGCTTACCTGCTCTACCTGTCATAACCCTCACCAGCCGGGTGTAATGGTAAATAGAAAGGCGGCTAAAGGCGCTGGCAGCAAAAACAGATTAAGACTTACCGGGAAGTGCAGTGACTGCCACGAAAGCAAATAATTATTTTAGATTATATTTCATCAAGGAGGTTACATAGTGAAAAAGGTAGGTGTTGTTTTATCGGGATGCGGCGTCTATGACGGGGCAGAAATACAGGAGGCGGTACTAACCTTACTGGCCATCGACAGGGCCGGTGCAAAGGCGATCTGCATGGCACCAGACATAGAGCAGATGCATGTCATCGACCATATAACGGGGCAGGAATCGGGCGAAAAAAGAAATGTGCTCAGGGAGTCTGCACGTATCTCGCGTGGAGATATAAAGGATATAGCCGATGTAAAGGCAGAGGATATAGACGCACTAGTATTCCCAGGCGGGTTCGGGGCGGCAAAGAACCTCTGCAATTTTGCCGTAAATGGAGCCGACTGCTCGGTACAGCCTGAGGTCGCCCGCCTGACTAAAGAGATGGTGGAGTCAAAAAAACCTGTAGGAGCCGCATGTATAGCACCTGCACTCATTGCTGCAATATTCAAGGGAACAGCTATCTCGCCAAACCTGACGATAGGCAGCGATGCCGGAACGGCAGAGGCGATAGAGCTTATGGGAAGTAAACACAGCAACTGCCAGGTCCGTGAGCTTAACGTAGACAGAGAGAATAGAATTGTCTCAACACCGGCCTACATGCTGGGCAAGGGAATCTCCGAGGTGGCCGAAGGAATTGAAAAGATGGTAAACTCCGTAATCGATCTTATCTAGAGGTTTCTTACTTGAAAAAGAAAGGTCCTGCCGACAGGAAGCGCTCAGGGAAAGAACTATTCGGCTGGGTGATGTTCGACTTTGCAAACTCCTCTTTTACCACCGTCATAGTCACAGTCATTTTTTCCGCCTATTTCGTTTCTCACATAGTGGGGGACAAGATATCAGGCGTAAAGTACTGGGGCTGGGGCGTGGCACTTTCAAATCTTATTGTCATCATGCTGGCCCCTGTTGCAGGTGCGATTGCCGACTACTCGGGTGCCAAGAAGCGCTTCCTCGTAGCAACATCACTTATCTGTGTAGGTTTTACCGCCCTACTCTTCTTCGCCCGTGAAGGAAATATCCTGCTGGCGCTGACCTTTTTCATTATCGCCAATATAGGTTTTTCTGCCGGTGAAGGCTTTATTGCCGCCTTCCTGCCGGAAATAGCAAAGCCTGAAGAGATGGGCAAGATATCCGGTTACGGCTGGGCCTTCGGCTATGTGGGCGGCCTGATTTCGCTGCTCCTTTGCCTTGCCCTGTTCAAACTTTGGGGGCAGGGCGAAGCTCAGATACGCTTTACATTTCTAATTACCGCCCTCTTCTTCCTCATAAGCGCCATCCCCACATTTTTATTCTTAAGAGAAAGGAAAGAAGCTGTTCATCTGCCCGCCGGGAAAAGCTACCTGAATATTGGATTTGGCCGCATAAAGGATACCTTCCGTGAGATACAGACCTTCAGACAACTGCCCCGCTTTCTTTTTTCATTTTTCCTCTACAGCTGCGGTATCGCAACGATAATATCTTTTTCCGCCATATATGCTGAAAATGTGCTGCACTTCAGCAAGGCAGAGACGCTCATATTCTTCATCGTCGTCCAGGTCGCATCATCTGCCGGGGCTTTTTGTTTCGGTTTAGTAGAAGACAGGATAGGCGCAAAAAAGACCATAGCGATAACGCTGGTAATATGGCTTGCAGTGATCATTCTCGTCTATTGGAGCCCCACAAAAGCAGTCTTCTGGCTTGCCGGGAACCTTGCAGGACTCGCCATCGGTGCAAGTCAATCATCAAGCCGCGCAATGGTAGCGCTCTTCACTCCAGCACAAAAGAGCGGTGAGTTTTTCGGATTCTGGGGTCTTTCCGGAAAGCTTGCTGCCACTGTAGGTATCTACTCCTACAGCATGATGACACAGCTTAGCGGCTCCATGCGTACCGCCATACTCTCAACAGGCATTTTCTTTCTTTTGGGGCTTATAGCTCTTTCATTTGTAGATGAGGAAGAAGGTAAAAAAGCAGCAAGTCGCTATAAAGAGCTTACTTAAAGCGATGACCCCAGCCCACAAGGCTGGGTATCCGAGCAAGCTTAATTATAATTTTTATAGATTGCAAACCTGGACCGACAGGAAGTTGAGTCCTATGCCCTGTCACTCCGACAAACTCTGTAACTCTGAATTCCGAGTCAGGGCCGGGATGGCAAATAAATACCCGTTCAGCTTACTGCGGGGGCATCTAACTAAAAAGCCCAGATCCCCCGCCTGCTCTTCTGGGCATCTTTCATAAGCCTAATAAAAAGAGACTGGTACTCAAAGTCGCTGGGGTACTCTTCTGTAAGAGCATAGCCCTGCCTGATAAGCTCGGCATTGATGAAGGCCTGCTGGCCAAGGAAGACATGCCCCAGGTAACAGCCCTGACTGTTTTTTTTCTCCCTGCCAAGCAGGACAGTGACTGTTTTCCCCTCTACAAGCTTGCGGTGAAAAGCCAGCGCTTCCCCGGCAGCATCTTTTCTGCCGGTCCTGGCAAGATAAGCCTCAGTGGGAGCGACACCGATATACTTGACCTGCTTGCCTGATGCAAGCTCGACAATATCAAGGCCTATCACCCTGACCACCTTTTCTCTGAAATCAAAGAGCTTCTTTTTTGTGGCAGTCTTTTTTACCCGGCGCACCTGACTTGCCTCTGCAACTACAGCAGCAGGCGGACGGTTAGAGAAATGGGAGACCCCCTTGTCATCTACCCAACGATACAATTTTGCGACTGCAACAGATGGCAGGGTAAATATCAGGATAATAAGCAGTAATGCAGATAAAGAAGCGATGTTCATATTTTGACCCTGTGACACCATTTCAGGAAAAGACCACCGTCCGGTTTTCATAAACAAGCACCTTCCGCTGTATGTGGTTCCATATCGCCCTTGAAAGGACGGTCTTTTCAAGATCCCGCCCCTTCCTGACAAGATCCTCTACCTCATCGTAATGACTGACGTGAGTAACATCCTGCGCTATAATCGGCCCGGCATCAAGCTCACTTGTCACGTAATGACTGGTGGCACCGATTATCTTCACACCCCTCTCATAGGCAGAGTGGTAAGGCTTTGCACCGGGAAAGGCAGGAAGGAATGCATGGTGTATATT
>JADFVX010000091.1 GCA_015222755.1 Pseudomonadota bacterium | reverse complement strand
GTTTTGCCGCCGAAACGAAAGACCTGATTGAAAACGCCTCAAAAAAACTTAAGGGGAAAAATCTCGACCTGATTATTGCCAATAACGTCACCGAAAAAGGGGCAGGCTTTGACCTTGATACCAACAGGGTCACAATCCTGGATAAGAACGGCGTTATAGAGGAAACAGGGCTCCTTTCAAAAGACTGCATAGCATCTGAAATCCTGGATGCCGTCGAGGCAAAACTACCCTAACCTGTAATATCGTGCAGGTCGAGGTGCTTAAATTCACCCGTCATGGCCTCCCTGAAATTTGGCCGCAGGCCCTTAAATATCTCGGGATAGTCCTCTTTTGATATCTTCCCAAGCCTTTTCATCTCCATCAGATGCCCCCTTATCTTGTGAGCCATAGCAAGGCTCTTCCGGCCTGCCGGGTCGGCCTTGCAGCAACTGGCCTTCTTCCCCTCAGTCATGAACCCCAGTATTGAATCAAGGGCTGTCTTCTGATAACCGACTATCTCCTCTTCGGTGAGAACCCACCTCGAACGGGAAGCGATCAAATCGACTGTCTTATGCCATCTATTCAGCCGACCCATCATCAAGAGGCTGTTAAATATCCGTTTATTTGTCTCGAATGAGAAAATGGTATTCTCAACAGTCGCCCTCATAAGGGGATCATTATCGTGGTGCATCTCTTTGGCGACCTTGTTGGCCGTATCCCATACCGATTTGTCCATATAGGAATCAAAGCGTATCTCCCAGTAGGTATGCTTTAAGAGTCGGGACGTAAAACTGGCTATTATCTGGTTTGGAACAAAGTAGTTGTGGGCCACAACATCAGCAGCCAGATGACAGAGGTAGCCATAGGAAAAGGCCCTCTGTGAGTCCTTTTTAGAATCATCAAGAAGCTTCATCCCTATATGCCAGTTATGACAGTGCTTGGCGTACTCTATAAATTTCTTCCCATGTATCACATCGGCACTAATACAGCCGTAGAGAAAATCATAGCGGTTTGCCGCAAGAATGCTTTGCATGCTTGAAGGAAGGAGGGACAGGTTGTGGAGCACCGCATTCCCCAAGTTGATATGCGTTGCAGGCCCCCATGCGTAGGACAGCTCGGGCAACAGCATTACAAACAGAAAGCATGCAAGTGTAGACAGTATAAGGATCATAAATATCTCGGTCTATTTTTCTATTCATTGTATCATCTTGTACTCATATGGAAAAACAAAAGTTTGATACAGGGCAAAACATATTAAAAAAAGTATTTGGGCACGGATTAACACTGATTTATTATGACTTTTCAAAGACTTAGATCAAATCAGCATTATCCAATTAGGAACTTGCGATAATGTGTCATTTCGAGTGAAAGGAGAAATCTTAAAGATCTCTCACTTCATTCGAAAAAAGGATTTATCCTCATACCTCGTCGAAATGACAGTCTTTTTATTATTGTACTCAAAATCAATAGATTTTTCCGTGATAATCATAACTTATCAGTGTTAATCCGTGTCTAATTGAGTTTTTTAGGATCATTAGTAAAACAGCTTGAGATCTCCGCAAATCCTCTATTTGCAGTCATTGCGAGCAATGCGCGGCAATCTCGGTTATATATAAATCAAGCACTTATAGATTGCCATGTCGCTTTCGCTCCTCGCAATGACAGTTAAAATGACACTGTTACAGAGTGCTCACATTAATCTTCTTTATTCTTATGGGAGTTGATACAATTCCTTCCATATGGTCATCAAAAAAAAATACGACATAATAATCATTGGCGCAGGGGTAGTAGGCACCATAACGGCCCGTGAGCTATCCCGCTATGACCTCGATATTCTGGTAATAGAAAAAGGGGCCGATGTCTGCTCCGGCACAAGCAAGGCAAACAGCGCCATCATCCATGCAGGATATGCTGCGCCTATGGGCAGCCTGAAAGGCGAACTCAGCCACAGGGGAAACAAGGCCTACCTTAAGCTCTGCGACACGCTGGATGTCCCTTTCAAAAGGATAGGTTCCTTCGTTGCGGCATTTGATACAGAGCAGGAACAGACCCTTGATGCTCTGCTGAAAAATGGTATAGATCGCGATATTGAAGGAATTGAGATTATCACGGGAGAGGAGGCCAGGCGTCTGGAACCGGGCTTGTCTGATAAGGTAAGGGCCGTCCTCCACGCGCCCACTGCCGGTATAATAAACCCGTTCATACTGACTTTCGCTCTCTATGAGAATTCGAGGCAAAATGCTGTCCACTACCACCTGGGCACAGAGGTGACAGGCATCACCAGGACCAAGGGGGCAGTTACAGGAGTAGTGACAGCAAGTGGGGAATACAAGGCCGATTTTGTAATAAACGCGGCAGGGGTTTACTCCGATACTATATCCGAGATGGCTGGTGAAGGCGGGGTGAATCTCAACATTGTCAAAGGTGAATACTTCGTAAGTGATATCGCAATGGGACTTACCACCTCCCGCATAGTCTTTCCGGCTCCTTCCAAGCTGAGCAAGGGCATCCTGGTGACACCTACAACAGACGGCAACATACTCTTCGGACCCACAGCCCATGTAGCAGAGTCAAAGGAGGACACCGCTACCACTCAGGAAGGGCTGGCAGAGATCATGGAAAAGGCGCCCAGGCTCTTTCCGGACATCAACTTCCGGGGAATGATCACCCAGTATGCAGGCCTCCGGGCGAAAGATAAAAGCGATGACTTTATCATTGCTGCCTCTAAAAAGATAAAAGGCTTTATAAACGCTGCCGGAATTCAGTCACCGGGGCTTACGGCTGCACCGGCCATTGCCGACAGGCTTCTTGAAATAGTTAAAGAAGAGGGCCTGTCACTTAAAAAAGGGGAGACCTTCTACCCTGCAAGAAAAGGCGCCCTGCGGATTATCGAGCTTTCCCCGCATGAGATAGCGGCAGCAATCAAAAAAGATCCTGCCTACGGTCATATCGTCTGCCGCTGCGAGTCTGTTTCCGAAGGAGAGGTCATTGATGCAATCAATGAGGGAGCAACTACAACAGATGGGGTAAAATTCCGCAGGCGTGCCGGTTCGGGCCGTTGCCAGGGTGGTTTCTGCGGCCCAAGGGTGGTGGATATCCTTTCACGGGAACTTGATATGCCCATGGAGGCTGTCACAAAGAACGGTGGTGAATCAAAAATTCTTCTTGGAAGGATGAACAAGGGGTGGCATAAGTAGTCATATAAGATCGAACTGCTTCATTGAATTAACACCTGCCATGGGTTATACTCCTGAAAATCTCGAAAAATTAATTATTTAAAGCATTTACCATGAGAGACATACAGGCCGACAAGGACAAAAGAAATATTGAGATACAGAAGGTAGGGGTAAAAAATATCAAATACCCCATACTTGTTCTCGATAAAAAGAATGAGCAGCAGCACACAGTTGCCAACATAAACATGTATGTCGATCTGCCACACCACTTCAAAGGCACCCACATGAGCCGTTTTGTAGAGGTGTTGAACCAGTACCATGGCAAAATATCTGTAAAAAATTTCGGGAAGATCCTTGCAGAGATGCGGACGCATCTCAAAGCTGAATCGGCCCACTTCGAGCTTGAATTCCCTTTCTTCATGGAAAAGTCCGCACCCGTGTCGGGAGCAAAGGGCCTCATCGACTATACCTGTAGGTTTTCAGGAAGCAGCAACAGCACGGAGCAGGACTTTATCGTATCCGTTGCCGTCCCCGTCACCAGCCTATGCCCCTGCTCCAAGGAGATAAGCGAGCGCGGCGCTCATAACCAGCGCAGCATCGTAAACGTCAGTTTTCGCTTCAGTAAGTTCACATGGATAGAGGACATCATTGCCCTGGTGGAAGAAAGCGCCAGCTGTGAGATATATTCCCTGCTTAAGCGGCCCGATGAAAAATACGTCACAGAAAAGGCATACGATAACCCCCGCTTTGTAGAAGACCTTGTGAGAGAGGTCTACCTCAGGATGGACAAGCTTGAAAGTGTCTCATGGTTCAGCATAGAGGCGGAAAACTTCGAATCCATCCACAACCACAGTGCCTACGCCTACGTGGAGAAGGGCTAAAAAGTCTTTACCAGAGATGGAAGAATTCTCCTTCGAAAAAGCCTCAAAGTTCAAAAAAGAAGATAGTTTTTTCGATATAAACTACCTCTGGGTTCCCGGTCTAAAATGGGCCGTTGGTAGACTCTACTACACATCTGTCCGCCCCGAAGGCATTGTCCTGCTCTCGCTTATCGCAGGCATAGTCTCAGCCTACTTATTCTCCCAGGGAGATTATCTTGCATCAATCGTCGGGGTTTTCTTCATCCAACTGAAAAACTTCCTCGACACCGTAGACGGATACCTTGCCCGGGCAAAAAACATGACCAGCCGCCTCGGCAGGTTCCTTGATTCTCTGGCAGATGCACTTGTATATATCTGCCTGTTTACCGGCATTGCAATCAACCTTGGACAGAAGGGAAACCTGGCTGCCGCTTACCTGCTTTCATACACCGCCATGCTGTCAGCCTTCCTGCAGTGTTCCGTATATAACTACTACCTAGTATCTTACAAGACCTTATTAAATGGCAGGGGGATCAACAGAACGGACGAGAGCTTTGACGATGATGATAAAGGGGGACTTTCCGACCGTCTCCTGTTTGTCTTGCAGTTTATTTATCAGTTTGTCTATGGATGGCAGGACAGGTTTGTTACAGGGATCGACAAGTTCATGCTTAAATACAACGAGAACAAAAACAGACCGCAAATAGAAAAGATGGAGACACAGTGGTACGGGGACAAAACCTTTCTGGCAGCTGTATCACCATTATGCTTCGGAACCCAGATACTTCTTCTATCTATCTTTACGATTCTGGACGATATCTCTTTTTTCCTTATACTAATGATAACAGCCGGGAATCTTTACACTCTATTCATTCTCGCCATAAAGGCAGTGACCATAAAGCTACCGACACTTAAAAAACAGGGATGAGAGATCTTATTCTTCCGCCTCAAAATCGAGTTGCCGCAGTAGATAGTCATTGTCACCTGTACTATGGACAGCGTCTGAAGTAAATACCCAACCCGCTTTAGCGGAAGAGGCTATCAACTCTTGTCTTGTCCAGCCGTAACTCGGAACAGAATACTTCTCTCCGTCTATAGACCTGTATTGCAGCCTGTCACCACCGTACTTATTTTGGGGACGCCTTTCACTGTCGAAGACGGTGACAATAAGCCTGCCTTGTGCCGCGGCGACACCTCTTAGTGAAAAAAAGGCAAGTTCCAGGTTTTCAACATGATCAAGAAGAAGTCCCGCCAGGATGGCAGAAAAAGATTCCCTTTTAAAAGGGAGATAATTGATGTCGGCGCAAACAGAACTGCTGTCAGGGTAGAGTTCCCTGCTCAATCTCAATCCTTCAATAGATAGGTCACAACCGACTGTATTTATGGGCGGTTCCTGAGATGCACAGCCAACATCGAGGATTCTACCTTCTATGGAGCCTCTAAGCTGTTGCAGGATAGTTTCATGGACGGATTTGACCCGGCAGCTGATCTGGTGGGAAGATGGTTCGTAGTACTGGTGGTGGATTTTATTGTAGAACTCTTTGACGCTGAGCGGCCTGTACTTTTCAAGCTCAGACATAGGGTATTAAAACTTGTAGTTCAGCGTCAGGACAACCCGCCTTGGCTCCTGTGGTACAGAGGGATGCCTTGCCCAGTTTCCCCCGGCATTGTAGTAGCGCTTATCAAACAGGTTCTGGACATTGACAGATGCAGATAGGTTTCTCCATATATCAGTTACCCCAATATTAAGGTCAGTTACAATATGGCTCTTTACCCTCTGATTGCTACTGCCTGGACTTGTGATAAGGTGGTTGTTTGACTGACCTACCCACCTGACAGAGGGGGAAATATAGTAGTTGTTTACAATTGCAGTCACTCCCCCCTTCGCCTTATGCTTGGCTATGAATGGATGCTCTGTTTTGGTGCCGTCTGCTGCTGTCAGGCTTCCGTTCAGGTAGGAATAGTTCGCCCAGTAATTTAAACGCACTCCGGAAATAGACTGGCTATAATCGACAGAGAACTCCCCGCCCCACCAGGTCGCCTCCCCTGAATTCTCAGCCTTCTTCCATTTATCGATTGTAATACCCGTGATAGAGGTGTCATCGGGGAGCAAGGAGCCAAAGACTGCTGACCCTTCCCATTTGCCTCCAGTGATGAGGTTCCTAGCTTCAGTATAGAAAAAATTGGCCTCCAGCTTCAGGCCTTCAGTTGCATCTTCAATAATCCCAAGTTCCCAGGTCTTCAACTCTTCCGGATCAAGATCCGGACTTGGCAGGCGTACCCCCCCGACATTCTCATAACCACCCGCACCATCAGGTTGAAATGTACCATAATTAGAATAGGCCCTGTAGGGGGACGGTGCCTGGTAGGCCTCGCCATAAAGAAGTTTGATGGTGGTAGTCGAACGAGGCTGATAGACGAG
>JADFVX010000090.1 GCA_015222755.1 Pseudomonadota bacterium | reverse complement strand
ATACAGAAGCATATTATGAATGCCTTATTAGTTTGTGACTCTCCCGATATAAAATTGATTGTCAGAAAAGTGCTTGAAATTGAAGGGCATGAGCTCATTTTTTCAGCCAGCTCTGCTAAAGAGACATTTAAAGTACTAGGCACTGACTCTGCTTCTCCCAAAAATGATGTCGATTTGATCATTATGGATCTAGCCATGCCTTTAATCGACGGCATAGAGGCCTGCAGGGTCATAAGGGGGATTTCTCATCTTAAGGACATCCCCGTCATTATGTTGATGGATCAGAAAAATGATGACTCAATAAAACAAGCTTTAGAAGCCGGCATAGACGACTTTCTTACCAAGCCTATAAGTCAGACGGAACTGCTGACAAGGGTAAGGGTTGCTCTGAGACTGAGATCCGAGATAAAGGAGAGAAAAGAGAACGAAGATAAATTCCTGACGCTTGAGGAAGAATTTAAAAAAAACAGCGAGACGCTAAGTTACTTTGAGAAGGCCATAAACAGCATGCAGATCGGGCTCACCATTACAGGCATGGATGGTAAAATTATATATTCCAATCCGGCAGAAGCTGAAATGCATAAATACAGCCAGGATGAGCTCTTAGGCAAAGATGTAAGGATATTCGCCCCGAAAGAGCTATGGAAGCCCAGAAATAATAAGAAATTCAGTAAGGCGGTGAGTTTTCAAAGAGAGACGGTCAATGTCAAAAAGGATGGTTTTGTCTTTCCTGTTCGACTGCTTTCTGATGTTGTATGCAATGATAAAGGGGATCCTGTGGCACTGGTTGCAACATGTGAAGACATTTCAGAGCGGATAAAAACTGAAGAGGAACTGAGGTCGTCATACAAATTTTTGCAGGACCTGATCGATACAATTCCAAGCCCTGTATTTTATAAAGATGAAAAGGGGATATATATCGGCTGCAACAGCGCTTTTGAAGAGTACATAGGGAAAAACAAGCATGAGATGATAGGGAAAACCGTTTTTGATATGGGACCCAGGGATATGGCAGAAATCTATTTTAAAATGGATATGGAGCTTTTCAAAAAAGGAAAAGGAGGAGTGCAAACCTACGAGAGTTCGGTGCAGCACTCTGACGGTACAAGGCATGACGTGATTTTCAACAAGGCCAATTTTTTTAATTCAGATGGAACACTTGGAGGTCTGATCGGGGTAATCCTGGACATTACGGGGCGAAAAAAAGCGGAAGAGGAGCTTAAAAAGGCCCATGATAAACTGGAAAACAAGGTCACTGAGAGGACCGCTGAGCTCATAGAAGTAAACAGGACCCTCAAGGAAGAGGTGGAGGAGAGAAGAAATATAGAGAGCTCACTCAAGCAGAGCGAAAGTGAATATAAACGTTTGTATCAGCAGTTTACGACCCTTCTTGATGCGATTCCCGATGCCCTGCTGCTGCTCACGCCCGACCTGAAGGTTCAGTGGTCAAATGCGCAGGCTTCCAATACCTTCGGGAAAAAAGATTCGAACATGACAGGTCGGCCCTGCTATGATATATGCCGGAAAGGCGATTTGCCTGATGAGGAAAAATGCCCGTCCAAAAGGAGTTTTAAAACAGGTCACATGGAAAATGCCGAGGTTTTTACCTTGGATGGAAGGCATCTGGACGTCAGGGCATTCCCGATCAAAAATTCCAGAGGAGAAGTTATTAATGTAATCGAAGTGGCAGCCGACATTACGGAAAAGGTCAAACTCCAGGTAGAGGCTGTGCGAGCCGGACATCTGGCCTCCATTGGCGAGCTTTCAGCAGGTGTAGCTCATGAAATCAACAACCCTATAAACGGCATCATTAATTGTGCTCAAATTCTTCAAAGTAAATATTGTGAAAGTGGGAAGGGTAGTGAGTTAGCCGGGATGATAATGGCTGAGGGTAGACGCATTGCCAGAATAGTTCAGGCGCTTCTCTCCTTTTCCCGGGAAAAAGTTGACAAGAGTGTCTTGTTTGATATTAATAGTGTTATGGATGATTCTCTGGCTTTGACAGAGGCTTATTTACGTAAAGAAAGCATAGACCTTCAGGTTGATATTGCGTCAGACCTGCCTCTTGTAAGGGGAGATGATCATAAGATAGAACAGGTTTTCCTGAATCTAATAAATAACGCCCGTTATGCCCTGAACCAGAAATACCCCAAAGGAGACAAAGATAAGCTTTTGAAAATAACGGGAGAAAAGGTCGAAGTCAAAGGAGAAGAGAGGCTTAGAGTCACCTTTTTTGATAAGGGCCCCGGTATTCCAAAAGATATCAGGGATAAGATACTGGAGCCTTTTTTTTCTACCAAGCCCTCAAAGGAGGGGACCGGCCTGGGCTTGAGCATAAGCCACGGTATTATAGAAGACCATGGGGGTTCACTTTCTGTAAAAAGCAGGGAAGGCCATTATACAAAGATTGTAATCGATCTTCCATCAGGAGGGGGCCGTGAAATATAAAATTCTTGTAGTTGATGATGAGAAGGTCTTGAGATACACCTTCGAAGAGTTCCTTAAGGAAGAGGGCTATGAAGTGGTCTGCGCTGAGGACTATAAAGAGGCGCTGGAAAAGCTGGAAAATGCTGATTTTGATCTGATATTTACAGATATAGTCATGGGGGGAGAAACAGGGATCGACCTGCTGAGAGACATAAGAAAAAAAGGAATAAACTCTCCTGTGGTTATTATAACAGGGCGACCTGATATAGATACGGCGACCGAAGCTGTTCGCCTGGGTGCCTTTGATTACATCTCCAAGCCGGTAGATCAGCATAAACTTCTTAAGGTAGCGGGTGTAGCCCTTAAGTACAAAGAGGCGGTCGATAAAAAAGAAGAATACCGTTCCAACCTTGAAGCTATTTTTGCAAGTGTAAAAGAGGGGATAGTTTCGGTAGATAGCGATATGAAGGTCATTGAAATTAATAGTTCTGCTCTCAGATTGTGTGGTTTGTCCAGGGAATCAGTAGGCAAACAATTAAACGAGCTTTCAGGAGAATGTAACAATATGTGTATGGAGGCTCTAAAGGAGACTCTGGACAAGAAGAAACCTATAGAAGGCAGGTATATAAAATGTGATAAGTCTGATAATCCGGATCAGGTTGTAAGTATATCAACTTCTCCTCTTGTTGACGGAAACAGGGTCTTTTCAGGTGCCATAATGCTGCTTTCCGATGAGAGCAGAGTGACTGATCTTGAAAAAAAACTTAAAGAACGCAGGGGTTTTCAAAAAATCATAGGTAATAGTGAAAAGATGCAGGATATCTACTCCCTCATCGAATCGCTCGCGAACGTCCAATCCACGGTGTTGATCACAGGTGAAAGCGGAACCGGTAAAGAACTGGTAGCAGAGGCGATACATTACAGTGGGGTCAGGTCGAGTAAGCCGCTTGTCAAGGTGAACTGTTCCGCACTTTCAGAAAACCTTCTGGAGAGCGAGCTGTTCGGTCATGTTAAAGGTTCCTTCACAGGAGCCACATATAACAAGATAGGAAGGTTCCAGCTGGCCGATGGCGGTACAATATTTTTGGATGAGATATCCGGCATATCGCCCAATATACAGTTAAAGCTTTTGAGAGTGCTTCAGGATCTGGTATTTGAAAGGGTGGGGGATTCGACGCCAGTCAGGGTTGATGTAAGGGTAATAGCTGCAACAAACCGGGAACTGTCTGAAATGGTAAAAAGAGGCGAGTTCAGGGACGACCTTTATTACCGCCTGAAAGTACTTGGACTTCACATCCCCCCTCTCAGGGATAGAGTTGATGACATACCCCTGCTTCTGGACTACTTTTTAGATAAATTTAACGCCAAGTTCGATAAAAGAATAAGAGGTTTCTCCGAGGCGGTTCATGATAGCTTCTTGTCATATCCTTGGCCAGGCAACATAAGGGAGCTTGAACATGCCGTTGAACATGCATTTATATTATGCAGGAAAGGGTTTATTGATATTAAACACTTGCCAGGAGAATTCGACCCTTCCCGCCTGAAAGAAAACTTCGATGCATCTTTAGGCTCCACACTGGAAGGTGAAGCTGCACTGATATTGAAGATGCTGGATGAGACAAGGTGGAACCGAACTGAAGCGGCAAAGATACTAGGCATGGACCGCAGCACACTTTATCGTAAGATAGTGAAATATGGACTAAAATAGAAGCATACCAGTTTTTCTTCTCCGACTCCCAAGTACAGACCCACAAAGCACTCTTTTCCTGCCCCATTTTTTCAATCAAAATGCAAAGTAGTTTTGCACCCAGACCCCTGTTTTTTTATCAAAGAATAAGATGAAATGCGACAGGTGTGCAACACATCGTTGCGCATCAATGTGTTGCATGTCTGCCGGTTTTTGAATTGTTCCCCAATTTTTTCAGGAGGCTGGTGCGTAAGTGTCTGATATTTCAGGGTAAAATCTTTATGTCTTTCGTGTGCTGTTTGGCATGCTTATTGTTAAGTATAGAAATGATATGCAGGAGTAAAGCGAAAGAATAAGAGCAAATATTTCAGATAGTTAGACCGCAAGGGGGAGAAAAAATGGAGATAGCAAAAGAGAAAAAAAATAAGGAGTATCAGGTAGTACTCCAGGACAAAGGGCGCTGCCCCTTAATTGATGAAGCGCTTCCTCATTGTTACTGCTCGGATACGAGGAGCATGGCAATTGATGACATCATCTATTACTGCGGCGGCAACTATGAGCAGTGTCCCATCTATCAAAACAACAGGGACCTGCTTTAAGAGATTAATTATTAAACCTAATCTATGAAAGGTTATCGACAGACATATATGAAAAGACTTGTTTGCACTTTAGTTGTTACTTCCATAGCAGTTCTATTACTGTTTTCTCCTTCATCCGTTTTTGCCTGGCCGGCAGACTCCGACTGGATGGAGTTGACCAAAGGTTCGCTGGGCATTAGTGATATAGAGGGTGATTCCCAGGGTGGCGCTAACGACCCCAGAGACATAGTTACCAACGATGGTTCATATCCTGCCGCCTATGTACATAACGACGGTACCTTTATGTATTTCCGTATTCGTGTTGACGGTGACCCCCTTAATCAGGGGGGCGACGGCCTCGATCCCTTCGGCTGGGGTTTAGTCATAGATACGGACAACGATTTCAGTGACTATGAGTGGATGGTCATGCTCGACGGCATATCCAACCCTGAGCGTATATTCATCGGGGAAAATACCGCTCAGTCTGTCCTGGGCGATCCTTCCGACCATATTGAAAATGTTGCCTGGGAACAGGATTGGGTGCTTAACGTTAATTTCCGGAGCATCCTTGCTGATTCCACGACGAACGGCGGTGCCGACTACTTTCTAGATTTTCGTCTACCCTACGATTCATTCAAAACTGCAACGGGTCTGAACGATACTTCTCCCATCAGGTTTTTTATAGGAAGCTCTAACAACTCTCAAGCCCTGACGGCAGACCTCGTTGATATCTCAGATACTTGCTCTACGGACGTGTCCCAATGCATGCCCACAAACGGCAGCGATACATACACTCCTCTTGGTACATACCCTTCCGACGGGTCTGTCAAGTTTGTGTCCGACATTGCTGGAACTGGTGATGTGACGCAGATATATGCAGGCGATACGGTCTACATAAAAGTGACAGACGCAGACGTAAACAATCTGGCATCCATTGTCCAGAGCTTTACAGTTATAGTAGAGACCCAGACCGGCGATACGGAGACGGTGATAGTTACAGAGACGGGGCCCGACACGGGCATTTTTACAGGATCCACCCCCTCCGCTGCGGGGGCTGTCTCCGACGAAGACGGGACCCTGCAGGTAGCTCCCATAGAGGCAGTGACAGTTACTTACGTTGACTCTATAGACGCAGCTTACGACACTTATGAGAACAGGACAGATACCCTGACTGTCCAGATGTCAGCCGACCTGTCTGTTACGAAGATTGCCGATAAGACCACACCTAATGAGGGAGGCACGGTGGTCTATACGATTGAAGTGACAAATAACGGCCCCGGTGATACAACAGGCATCCAGGTAACAGATTCCCTTCCCGCAGGGCTTAGCTATGTGTCCGACGACGGTGGCGGCTCATATAACAGCGGAAATGGAGTATGGCAGGCCCCTTCCCTTACAAACGGTACCAGTGCTTCACTCAATATTACAGTCACCGTAGACAGCGGCACCCTCGGTACGACTATAGACAATACGGCAAGCATTACGGCATCCGTTATTGAGGATCCTGTAAGCGGGAATGATTCTGCCACAAAGTCCATTACTGTGGGTGGTTCTGACCTTGCCGTAACGAAGTCGGTAGATACTACCACTCCAGCAAGCGGCGGCAGCATAACATTTACCGTAGGCATAACAAATAACGGAAACAACGATGCAACAAATGTTGAGCTAACGGACCTGCTCCCGGCAGGGCTCAGTTTTTCAAGTTACAGTTCCACCTTCGGTTCATACAGCAGCAGTACAGGCGTATGGCAGGTGGGAGACCTCGCTGTTTCTGCTAGTCAGAACCTCACAATCGATGCGACAGTACCTGCTGCAGCGGGGTCTACAATAACCAATACTGCTTCGGTTAGCGCCTCGGACCAGGCTGACTCAAATACTTCCAATAACTCGGCAAGTGTAATTGTCTACGTAAGCGGGGCTGACCTCCGGATGTCCAAATCGGTTAACGATGCGACCCCCAACGAAGGTGACACCATAAGCTATACGGTAACTGTTACAAATGACGGTCCATACAGTGCCGACTCTATTATAATCACAGACCTCCTCCCCTCAGGCCTCAGCTTTTCCGCTTATAGTGCCACCTTCGGTACGTATAGCAGCGGAAGCGGGGAGTGGGGCAGCCTGAGCATTGCTAACGGAGGTTCAGAAACGCTGACCATAGATGCAACAGTTGACGTCGGTACGGGAGGCACGACTATTGCCAATACGGCCTCTGTCACTGCTTCCGGCAGTGGTGACCCCGATTCATCAGATAATTCAGCCAGCGCCTCCATTACAGTGGAACAGGCCGACCTGTCACTTACAAAGACGGCTAGCGATTCCACGCCTCCCGTGAAGTCTTCCTATTCCTATTCTGTGGTGCTTACAAACAACGGTCCTGATGATGCGACTAACATAGAAGTTACCGACATCATAGATACTAGTCACCTTATCTTTGACTCTTATTCTTCTACGGCGGGGACCCCTTCCTATGCAGACCCCACGCTCACCTGGACAGTTGCCGGCCCTCTCGCACCTGGCGATAGCGAGACCCTCACCATAAACGTTAGCCTCATTAATAACATCAAGAGCGGCGTTGCAGTCCAGAATGTAGCAGAGATAAGCTCTGCCGACCAGGCAGATAATGATGTCTCCAACAACATCTCAATAGCCAATATAGTAGTTGATGTGGCTGAGGTGGACTTTTCCATAACAAAGAGTGCAGACAGCCCCGCCCCCGTTGTGGGAGCTACGGTCACATATACCGTAGTGGTAAGCAATAACAGCGTCGATACCAATGGGACAGGCGTTGAAGTGAGAGATGTCCTTCCCGATGGACTTACCTTTTCAGGTTACAGCTCTACGCAGGGTAGTTATAGCAGCGACAGCTGGAGCGCAGGGGATATCGGCTTCGGGCAAAGTGAAAGCATTTCTATATCCGCCACAGTCGATACGGGCACCGATGGCAATACGATCACAAATACGGCAAGGATATATTCTTCAGACCAGTACGATGATAATTTTTCAAATGATGTGGCCGAAGCGGCCATAGTAGTAGGGGCTACAGACCTCTCTCTTAGCAAGACGGTAGACAACTCCTCTCCAAATGAAGGCGACAGCATAATTTATACGCTGATTATCTCAAACGGTGATCTCAATAATGCAACATCCGTAGAGGTGACCGACATCCTGCCATCGGGTGTCAGCTTTACGGGCTACAGCTCCACCTTCGGCACCTACAGCAGCGGGACGGGCCTGTGGTCTGTGGGGAGCCTTGCCGTTTCCAGCAGCGAAACACTTACGATCATGGCCGACGTGGATACGGGCTCGGCGGGCAGCAGCATAACAAATACGGCCTCGGTGACCTCTGCAGACCAGGCTGATACGGACAGTTCCAATGACTCTGCAAGCATCGCCCTCACGGTGCAGCAGGTGGATGTTTATGTTACCAAGGTGGCCAGTGACTCTGTTCCCGACGAATTAGACACTATCACCTATACCATAACAGTGGGCAACATTGGCCCCAATGCCGCTACAAACCTGGTGGTGACCGACATCCTGCCGGCCGGCGTTATATATCAGTCGGATACTCCCAGCCAGGGAAGTTACGACGATGCAACAGGCCTGTGGACGGTGGGCAGCCTTGCCAAGCTGGCAACGGCAACCCTCACAATTACCGTCGATGTAGGTACGGGGACGGGCGGGTCTACGATTACAAATACGGCGAGCATAACTGCGGTGGACCAGGCGGATTCCAACAGTTCCAATAACAGCGCCAGTGCGGCTATCTCTCCTGTTTCATTACCTGCGCCTGACATTGTTATTTTAAAGATGGTGCAGACTTATTCCGACCCCATAAATGGAACGGTCGGGCCAAAGGCCATACCGGGGGCCATCATGGAATACACAGTTATTGTTACCAACACAGGGATTGGTGAAGCTGAAAATGTCGTTATCACAGATATAATACCTGCAAATTCTGAGTTCTATGTAAATGATATCGGAGGGGCCGGATCAGGCCCTGCCATCTTTACAGACGGCGCAACGGCAAGCGGCATGACCTACAGCTTCGTCAATCTGGGGGACGGAGGGGACAGCCTTGAATTTTACGATTCCACAGACGCCCTTATAACTCCTGCGGCAGATGGAAACGGCGTCGATAGCAGTGTTGCATACATAAAGGTCCTGCCCTCAAACAACATGGATGCAGCTGCCGGGGGCAACAACCCCTCTTTCAGTCTTAGATTCAGGGTGAGGATAAAATGAAAATATTTAATAACCTAAAAATAATTAATAGATTTAAGGAGGTTTCCAATGAAGAACCTAAGAGAGAGGCTCGATCGAGACAAACAGATCGGAGCGATTATTTTTCAGACAAGGGCAGGTCCGCCGTAACAAATGAGCGGTCCGAGATGAAAAGTTTATGGAGAGAAACAGTAATGGTGAAAAAGTGGTTAGGGAGTATTTTAATAGCAATTGCAATGCCGGGGATAGCACTGGCTGCGGGCACACCCGTCGGCACGGACATAACAAATATAGCCACCGCATCTTACGTCATCAACAACGCCACACTGACAAAGTCAAGTGCCCCCGTTACGGTAAAAGTGGCCGAGATGATAGACGTAAGTGTCAGCTGGCAGGATGCTGCAAACGTTGCAGCCATTGCAGGCTCCATCGACCAGGCCCTGAATATCCTTGTCACCAATACCGGCAACGGTACGGAGACATTCGATCTGTCTGCCAACAGTTTGCTAGGAACGGCTGATTTTGATCCCACACTGGTTGGCATCTTCTTCGATACCAACGGTAACGGAAATTATGACGCAGGGACTGACCAGCAATATGTGGCCGGGACCAACGATCCCACACTGGCAGCCGACGGATCTGTTGCAATCTTCCTTGTCAATGACATTCCCGGCGGAGAGCCTGACGGCAATGTTGGAGACAGCAGACTTACTGCCACATCCCAGACCGGCTCCGGAGCAGCAGGTACCGTATTGGCGGGCTCAGGCGACGGCGGCCTTGACGCGGTAATCGGCACATCTGGAGGAACATCTTCGGTGATTGCCAGCTATGTAGTTTCCAACACCGTAGTCACAGT
>JADFVX010000089.1 GCA_015222755.1 Pseudomonadota bacterium | reverse complement strand
TGGCCCTTAATTCTCTCGCCACTGGCCCGAATATCCTTGTGCCGATGGGTTCCATGTTTTTATCAATCAGGACTGCAGCATTTTCATCAAACCTGATATAAGATCCATCAGGGCGACCTATTTCCTTGACTGTCCTGACGATGACAGCCTTCTGGACATCTCCCTTTTTCACCTTTGAGTTAGGAATACTTTCCCTCACAGAAATCACAATCACATCTCCGACACCGGCAAATCTCCTTTTTGAACCGCCAAGCACTTTAACGCAATAAAGCTTTTTTGCACCTGAGTTGTCGGCTGCATTCAGTATGGACTGCATCTGGATCATTTTATAAACTCCAATAAATTAAATCAAACAACTTTTTCGATTATTTCTTCAAGCAGCCAGCGTTTGTCTTTACTCAAAGGACGGCACTCCTGAATACTTACCCTGTCACCCACCTTGGCAGCATTGTTCTCATCATGGGCCTTGTACTTTGTAGTACGCTTTATCTGCTTCTTGTACTTGGCATGAGCAAACTGCCGTTCAACACTTACGACAATACTCTTATCCATTTTATCACTAACGACTGTCCCGTTAAGAGAGCGCTTTAAACCTTTTTCTGCCATATTCCTTACCCTTCCTTGGAAGTACTTTCGTTTTTGACCGTCTCAATCCTAGCTATATCCCCGCGAAGAACCTTAAGCGTGGCCGTATTTTCGAGTTTGCCAATGGCATGCTGGAATTTGAGGTTAAAAAGCTCTTCCTTAAGCTCCACACTCTTTTGCTCGAGCCCTTCAGCACCAAGTTCTCTAAGTTCCGAAACCTTCATTACCTGACACCTCTTTCTATAAACTTGGTAGAAATCGGAAGCTTGTGCATCGCAAGCCTTAGGGCCTCCTTGGCAACTTCCTTATCTACACCTTCCATCTCATACAGCACCATACCGGGCTTTACAACAGCCACCCAGCCCTCAGGTGAGCCCTTGCCCTTTCCCATACGTGTCTCAGCAGGCTTGGCAGTTATAGGTTTAGCAGGAAACACCCTTATCCACACCTTACCTCCTCTTTTGATATGACGAGTCATAGCAATACGGGCAGCCTCTATCTGGCGAGCAGTTAACCAACCACACTCTGAAGCCTGCAGGCCGAAGTCTCCGAAGTTGAGGGTGCTTCCACGCAAAGCGGTTCCCCTCATCCTTCCCTTCATCTGCTTTCTATATTTAACTTTTTTGGGGCTTAACATTGTCTTATCCCTCTACCTTCATTTCTTCCTTTTGATCAAGAATCTCACCCTTAAAGATCCAAACCTTAACACCGATGATTCCATAGGTAGTCTTAGCTTCCGTAAAACCGTAATCAATATCTGCCCTCAGAGTATGGAGAGGAACTCTTCCCTCCCTGTACCACTCACGTCGAGCCATTTCATGTCCGCCAAGCCTGCCGGCGCAGAATATCTTGATTCCCTGTGCACCAAGCTTCATTGCAGAGCCTACGGCCTTCTTCATCGCACGACGATGGGCTATCCTTCTTTCCAGTTGTAATGCGACATTTTCTGCTACCAGTTGGGCATCTACTTCCGCCTTGCGTATTTCGTTTATGTTAACGAAAACTTCTTTACTGGTAAAGCCCTTGATCTCATTTTTCAGCGCATCTATTTCCGCACCCTTTTTACCAATTACAAGACCCGGACGCGCACTGTTAATATTAACACGGAGCTTGTTGCCCGTCCTTTCTATCTCAATCTTGGAGATACCGGCATGATAAAGCTTCTTTTTCACAAAAGCCCTGATCTTACGGTCTTCATGTATAAGCTTGGAATAATCTTTATCAGCATACCAGCGGGAATCCCATGTTTTTACAATTCCCAGCCTAAGACTTATGGGGTTTACTTTTTGACCCAATTCAACCTCCTATTAAAGCCGCTCTGCCACAATGACAGTTATATGGCTCGATCTTTTCAATATTTTCGTTGCTCTTCCCATCGCACGAGGCATAAACCTTTTCATTGTCGGGCCTTCGTTAACGAAGACGGTCTTGACATACAACCTGTCAGGATCCGAGACTCCGGCCTGCTCGGCATTGGCAACTGCTGAGCGAACAAGCTTTGTCACCATGGGAGCGGTCTTTTTATCTGTAAAAGTCAGTTCATTTATCGCAGAATTTACATCTTTACCGCGAATTGTATCTATGACCAGCCTCGCTTTCCTTGCCGATACTCTGACATTTCTTAGTGTTGCCCTTGCTTCCATCATCTAAACTCCGAAATTATCTGATCTTAGTCTTCCTGTTCGCCGCATGACCATAATAGGTCCTGGTAGCTGCAAATTCACCCAGCTTATGCCCAACCATATTTTCTGTAATATACACAGGGATAAACTTCCTTCCATTATGGACGGCAAAGGTCAATCCAATGAAATCAGGTGTAATAGTCGACCTCCTTGACCAGGTCTTTACAAGCTGCTTACTGCCACTTTCCTGATGGGCCTTCACCTTTCTGACAAGGCTTCCTTCTACGTAGGGTCCTTTTTTTATTGATCTTGCCACGTCTTAATCCTCCGACTGCTATTTCTTACGCTTTCTTGCTATAAATCTATCTGTACGCTTGTTTTTACGCGTCTTATATCCCTTTGTCGGAACACCCCAAGGTGTTACCGGATGACGACCACCGGAGGACTTTCCTTCACCACCACCATGCGGGTGGTCTACCGGGTTCATAGCAACACCCCTGACTTTAGGACGATTACCAAGCCACCTATTGCGTCCCGCCTTACCAATAGTCACATTAGCATGGTCACTATTTCCAACTTCACCAACAGTGGCGTAGCAGTCCTGAAGTATCATCCTCATTTCTGTAGAAGGCAGCCTGACTTGAGCATACTTTCCTTCTTTAGCCATCAACTGGGCCGATGTACCAGCACTACGGACGATCTGCCCACCCTTACCTATCTTCATCTCAATATTATGGATAAGCGTACCAACAGGTATATTCCTTATAGGAAGCGCATTACCGGGCTGAATATCAGCCCCAACGCCAGACACAACCTCAGCGCCGACCTCAAGACCCCTAGGAGCGAGGATATAACGCTTTTCCCCGTCAGCATAATGGAGCAGAGCTATCCTTGCTGAACGATTAGGGTCATACTCTATAGATGCAACCTTTGACGGCACATCTGCTTTATCCCTTTTGAAATCTATTACGCGATAGCGCCTCTTGTGTCCACCACCCTGATGCCGGCTCGTCACTCTTCCGTTGGCGTTACGCCCACCACTCTTTTTTACCGGCTTGAGCAGGCTCTTTTCCGGCGTTGTTGTTGTAACTTCATCGAAGGGCAGACAGGTTTGGTGCCTGATTCCCGGAGATGTAGGTTTGTACTTTTTAAGGGCCATCAGCGCCTTCCTCCTTACTTATACACCCTCAAAGACTTCTATACTATCGCCGTCTTTCAAGGTAACATATGCTTTCTTCCAATTAGACCTTTTACCAAATTTCTGACCGGTACGCTTCACCTTACCGGCTACATTTATGGTACGGACACCCTCAACTGAAACCTTGAGGATTTCTTCTACGGCCTTCTTAATTTCTACTTTATTTACATTCTTACCTACCACGAAGGAAACAACATTGTTGGCCTCCCTCATTAGGGTAGTTTTTTCCGTTATAACGGGGCGCTTCAGCACCTGCCTTAAATCAGCCATTATGAAAGCACCTCCTGAATCTTGCTTACTGCATCCTTTGTCACTACGAGTGTCTTGTGCTTGAGAATATCAAAGACATTCAAGCCTTCGCTCTTTAAAGCCTTAACACCAACAATATTTCTGGACGAGAGATCAAGATTTGAGTTGTCTCCACTATACACAATCAAGGGTTTCTCAAGATCAAGAGTCTTAAGGATAGAGCTGAAAAGCTTTGTCTTGGCCTCCTTGAGATCAATATCCTCAAGAATGATCAGATCCTTATCCTGAAACTTCATAGAAAGTGCAGACACCAGCGCAGCCTTGCGCACTTTCTTATTCAGTGATAGATTGTACTTTCGCGGCTTCGGACCAAAGGCCACACCACCACCTACCCATATTGGGGATGATGAGGTGCCAGCTCTTGCGTTGCCCGTTCCCTTCTGACGCCATGGTTTAGAACCACCACCTGCAACCTCAGAACGTCCCTTTGTAGAAGCGTTGCCGCCGCGCGAAGCCAATTTATTGACCCGCACTGCGCTGTGCAACAGGTGAGGCTTTACTTCTGCATTGAATACCTTATCAAGCAGATCAATCTCACCGACCTTTTTATTTTCCAGGTTTAAAATGTCTATTTGTGCCACTTTGATTAACCCTTTTTAACAGCCTTATTGATTATTAATAGTCCCTTTTCATGCCCAGGAACAGCTCCTTTAAGCATAATCAGGTTTTCCTCCGGCCTGACAGCTACTACGGTAATATTCTGTATAGTCACGCGCTCAGCCCCAAGGTGCCCAGGCATTTTCTTGCCCTTGAAAACCTTACCGGGATAAGTAGCATTACCAATAGAACCAACCTTCCTGTGCACCTTCTCAGCACCGTGGCTGGCTCTTTGTCCCTTAAAACCCCAGCGTTTCATACCACCGGCAAAACCCTTACCTTTGCTGACACCAGTTACATCGACATAGTCCCCGGCAGAAAAGGAATCAAGAGCTACTTCCTGTCCCAGTTCGTATGCAGACGAGTCTTCAACGCGAAATTCTTTTAGAAAACGCGCAGGACTTACTTTTGCCTTATTAAAATGCCCTTTTTCCGCCTTGTTGAAAAGGCCAACCCTTTTCTCACCAGCACCTACCTGAATCGAAGAATAACCATCATTCTCGACAGTCTTTCTCTGAACAACCCTACCTGTTGGCGCCTCAACGACTGTTACAGGGATCATCTCTCCAGTTTCAGAGACTATCTGGGTCATTCCTCTTTTTATGCCTATTATACCCGCACTCATTTTAAACTCCGGTCTTAATCCCCAAATAACAGATCAGGGATTTAACTTTATTTCAACATCGACACCAGCCGACAGGTCAAGTTTCATCAGGGCATCTACCGTATGCTGTGTAGGCTCAAGAATATCAATCAGTCTCTTGTGGGTCCTTATCTCAAACTGTTCTCTTGACTTCTTGTCGATAAATGGAGAACGGTTAACACAGTACTTGTTTATCTCTGTTGGCAGCGGAATAGGCCCTGCTATCTTTGCGCCTGTCCTCTTTGCAGTATCAACTATCTCTATCACAGACTGGTCGATCAGCTTATGGTCATATCCGCGCAGCCTAATTCTAATCTTCTGGTTCTCCATCTCGCTTCCTACACTCCTACTCGATTATCTCGCTAACAACACCAGCACCTACGGTACGGCCACCCTCACGGATAGCAAACCTGAGCTCTTTGTCCATAGC
>JADFVX010000088.1 GCA_015222755.1 Pseudomonadota bacterium | reverse complement strand
TAGCTGAAGTACAGGAAGTAGCTGAAGTACAGGAAGTAGCTGAAGTACAGGAAGTAGCTGAAGTACAGGAAGTAGCTGAAGTACAGGAAGTAGCTGTTTCAGGGATTGACTTTAAGCAGATACATGGTAAGTCCAGAGTTGTCATCTCCGTAACCGGGGGTGAGGTGAGTTATGATGTCACTGAGTTGGAAGCGGGCAAGCTGGCGCTGGACATTAAGGCGGCAAAGCTGCCTAGAAGATTGCAGAGGAGCCTTGATACTTCAGAATTTAATTCTCCGGTGGTCTTAATTAGTTCATACCAACTGAAAAAAACGCCTTCTGCTGTTACGAGGGTTGTAGTTGCACACGCAGAAGAAGCATCTTATGATGTTAGTGCAGATGGCAGTGAGGTTTATATAGATTTCGATAGGGATGATCAAATTGCAATCCCAGAGGAAGTTATAGCGGAGGTCATTGAGGCAAAAAAGGTATCAGCTCATCTATCTGACACAGATTCCGTCGAAGCCCTGTCAACTGAAAAACTAGAAGCAATGGCCGACGCTCAGCCTTCTGAAACGGAAGTGATAGAGCCAGTATCTCCTTCCGAAGGTGAGCGCGTTACGCTGGACTTTCAGAATGCTGACTTGCAGTACCTGCTGAAGTATCTAGGTGAGCTCAAGAACTTCAATGTAATTGTTGATAAGGATGTTAAGGGGACCGTGACCTTAAGCCTCCGTGATGTCCCTCTTGACCAGGCTATAGAGATCATACTTCAGACAAATAATCTGGCAAGTATTGTAGACGGCAATGTTATCCGCTTTGCTCCTAGAAAGAAAATTGATAAAGAAGAGTTGGATGCTTTGGCGAAAATAAAGGCAATGGAGAAGCTGGAGGAACTTACTACAGAATTTATAAGAGTAAGTCATGAAGACGTGAGTGTTGCTGCCGGTCAAATCAAGTCTGTTCTCAGTGGTCGGGGCAGCGTTCAGACAAATACGAGGGGGAACCTTCTTATCATTAACGATCTTCCTGCAAATATCGAGGAAGCAAAGAAGATAATCAAGCAGATAGACAAGCCTACGCCGCAGGTTTTAATTGAAGCAAGGATAGTCGAGGTTGATACAAATTATTCCAGAGACCTTGGCGTCCAATGGGGTGTCGGAGCAACTAAGGGGACCAGTGACGGTACTTATAATGCCGGGGCGGGATTTGGCGGTGCCTATGCCCTTAATCCACCATCTGTTGGACCTTCCGTTGGTGCCGGAACAGGGACAGATGCAGAGTCGACTGCCGGTGCGGCCCTGGGCTTCAACTTTGGTAACATCAAAAATACTTTTTCTCTTGACCTGAAACTTTCGGCCCTGGAGGCTAAAGGTGTTTCTAAGATTATATCAAGGCCGCGAATAGTCACAATGAACAATATGGAAGCCTCTATTGAGCAGGGTTTCTCTATTCCCTTTGAAACCACTTCTGAATCAGGAACAAAAACTGAATTTATTGATGCTAACCTGAATCTGACGGTTACGCCGAATATTAAGCCTGACGGTCGTATACATTTGAAAATTAAGGCCGCCAAGAACTCGCCCGATTATGCTAGAACCGGTGCCGGTGGAAAGCCCAGTATCAACAAGAAAGAGGCTGAAACACAGATACTTATAAAAGACGGTGATACAACTGTAATCGGTGGTATTTATACGCAGGATAAGGCTAGTGGGACGACAGGTGTCCCTTGGCTTTCAAGGATACCTATTTTGGGGAACCTCTTTAAATCAACATTCAAAACAGATGATAAGGCTGAGCTTTTAATATTCATTACCCCCCGCATAATTAAAGATACTCCATAGATGCTTAGGTATGTTACGGCAGGAGAGTCTCATGGTCAGGCCTTAATAACTGTAATTGAAAATGTTCCTTCAAATCTTTTTGTTACACCTGAAACGATCAATCATGATCTAAAAAGACGTCAGTCAGGTTATGGCCGTGGTGGACGTATGAAGATTGAGAGTGATCAGGTTCAGATTCTCTCCGGTGTGCGTCATGGTAAGACTATAGGCTCGCCGGTCACTATGCTCATTGAAAATCTTGACTGGAAAAACTGGTCTGAAATAATGAGCCCGGAGCCTACCGAAATATCCGAAGATGACAAGAAAAGGGCACAGCCAGTAACTCGCCCTCGCCCCGGTCATGCCGATATCAGCGGCGCTATCAAGTACAACCAATCTGACATTAGAAATATCCTTGAACGCTCAAGTGCAAGAGAAACTGCTGCACGTGTAGCAGCCGGGGCCTTTGCAAAAACGCTTCTAAAGGAATTTGGGATAGAAGTTTACAGCTGGGTTGCCGAGATAGGTGGAATAATGATGGAAGATTGCCATGTCCCTGGATCTTTATATTATTCAAATATTGACAGCCAGCCGGAATTATCAGAGCTCTTTGCGGCTGCCGAGAAGTCTGAGGTGCGGTGTCCAAGTCCCGAGTTAACTAAATCTATCAAAAAAAGAATTGATAAAGCTAAAGAGGACGGTGATTCTCTTGGCGGTATATTTGAGATCGTTGTAAGTGGTTTGCCAGTGGGGCTTGGCAGTCATGTCCAGGCTGATAAAAAGCTGGACGGGCTTATTGCCGGTGCAGTGATGAGTGTTCAGGCTATTAAGGGAGTAGAAATAGGAATTGGCTTTGAAGAAGGCAGGCGGCCAGGTTCGCTGGCCCATGATGAGATAGCTTATGAGGATGGCAAGTTCAATAGAAAGACAAACCATGCAGGTGGTATTGAAGGCGGTATGACAAATGGCAAGGATGTGGTAGTTCGTTCCGTCATGAAGCCGATTCCTACGCTCTATAAGCCACTGATGTCAGTTGATATGTGTACAAAAGAACCCTTTGAGGCGAGCATAGAACGCTCGGATGTATGTGCAGTGCCTGCCGCTTCTGTTATCGGTGAAGCCGTTGTGGCATTTGAGATTGCCAAGGCCTTTCTTGATAAGTTTGGCGGAGACTCAATTGAAGAGATTAGGCGTAACTTTGATTCCTATTCAGAGTATGTATCTAATTTTTAAAAGCATGGAGTTGTATATAGCAAAAGTCTTATATAGTACGGTACTGAATGCAGTCGATTGAGCTTGAGCTTGGAAAACGCAGCTACCCCATATTCATTGGAAATAATATATTAGGCGACTTTGGTGGGACGCTAAAGAAATACACCAGCAGCAAACAGGTAACAGTCGTCACAAATACAACGGTTGCCCCGCTGTATTACGATGCCATCTCCGACAGCCTGTCGGCTGCGGGCTTTAATGTTTCTCTGATTGAGATGCCTGACGGTGAGGAATTTAAGAGCCTTGAGTGGGCGGGAAGGATCTTTGACAAGCTTGTCGAATACAGGGCAGATCGCTACACGCCGCTCATTGCACTTGGAGGCGGTGTAGTAGGTGATATTACAGGATTTGTGGCTGCTACATATTTGCGCGGCGTTCCATTTATTCAGGTCCCTACGACACTACTGGCCCAGGTAGATTCCAGTGTAGGTGGCAAGACCGCCGTCAATCACCCAATGGGGAAAAACCTCATCGGAGCTTTTTATCAACCAAAGCTTGTATACACAGATATAGCTACACTTAAGACGCTTGATCAAAGGGAGATACGGGCAGGAATTGCTGAGGTTATAAAATATGGTGTAATTAAAGATGAGGAACTGTTTGAATTTCTGAAAGCACATGCAGATGGCATACTTGAAGGGGATGAAAAGGGCCTTCAGCATATAATAGAAAGATCTTGCCGAATTAAGGCAAGTGTCGTCTCGGCAGACGAGAGAGAGGCCGGGCAAAGAGCCATCTTGAATTTTGGTCATACCTTTGGCCATGCAGTTGAGGCTGTTACAAAATACAAAGAGTATAAGCATGGGGAGGCCGTTGCCATAGGAATGATTTACGCGGCAAAGCTTGCAGAACGAGTTGGTTTATGTAATAGTGATGTGAGTCTCAGGATAGGCAGTCTTCTTGAAAGATACGGTTTGCCACTTGAAGCATCTGGGCTGGCAAAGGCTGAATTGATGAGTGCGATGAAGCTGGACAAAAAAGTCGTTTTAGGGGACTTGCGTTTTATTTTGCCAAAAAAAATAGGGGAAGTTGAGATAAAGAATATTTCGTCATCAACCTATGGAGATATGATAGTTTAAAATTATTTAGCGGGTGACAAATGGCGCAAAATGCTGAAGATATTACGACTAATACCATAGCTGAACTGTATATAAAACAGGGTTACTTCGATAAGGCCCTCGATATATATAAAACGATCCTGGAGATTGACCCCACTAATGAAGGTGCCAGTACCAAGCTAAAAGAGATTGAAGCCATGATGGCAGAGGCCGCTGGAGAAGACAGTAAACCTTCAGATGTTTCTGGCGATACTTCTTCAGGCCCCATTGCCGTTGAGGCGCAGATTGCAAGACTTGAATCGTGGCTCGCGGCTATACAGGAGATGAGAGGTGTAAACTGATGGATTTTAATGAAGTCGTAGAAACGGTTGTTGAATCAGTGCCTGGTGGCATAGCCTCTGTTGTAATGGCTGCAGACGGCATTTCACTGGCAGACTACATCAAGCCAGGTGCTTCAGTCGATATTCAGACCCTTGGCATTGAATATACGGCCATTATAGCTGAAATAAAAAAGGCAGCTGAAGTGCTTAAAGCCGGCGAGATGGAGGAGTTAACAGTTCGTACCGATCAACTTCTTTTTCTTGTAAGGTTAATTACAGATGAATACTTTATCGCACTTGCGCTTAAACCGGGTGGCAATTGCGGGAAGGGGCGCTACCTTTTAAGAATTAAATCGCAGTGCCTGGCAGAAGAATTCTGACCTTTTTCGACTGGATTTCGATTTGACCTCTCGGTATTGAATCCAACTCCGCTTTGTAGCGGGTATTATTTGATAAATGGCTGCATTTGCAGCCTTTTTTGTTGAAGGAGGTAGTAAGTGAAAAAGCTTTTGGTTATTCACGGGCCAAACCTTAATATGCTTGGACTAAGGGAGCCTGGCCACTATGGCAGTGAAAATCTAGAGAGTATAAATGCCTCTATAGCTGATGAGGCAAAAAAATATGCATGGAAGGTAGATATATTCCAGTCAAACACAGAGGGCGCAATTGTTGACAAGATACAGGGCTGCATAGGCAATGCTGATTGTATCATCATAAATCCGGCGGCCTATACTCACACCAGTGTTGCTATCAGAGATGCCCTGCTGGCAGTTGCCATTCCTGTCATTGAAGTGCATCTAAGCAACATTCACAAAAGGGAAGAGTTCAGGAAAAAATCCCTAATTGCAGATATTGCTGTGGGGCAAATTTGCGGTTTCGGAGCACTGGGCTACCGTTTAGCAATTCAGGCAGCTTCAGAGCACCTCGACGGTGCCTCTTAGAGAAGGCCAGGGCAAGTTGCAAAGCACAGTAAAAAATGATAATATCTCGACCTCTGTATGAGTCTTCTGGATAGCAGGATCTTTGATATTTTAGATGCAAAGGGTGTAGGTGCAATATGGGTAACGGATCTTGTAAATATCTGCTACCTGACGGGTTTTACCGGCAGTTCGGCTGCCCTTCTTGTAACAAAGGGCAGGTCTTATCTTTTGACCGATGGAAGATATGAGCTGCAGGCGGAAAGGGAGGTTCGAGGAGCTGAAGTTCTTATCTGCAAAAAAAGACTTGAGACCCTTGCATCTTTGTTGGAAAAAGACGGAATTGATGAGATAGCATTTGAGTCGAAGCACTTGTCTCATCACGAATGGAAAGAGGCTTCGGCAATCCTTAAGGGGCGCAATATGCTCCCCCTGCAGGATGAAGTCAGACGTCTTCGACTTCTTAAAGGTGCCGAGGCGCTGGCAGCAATAAGGCGGGGAAGTGATATAGCCTTTGATGCCTTTTGCGCTGTACGTGATATGATCATTCCGGGAACGAGGGAGTCGGACATAGCCCTGAGCCTGGAAGTGGAAATGAGAAAAAGGGGTGCAAGCAAGGCCTCCTTTGACATTATAGTTGCATCAGGAAAACAGTCGGCCCTGCCCCACGCAAGGCCAGGTGAAAAAAAGCTGGAAGAGGGAGACCTGCTTATTGTTGATTTCGGGGCTGTTTATAACGGATATCATACCGACGAGACCTGCACCATTAAGGTTGGTACTGTCTCTGAAAAGGCCGCAGAGATTTATGACATAGTACTTGAGGCCCATGACCGCGCCATAGAATATGTAAGCCCCGGACTAAGGGCATCAGATGTAGATAGAGTTGCCAGAGACTATATAAGGCAAAAAGGGTACGGAGATTTTTTCGGTCATGGCACTGGACACGGTGTTGGCCTTGAGATACATGAACTCCCAGTGATATCCGAGAAGAGTGAAGATATTCTGGAAGAAGGAATGGTATTTACAATAGAACCTGGAATATACCTGCCCGAAGTGGGAGGAGTCAGGATAGAAGACATGATACATGTGACGGCGGAGGGTGCTGAGATCATAACCAGGTGCAACGAACATATGAGAGGGTAAATAGTGTATTCCACATCAGATTTTAGAAACGGGCTGAAGATAGAGATTGACGGTACTCCATACGTTATCACTTACTTTCAGCACGTCAAGCCAGGCAAGGGCGGTGCCTTTGTAAGGACGAAACTGAAAAACATGCTCAGCGGTGCCGTAGTCGAAAAGACCTTCAGGGCCTCTGAAAAAGTAGCAAAGCCCGATGTCCAGGAATCGAGCATGCAATTCCTTTACAGCGACGGTGAAGATTATCATTTTATGAACGAGCAGACCTATGAGCAGATAACGGTACCTGCTGACCAGATAGGGAATGACCGCCTTTTTCTGAAGGAAAATACAGTTGCTGAAGTGATGGAGTATAACGGTAAGGTAGTCGGTGTTACTCTCCCAAACTTTATAAACCTGAGAGTTGCCGAGACAGACCCTGGATTCAAGGGAGACACTGCAACGGGGGGATCAAAACCTGCAAAGCTTGAGACTGGCGCAACCTTGAATGTGCCACTTTTTATAAACGAGGGTGACCTTTTGAAGGTCGATGTCAGAAACGGCAGTTACGTAGAGCGTGTTAAAGAATAAAGGAGTTCACTATGGATGTAAAAAAGCTGAAGCAAGTTATAAAGCTCCTGAAGGACAACGGACTTGAGGAGATTGAAGTTGAAGAGAAAGACTCCAGAATCAGGGTTAAAAGTGCAATCGCAGGGACTGCAGTAGCGCTTGCACCTGCACAGGTTCCGCTGGAGGTGCCAGTTGCTGATGCCGAGCCGTCTGCTACCGAGAAGAAGGCAGAGTCTAAGTATAAGGTCATTAACTCACCCATGGTAGGGACCTTTTACAGGAGTCCCTCGCCTGAGGCGGATCTTTATATAGAAGAGGGACAGGTGGTAAAGAAGGGGCAGACCCTTTGTATAGTCGAGGCAATGAAACTTATGAATGAGATAGAGGCCGAGTTTAAGGGTAAAATCGTCTCTATACTGGTGGAGAACGGGCAGCCCGTTGAGTACGGGGAACCGCTTTTTGAGATCGACCCGACCTGAGCAGTAATAAAGGGTTTTTGCAGGTAGATTTATCTAATTCAAGATGATCAGGAAGGTTTATGCAGATGTTTAATAAAATACTGGTGGCCAATCGGGGTGAAATAGCGCTCCGTATTATCCGTTCCTGCAAGGAACTGGGTATAAAAACGGTAGCTGTGCACTCCGATGTTGATGCCGAGGCGCTTCATGTCAAGCTTGCTGATGAAAGTGTCTGCATAGGGCCGGCGTCACCGAAGGACAGTTACCTAAACGTCACTTCCCTTATGAGTGCCGCAGAGGTAACAGATGCCGATGCTATTCACCCCGGCTATGGATTTCTTGCAGAGAATGCCGCATTCAGGGAAGTATGCGACAATTGCGGAATAAAATTTATCGGTCCCCGCGCTGAAAATATTCGGCTCATGGGAAACAAGATCAAGGCGCGTGAGGTAATGGTAAAGGCCGGTGTTCCCGTGCTCCCCGGAAGTGATGGCGCCGTGAAAGATGAGAAGGAAGCTGCAAAGATAGCAAAGAAGATCGGTTTTCCTGTTATCCTAAAGGCCTCTGCAGGTGGCGGTGGCAAGGGGATGAAGGTCGTCCACAACCCTACCAGCCTCGGTAATGCCTTCCTCACTACACAGGCGGAGTCTATGGCAGCCTTCGGTGATGGCGAGTTATATATCGAAAAATTTTGCTTGAAACCGAGGCACGTAGAGATACAGATACTGGCCGACATGCATGGAAACGTTATCCACCTCGGTGAGCGTGAGTGCAGTATTCAAAGGCGTCACCAGAAACTGCTTGAGGAAGCGCCCTGTCCTGTCATGACGCCTGAGCTTAGAAAGAGGATGGGTGACGCCGCCGTTGCTGCGGCAGAGGCGGTAAATTACTCCAATGTCGGTACAGTGGAGTTTCTCCTAGATGGTGACGAGTTTTACTTCATGGAGATGAATACGCGCGTACAGGTAGAACATCCGATTACCGAGATGATTACCGGAATAGATATTGTGAAGGAGCAGATTATTTCAGCGGCAGGGGGCAAGCTACGCTTCAAGCAGGAGGACATAGTCCTGCGCGGACATGCAATTGAGTGCAGGATAAACGCCGAAGATCCCGCAAACTTCCTGCCTTCGCCGGGTAAGATAACCTACTACCATGCGCCGGGTGGGCTTGGTGTAAGGGTTGATTCTGCGGTATATGACCAGTATGTGATACTGCCCTATTATGATTCGCTTATAGGTAAGGTGATAGTCCATGCCGAGACGAGGCAGGAGGCTATAGAACGCATGAACCGTACACTTGATGAGTACATTATCGAAGGTGTGAAGACGACTATCCCATTCTTCAAGAAGCTATTTAGCAACCGTGATTTTTTATCCGCAAATATCGATACAAATTTCGTGGAGAGAATGAGCTGATTGAACAAGTGGAGGCTTATCCTATCTCCGCCTCTTGATGGCGCCGAAAATATGGCCATCGATGAGGCTATTTTTCGGCACAGCACTACTCCGACGCTCCGTATTTATTCGTGGAAGTCTCCTACCCTTTCTCTAGGCTATTTTCAGAAGGCAGATAAAGGCCTGATCGCCAGATGCACTTCAAACTCTGTAGATATAGTGCGAAGGCCAACGGGCGGCAGAGCAGTACTTCACCATTGCGAGTTTACCTATTCAGTAATCGCTAACTATAGAGACTTTCCACCTCCTACGACTTTATCGGGGATATATTTGACACTTGCTGGGTGGCAGGTAGATGCACTGAATCTACTGGGCATCGGAGCCTCGCTTGGTGAAAAACGAAGCGCAAGGGCCTACAGTAAGCTAAATTCCTGCTTTAACTCGGGCACGCCATATGAGATAAATGCTGGAGGGAAGAAAATTTCAGGCAGTGCCCAGAGAAGGGACAAGGAACGTTTCATTCAGCATGGTTCGATCCTTATGGACGTAGACCGCAGTATCTACACGTCATTGATGGGTGATGATATGGAAAATGGCGGAGACTTTACTACAATGAAAGATGAGGGCTACTCAGGTACTTACGAAAAATTTGTATCTGCCATGATAAAAGGGTTTGAGAGTACTGTTGGTGCTAGCTTAAAAGAGGCAGGACTATCTGCGCTGGAGAAAGAGTTAGTGAAAGATTTGAAAGCTTCTTGCGCTATTTTTTAAAGCGGGATATCTATTCAGGTATTACAGATAAGCCGCCTCTTTTTTCTGGGGGCATTATTTTGCAATGCTAAAAATATATACTTGGGATTGCGTTAAAAAAAATGGTATTTTTTCAGCGGTCTCAAAGTAATAGACTAATAAGGAGGTAGTGATGGGAGCAATACATATAGAGATAACCTACTGCCAGGAGTGAGATTTTCTTCCACAGGCCTCCAGTCTGGCGGCTTCAATTAAAGATAGGTTTGGAGAAAATGCAACACTGACAGGCGGTCACAAGGGTATATTTACAGTAGCTCTTGATGGGAATGTTGCCTATGACAACCGCAAGGAAGATTACCGCTTTCCCGAAAATGATGAGATATTTAGTGAGATTGAAAGCTGCCTTTCTGCAAAAAAATAAAGGCAGCAAAATGATATGCAATCAGTAAATGAGCCCTTCTGGAAGCACAAGGACCTGCCTGAGATGACGGCCAAAGAGTGGGAAAGCCTCTGTGACCGCTGCGGCAGGTGCTGCCTGAACAAGATAGAAGATGAGGAGGACGGACATTTTCATTACACAAATGTTGCCTGCTCTCTTCTTGATTCCCATGATTGCTCTTGCCGCGTTTATGAGGAACGGCTTAAACTGAAGACTGATTGTATTGAACTGAGTCCTGATAGTATAGACAATACAGGCTGGTTGCCTGCTACCTGTGCCTACCGGCTTTTGTCTGAAGGTAAGGAGCTTCTCTGGTGGCACCCGCTTGTTTCCGGCGATAGCGATACGGTCAAAGAGGCCGGCATTTCGATCTGCGGAAAGGTGGTAAGCGAAGAACATATCCATCCAGACCAGCTGCAGGATCATATTGTTGACTGGATTTAGTGATTCAGTCCCTGGCTATTGCTTGTTCTTATAGTTAGGGTAAAGTAAGCGCCGCCTTGTTAGGTTTTTTCCAATTTATAGCAAAATCTTGAAAGGGAGAGAAGTGTATGTATAAGAAAGTTTTTTTGTATGTCCTGCCTTTGGTTTTTGTAACAACGGGATGCGCCCCGGTTTTTGTCGGCGCCGGAGCTGTTGGCGTATATAAGGTGGGAACAGATGAACGGAGTGCAGGCAGGATACTTGATGATTCTACGATTACAGCCAGGGTCAAGAGTGCTCTGGCTAAAGCCAAGGACGTCAAGGCAAGGAAAATAGATGTTGATGCTGTAGGTGGCACGGTTTTCCTGTCCGGCATTGTAGGTACTGCTGAGGAGGCTGAATCTGCTGCTGATATTGCGGGCAAGGTAAAGGGTGTAAAGCTTGTAAAAAGCAGCCTGCAGGTTGGCAAGCGGGGGCTTAGCCAGGCATTTGGGGACAGTATGACCGCGAGTAAGATAAAGGGACAGCTCATGGGAGAGAAGGGCATAAGATCACTTAATATAGATGTAGATGTTTATAATGGCGTTGCCATCTTAACCGGTATAGTTAAAACCAGAGAGCAGAAAGAGCGCATCATGAAGATAACAAATGAGACTTACGGTGCTGTTGATATAGTTGACAACCTGAAAATCGTGTCGGACTGAAATATTATCCCTCATACACTTTGATTTTCTCGAAAAAAAGCTCAGCAGAGACCGTGAGCAGATTATGCTGGTGAAACGGTAACTATACCCATGAGATAGCCCATGCAGTGGCAAGCATGCTGATGAGAGGATGACCAGGCTTTCCTTGAAGTCTATCAGAGTAAGAGAGTATTTCTGAAAGGGGGATAATATATAAAATCAAACAGGAACAGGTACAGTGAAGCGATACTGTACTTGGGAATAACTATAGTCCTGAACATTACTAATGTTTCCCCAATATACCCCTCTAACTCAACAAACTCTATGTAAAAAACGTCGGCTTCTTTTTTACCTTCTGCAAAACTTACAGACAAGCCGGGAATAAAGATTTATCGACTGGGGTTGAATGCCAAGTAGCTTGCGGCGGGGATCTTTAATGCTGGTCTTTCTCCCCTTGTTTCTATAAAATAATCGTATGTCTTCTCCCCTGAAAAAGAGCACAAAGCCTGTAAGGAAGACAGATTATTACTCCTTGATGAATAAGGAGATAGAATCGCTAAGAGATAGACGTCTGCGCCCCAAGTTAACACTCCACCTATGTTGCGCCCCCTGTTCATCCTATGTGATCGGCCTGTTGGAAGAGTCTTTTGATCTTTTGCTCTATTTTTACGATCCCAATATTCAACCGAAAGAAGAATATGAGCGCAGGCGCGATGAATCCAGTCGCTACGCCGATGAGAAGGGGATTGCCTTTGTTGAAGGAGCATATGAGGTGGAAAATTGGAACACCCTCGTTCGTGGTTATGAAGACAGTCCGGAAAGGGGTGAGCGCTGTCGATTGTGCTACGAGATGCGTATGGCTGAGACGGCACGTTTCGCTAAAGGAAATGGCAGCAGCTACTTTACGACCGTTCTTTCCATATCTCCCCACAAGGATGCAAGCAGGATCAACGATATAGGTTTTGCAATGCAGGAGAGCTTTGGAGTGAAATACCTTCCCGCTGATTTTAAGAAAAAGGAGGGTTTTAAAAAAAGCATAAGCCTCAGCAGGGAGAACGGTTTTTACAGGCAGGACTACTGCGGCTGTCTCTATAGCAAAAGAGGCTGACTTTGATTTGCCCATGCCAATAAAAGTAAAATTCAGATATCTCCAGTTGCTACTGATCGTTTTTGCCGCCTTTTTTCTTGTGTCTTGTGCATCAATGACAGGAAAACATCAGACTGTTGCATGCAGTACCTGCCATGAAGGAAGTCTTTGGTCTGGGGCCAGCGCTCTAAAAAAAAGGGATAATTTTTCAAATATATGCAGGGAATGTCACAACTACCGTCGCCCTGCCGATCATCACCCGGACAGACCTGATTCGACTACATGGCTTGGTATATTCGGTGAATCAGCAACAGTGGAAGAGTTTATTTTCCTGTACGATAAAAAAATGGAGTGCCTTTCATGCCATCGCCTTCATAATGGAAGTGCCCACTTGGAAGGGACTGAGAACTTTCTGGTAGGCGGGCCATATTTAAAGAAAAGGGATGTCTGTGTCCAGTGCCATAAAAACAAAGACCATGCTAATCTTAACCCCCATGTAGCTATATCTGCTTCAGGCGATGTTCATCAGCGTTATAAGTGTCTTGTATGTCATATTAAAGTGCCCGAAGAACAAAGTCACAGTCGCGAAAATCTCTCATTGCGGGCATCTGGTGCTTTTCTTTGCCTGAAGTGTCATCCCCCCATGCAAGGGGAGTTTATGAGCCAGCACTTTTTGAATTCTGTATATGACTGGGAAGACAGTGACAGTATAGACATGGTTTATCTGGCAATTGACGAAATAGATGCAGCAGGGTTTGGCATGAATGATGATTCCGTTCTGCATCTTGACCCATTTGGAAGGATAACATGTTTTACATGTCATAATCCCCACCTTCCCCAGTTTGGGCACCTGAAGACATCCTCCTCTGGACTTGAAAAAATAGGGACTGGCAATATCTGTGTCGTTTGTCACAGTAAGTAAAAAGTATCTTGTTAATTTATTTGTTCACAATACTAAGATATAATTAGATCTTTTAGAGAGAGAGCCTGAAGCCTATGATCCTTTTAAGTTGTGTAAGAAAAATATTTTATTTGCTTGTGCTGGTGTGTATTGTTAATGTTGGCACAGGATGTGCGCCATTGCTCATGAAAGGCTCCCATCAGGGAATGATTTGTACGGCATGTCATGAACAGCAAAATGAATATGATGTAGTCGATAAAAAACCTCCGCAATTGACTGTTGCCTGTAATGAGTGTCACAAATATCAGGATGAAGGAAGTCACCATCCCCTTTCTCCAACTCCAGGACCTTTTGGAAGTACAGCGATAATAGATCCTGTTTTCGAGCTTTATGACGGCGATATGGAGTGTATTACCTGCCACCTTATTCATGTTGAAGATGAGTATAGTCAATACCGTGTTGCTCTTGTAGGAGGGCCATATGAAAAAAGGAGAGGGCAATGTTTTATGTGCCATATGGAGAAAGTGTACGCGGAAGTGAACCCTCATGACATGATGCTTGATAAAAATAAAAAAATTCAAACTGTAACCTGTTTGATTTGCCATACCGTGCCGCCTAACCCCAAGGTAGATAGAACGAAGGATGTTAAATTCAGGGCCTCAGTCGGTTTCCTATGCTGGCGTTGTCATCCACGAATGGTGGGAAGCTTTTTTGATAAGCACTACCTGAAGGCTCCTGATAGAAAAAGGATGGTTGAGTTTAGGATCGCAGAGGAAAAGAATAATCTGATTTTACCTCTGGATTTTAAAAATAGGTTGACCTGCTCCACCTGCCACAACCCACACCAGCCCGGCGTTATTATAGATGAAAAGGCAAAGGTAGGTGCCGGCTCTCACAAAAGGCTTAGGGCTGACAGTGATCAGAAGATATGCCATAACTGTCATGGCGGAAAGTAGTAGGGACGTATGGTCTTTTCCCTTCCAAGGTATTTTGAAATTTGTTAACATAATCCGTCGACGGGATGAGTTTTCCCTGTGTGAAAAGATTTTTTTCGGAGATCAATAATTTGCCAACTGACGCTGCCTCAATCCTGAAAATTGTAGATAGTACCAAATCAGCAAAACCTGTCTCCCTGACACCTATGATGAAGCAGTATCTTGAGATCAAAGACAGGTGCCGCGATGCTATTCTTTTTTTCAGGCTTGGCGATTTTTACGAGATGTTTTTCGATGATGCCGTTGATGCTTCTAAAATCCTCGAGATAACCCTCACTGCAAGAAACAAGAACGACGAAAACCCTGTACCCCTATGCGGAATCCCCTACCACGCCGCATCATCTTACATAGCAAAGCTTATAGAGCATGGCAGGAAGGTTGCCATCTGTGATCAGGTGGAAGACCCTAAGGAGGCCAAGGGTATAGTCAAGCGGGATATCACCCGCATTATAACTCCCGGCCTTGTTATTGACGAGGGAACCCTCAGCGCGAAAGATACCAACTACCTGGCATCTGCCTGCCTTCGCGACAAGACATGGGGCCTTTCCTTCCTAGACCTTTCCACAGGCGATTTCAGGATGACTGAACTTCCCTTCTCCGAATCACCTGCTGGCTTAAGCCTGCTATGGGATGAACTCTTGAGGATTGACCCTAAAGAACTGCTGATCTCTGACGCTATAAATAAGTGCTTTACAGCTTCAGATGATCTTCCTCTAAATCCATCAGCTTTCACAAATCTTGATGACGATTGCTTTGATATCGAGGAGGGGCGCAAGCGCCTGCTTGAGCATTTCAGACTCCAGTCCCTCGACGGACTGGGTTGCGCTTCCATGACGGCAGGTCTCGGCGCTGCCTCTGCAATACTGGCTTACATAGGTGAGAATCAGAACGCTTATGCCGGGCATGTAGACAGGCTGCGTCCATATCATACAGATTCTTTTATGCATATCGATGCCGCTACAAAGAGGAACCTTGAACTTACATCCACAATGCTGGAGGAAAACAAGAAAGGCTCCCTCTTGCAGGTACTGGATTTTACTGAAACGGCCATGGGGGGCAGACGCCTTAAGGAATGGATAAACTACCCCCTTCAGGACGCCGGTGCAATAAATGACAGGCTGGACGGGGTGGCAGAGTTTAAGGACGCAGCCTCACTCCGGCGGGAAGTCAGGGAACTGCTTGGGGGTATCTATGATCTTGAAAGGTTGAATGGTCGGGTGTCGATGGGAAGGGCCAATCCAAGGGATATGATAGCCCTTGGCAATTCTCTTAAAAAACTTCCTCACGTCAAAAAACTCCTGGAAGATTTTAACTCCAAACTGTTGCAGACTCTGTCATCGGAAATCGATCCCGTTGAGCAGCTGGAGCTCCTGATAGACTCTGCCATAGAGGAGGCCCCGCCCATCAATATCAAGGAGGGCGGTATAATATGCAGGGGTTTTAATTCTGAACTGGATGAACTTCGCCAGATAAGCAGTGAAGGCAAGACTTACCTTACAAGGATGGAGTTACAGGAAAAGGAGCGAACGGGGATATCCTCGCTTAAAGTTAGATACAACAAGGTATTTGGCTACTATATAGAGGTGACAAAAACAAACCTTGCCCTTGTTCCCGATAATTATATACGTAAGCAGACACTTAGCAATGCGGAACGTTACATCACTCCAGAACTTAAGGAGTACGAGGCCAAGATACTGGGCGCAGAAGACAAGATAGAGGCGCTTGAGTATGAGATTTTCGCCTCTATAAGAGAAAAGGCGGCATCTTATTCAAAGAGGCTCCGAGATACTGCCGATGCCCTTTCTTCGGTAGACGTCCTTTGTTCTCTGGGAGAAACAGCCGATCGTTTTGACTACGTCCGCCCTGAAGTTTCGGAGTCTGGGCGGCTCAAAATTGTAAGCGGGCGGCATCCCGTAGTGGAAAGACTCAATCCTGAAGACCCTTTTGTGCCCAACGATACATGCCTCGATAGTAAGGAAGATCAGCTTATAATAATCACAGGGCCTAACATGGCCGGCAAATCGACATATATCAGGCAGGTGGCGGTTCTTACCCTTATGGCGCATATGGGCAGTTTTGTTCCTGCCGATTCGGCTGAAATAGGGATAGTCGACCGTATATTTACACGTGTGGGGGCCTCCGATAACCTCGCAAAGGGTCAAAGTACCTTCATGGTTGAGATGAATGAGACCTCTAATATCCTTAATAACGCCACCGGTAAAAGCCTTATAATACTGGATGAGATAGGACGGGGGACGAGTACCTTCGACGGTGTAAGTATAGCCTGGGCTGTGGCGGAGTATATACATGACTCGCCAGGCCTTGGTGCCAAGACTCTTTTTGCAACGCACTACCATGAACTTACGGAGCTGGCGCTTACAAAGGAGCGCGTTAAAAACTATAACGTTGCCGTAAAAGAGTGGAATGATAGTATTATTTTCTTAAGAAAGATTGTAGAGGGTGGAGCGAGCAGGAGTTACGGTATCGAGGTGGCACGGCTTGCAGGTCTGCCGACAGAGGTTGTTGCCAGATCAAAGGAGATACTCAGTAACCTTGAAAGGGGTGAGTTTGATGATGAGGGAGTTCCAAAGATTTCCGTCCCAAAAGGGAAATGCAGCGACATGCCCCTTAAGCAAAGCCAGCAGATGAGCCTTTTTATTCATCCAGCAGAGCACATCTTTGAGGAGATACGCAGCATGGATATCTCCTCCATGACCCCGCTGGATGCGCTAAACAGGCTCAGCCGATTCAAGGAGGAGGTCAAGTGATATCAGGCAAAAAGGCATTTCTTTTTCTTGTTGTAAATATTTTTGTGGTATTTTCTTTTGCTGCAAACTCCCACTCTGCCTCTGAAGAGGAGATGTATCAGCAGGCAAGGAAGTCCTACTACGACCTGAAGAAGTCCGCAGAAAAACGCAAGTTCAGGCATAACTGGATAAAATCAATAGACAAGTATAAAAAAGTTGCCTCCAGGTTCCCGAAGGGCAAGAGAACAGATGAATCGCTTTATATGGCTGCAAAGATATATACGGAGCTATACCCTTACTCATCCATAAAGGATGACCTCGTCAAGTCAAATAGCCTGCTTGAAAATCTTGTGGACGAGCACTCCGGGAGTGGACTGGCCGATGACGCCTGTTTCATGATGGGTGAAAATTACGAAAAGATGGGCAGGAAAAGTATGGCCTATGGCGCATATATGCGCGTGCTTGAAGAGTACAAAAAAGGCGATCTGCTAAAGGATGCTAGAAGCAAAGTAAAGCGGCTTAAAAGGTATTCTGCCTCAAAGTCGGCAGCGAAGAAAAGCCCTGATATTAGCAGCAGAAAAAACAATACGACGGCAGTAAGAGAAAGAAAGTTAACGAAGGGGAATATGGCCCGTGTTACCGGTGTAAGGCACTGGTCTAATCCCAACTACACCCGTATTGTAATAGATATGGACAATATGGCGAAATACAAGAGCCACCTCCTTAGAAAGGATCCGGGACTCGGCAAGCCTCCCCGTCTTTACATCGATATTTTCGGAACCCGGAAGGCAGGATCTTTAAAGGAGGAAATACCCATAAATGACGGACTTTTAAAACGTGCCAGGGCCGCCCAATATGACCATAATACAGTCCGTGTAGTTCTTGATATAGAGAGCGTCAAAGATTATAAGATATACCCTATGCCGGGACCTTTCCGTATTGTCATCGATGTCTTCGGGGATGATGTTATAAAGGCCCCTAGCATAGAGGCCCTATTACAGGGAGAGAAGGAAAAGAAGGGAGTTCGGGCGTCTGTAGAAGAAGAGTCCCTGACACTTTCCAGACAGCTTGGGCTTGCCGTGCGAAAGATCGTCCTTGATCCGGGACATGGAGGTAAAGACCCCGGGGCTGTAGGTCCCAAAGGCACAAAGGAAAAGGACGTTAATCTCAAGGTGGCAAAGATGCTGAAAAAGAGGCTTGAACGCCAGTATAATTATAAGGTGATTTTGACAAGAAGTGATGACCGTTATCTAGACCTTGTTGCCAGGACGGCTATCGCCAATATGGAAAATGCAGACCTTTTCGTATCTATACATGCCAATGCCAGTAAGAACAGGAAGGCCTATGGCATGGAGACCTACGTTATGAATGCAAGGGCATCGGATCGCTATGCTGCTGAGGTAGCTGCACGCGAAAATGCTGTTACATCCAATTCGATGGGGGAGTTTGGCAGTATTTTGGAGGAGATACTTGTAGATATGCAGAAGACAAACAAGGTAAATGAGTCAAGCAAACTTGCCGGCAGTGTTCAGGGAAACATGCATAAGGGTATGGCAAAAAAATACAGTAGAATAAAAAATCTTGGTGTGAAAAAGGCCCCTTTTTATGTTCTCATTGGGGCAAATATGCCCAGTATACTCGTTGAGACGGGTTTTATCAGCAATTACAAGGAAGAAAAAAGGCTGAGGAGCTCCAAGTACCTTGAAAATCTCAGTATCGCAATGGCCAAGGGTATAAACGGTTATGCAAAGATCTCCAAAAGAGGGCCGAACATCTGATATCCAAACCTGGCCCTACCCATTTAAGGGATATCATTATTTACACTACCCGCATTTTGTTGACCTATAAGGTTTTTTCCTATGAAAAATGACGCTGCTTATGCACTTGAAGATGCTCTAGAAAATTACCTTAAAAAACTTGAGCCAAATGATACTGAAACCCTTACTCTGATCAAAGAGTATCTTGAACGCTGTTCCTCAGCGATAAGTTCCGTGCACAACAGCGGCGGGGCCGGCCTTGAGGTAGCTGCGCTTCGGACTATCGCCATTGACCGTCTTATCTGCGCTCTATTTGATCTTGCCGGCAGAGAGTTCTGCCTCAAGTACAGAAAGTCGGGCCAGAGCTGCACCATTGTAGCTCTGGGCGGATATGGCCGGGCTGAGCTTTCCCCTCTTTCTGATATTGATATAATGTTTCTTTACCCATGGAAAGTCGGCCCCTATGCGGAGACGATTATTGAAAGGGTGCTTTACATCCTATGGGACACGGGACTTGATATCGGTTACAGCACCAGAAATATTGATGATTGTGTAAAGGTCTCCAGTGACCTTGTCATTAAGACCTCTCTTGTTGATTCGCGTTTCATATGTGGTGATGAAACCCTGTACGGCGACTATAAAAAGGCCCTGGGCCAGCAGGTCTTTTCAAAAAACATTGAGTCCTTTATAAGAGATAAGGTCAGCGAGGGGGATGAGCGGAAATCAAAATACGGTGGATCTGTCTATATTCTGGAGCCCGATATAAAAGAGGGTGATGGGGGCCTCCGTGATCTGCATACTGCCCTCTGGGCGGCAAAGACCCGCTTCAAGGTGGACGATTTTAAGGGACTGAACCGTACCGGTATCATAAGCGACAGGGAGTATAGAGACCTGTCAAATGCCCTTGATTTTATGACCCGTATCAGGAACGACCTGCACTTTCTTATGAAGCGAAAAAGTGACAGGCTTACCTTTGCACTACAGGAAAAGATCGCCATCAATATGGGATACAAAGATGAGGGTGAAACCCTTGCCGTTGAGCATATGATGAAAGAGTACTACCTCATAGCCAACAACATCAAGGAACTGTCCGAACTCATTGTAGAGCGCTGTCTGAACTGGGGCAAAAGGGGGGGTGTTCTGAAGGGCCTGACGAGCAAAAGCCTCTCCCATGGGTTCAAACTTTTCAAAGGTGAACTTACAGTTCCGGACAAGAATTTCTTCAAAAAATCACCGTCCATGATAATGAAGCTCTTCGAACTCTCCCGCCTTCATGGAGTACCTGTTCATAGCTTTGCGAAGGAGTGTGTAAGGGAGTCCCTTGGCCTCATAGACGATCAGTTCAGGGCCTCTGAAGAGGTCAACCGGTCTTTTGTCAACATCCTAAAGGGGGAGTGGGATGTTGCAGGTACTCTGAAGTTTATGCACAAGCTGGAGGTGCTTGGGCGTTATCTTCCTGAATTCGGTGATATCAGGTGCCAGGTTCAGCACGATATCTACCACATATATACGGTAGATACCCATTCCCTCTTTGCAGTTAAAGAACTCCGCAAATTGGCCCTTGGTGACTACAGGGAAAAGTATCCCGTGAAGACGGAGTTGATGGAGGAGCTTGAGTATCCCGAAGTCCTTTATCTTGCCGCTCTGCTCCATGATGTTGGCAAGGGGAAGGGAGGTAAACATGAGGAGATAGGTGCCGAGATAGCGGAAAAGGCAGGCGCGAGGATTGGTTTTACAAAAAAACAGGTGGGCGATCTTAAATTTCTTGTATTAAAGCACCTGCGGCTCTCCCATACAGCGCAGCGTCGTGATCTGCATGACCCGGTACTTATACTTGACTTTGCCCAAGAGATGGAGAGTCTTGAAAGGCTTAAGATGCTTTCCCTGCTTACCTTTGCCGACATAAAGGCCATAGGGCCAGATGTATGGAACGAGTGGAAGAGTTCACTTTTTCTGGACCTATATACAAAGACAGCAGAGGTCTTTGAGAAGGGCATCTTCGAGGTGGAAGACCAGACGGAAAAAGTGGCCCTTACCCGAAGTGAGGTGAAGGAACTTGTCAGCGGGGAGTACCCTGAATCCGATGTCGAAGCATTCCTTGAATCTATGCCGGACCGTTATTTTCTTTCCACCACACCGTCTTCGATCTCAGGGCATCTCAGGGTTTCCATGCGTTTTAAGCCGCCCCTCTACCTTGATATGAAACATAACGAAAAGAAAAAATATACACGCCTGATCCTGGCGACCATAGACAGTCCCGGTCTTTTTGCCAAGATCTGCGGTGTGATGTCAGCCAATGCAATAAGCATCCTGGGGGCACAGATATACAGCCGTACCGGGGGAGAGGTGCTGGACATCTTTCACCTTAAGAGCGATAAAGGCGGGACGGTCTCGGGACAGAAAAAATGGGAGGAAGTAGAAAACGACCTTCTCGATGTGATACAGGGCGTTAAAAAGGTGGAAGATGTTCTTGCTAAGCGGCAGACTTCCATCCTCGATGATAAATATACCCCGCAGATAAAGCCACGGGTAGTGATAAATAACGAGATATCAGATGCCAATACGGTCATAGAGGTATATGCCGAGGACTGTATAGGCCTGCTTTATGCCATGACAAGCACCATCTTTAACTGTGGTCTCTATATCGATGTGGCAAAGATATCGACTATGGGTGAACAGGTGACGGACGTCTTCTACGTGAAGGACATATTCGGGCAGAAGATATTCTTTGAGGAAAAGCTGGAAGAGATAAAGAACTCACTTTTAAAAGCCGTGGAGGCTGTGACATGCAGCCGCTAGTGGAAGAGTTTCTTGATTATATAGTGGTGGAAAAGGGACTTTCCAAAAACAGTGTGGATGCCTACCGTCGTGACCTTGTCAAGTTTGAGGGCTTTTTGAAATCCAGATGTGAAGATGTGATGGATGCGAGGCGTGAGGACATCATTTTTTTTATGACCAATCTGCGGGAAAGCGGCCTGAGTAGTCGTTCAACGGCAAGAAGTATGGTAGCGGTTCGTATGTTATACCGTTTTCTAAAGGCGGAAAGGTATATCGAGGCCTTGCCAACGGAAAATATAGAACTCCCCCGTTCATTTCGCACACTCCCTGACGTGCTGAGCCCTGAAGAGGTGGAGAGGCTGATAAAGACTCCCGAGACAAAAGAGCCTATTGGTATGAGGGACAGGGCCATGTTCGAGCTTTTGTACGCCACGGGATTACGTGTGAGCGAGCTCGTTGGCGTTGAAGTGAATCGTTTGAACCTTGAGGTAGGTTTTCTAGTCGTCCTCGGTAAGGGCTCCAAAGAGCGTGTCGTGCCAATGGGCGAGATCGCTATGGACTGGATAAAGGGATACATTCGCAGTGCCCGGGTCAAGACGCTTAAGGGCAGGGAGTCGAACTTCCTCTTTGTTACAGCCAGGGGAGGTAGTATGACTCGGCAGGGTTTTTGGAAGATTGTTAAAAAATATGCCCTCAAGGCAGGGATATACAAGAAGATAACACCTCATACCCTGAGGCACTCCTTCGCTACACATCTTCTGGAAGGCGGCGCCGATCTCCGCTCTGTTCAGACCATGCTGGGTCATGCCGATATAGCTACAACACAGATATATACCCATATAAATTCAGAGCGCCTGAAAAAAATATACAAGCAGTTTCATCCCAGGGCGTGATTATCTTAAAGTTTATTTTGCAAACATTACAATCTCCCTGTTAAGATAGGCATAGCCATGAAGAAAAATGAGATCAATGTCAATATAAACGGGAAGGATATTACCGTTCCATCCTCCATGTCGGCCATTCAGGCGGTGTGGCACGCGGGCTACCCTATGGTGCATGGTGTCGGCTGCCTTGAAGGGGTATGTGGCGCCTGCAAGGTGCTGGTCCGGCGTTCCGGCAGTTCAGAGATTACGAC
>JADFVX010000087.1 GCA_015222755.1 Pseudomonadota bacterium | reverse complement strand
GTCTATGAGAAGTACAACGACAGGGCCTTCTACGTCTCCATAAGCGAGGCCGACAAGGCGGCCAGCCTAGAGTATATCAAGACGATACACCACGGCATCGATCTAGGTGAGTTCACATTCAACCCCGATCCGCAAGGCGATTACCTCCTCTTCTTCGGAAGGATACACCCCGACAAGGGCGCTAAAGAGGCTATAGAGATCGCCAGGCGGAGCAAGAGCAGGCTGATAATGGCAGGCATCGTCCAGGATGAGATCTATTACGAGAGAGAGGTTGAGCCCCACCTTAATGGTGACGGCATTACCTACGTGGGAAGCGTCGGGCCGGAAAAGAGGGACGCGCTGCTTAAAGATGCCAGTGCCCTTCTGCACCCTATAAACTTCGACGAACCATTCGGTCTTTCCGTAGCCGAGGCGATGGCATGCGGAACGCCGGTGATCGCCTTCAACAGGGGGAGTATGCCTGAACTCATACAGGACGGCGTCAACGGATACCTTGTCTCCACTGTGGAAGAGGCGGTTAGTGCCGTGGGAAGGCTCGGCGAGATCAAGCGGGCCGACTGCCGGAAATTCATAGAAGAGAACTTTTCCGTCAAGAGGATGGTGAGCGATTATATAAAGGTCTACGAAGAGATAATAGAAAAGACAAAGAGCGAGGACCGCAGGCCCTGGGGATATTACGAGGTTTTTGCCGACGATGCCAACCACAAGGTGAAGCGTATTATTGTCAAACCGGGAAAGCGGCTCAGTCTCCAGAGGCACAGACGGCGCTCCGAACACTGGCACGTTATCTATGGCGAAGGGGTAGTCACCCTTGAAGAGCGGGAAATAATATTGAAAGCGGGAGATTCTGTAGATATCCCACAGGGAGCCGTCCACAGGATGGAGAACCGGGGGAGGGAAGATATGGCCTTCGTAGAGGTGCAGCGAGGCGACTATTTCGGAGAGGATGACATAGAGCGGCTGGAGGATGATTTTGGACGAAGCTAGGAAAAATGCTATTGGGCCTGTGGTAAAGAGATACGAAAACAACCCTGTGCTGACGAAGCATGACGTCCCTTACCCCGTGGAGACGGTACACAATGCCGGCATCGTAAAACATGAGGGGCGATACATCATGCTCTTCAGGTCGCACTTAAGAAACGGCAGGTCCATTATAGGCAAGGCCGAGAGCGAGGACGGGTTTTCCTTCACGGCTTACCCCGAGCCATTCATCACACCTGCTACCGAAGGAATGTTTGCCGACTACGAAGAGTTCGGTGTTGAAGACCTGCGCATCTGCGCCATGGATGGGGAAGACTATCTCCTCAGCTACAGCACATACTCACGGCATGGCGTGAGAATAGCCCTTGCGAGAACGGCTGATTTTAAGTCTATTGAACGGGTGGCTATGATCTCCCAACCCGACATGAGGAACGTTGTCATCTTCCCGGAGAAGATAGACGGGCGCTATGTGCGCCTCGACCGTCCGCACTCCGAGATATCACCTTGGTCTATCTGTATATCATATTCCCCCGATCTGATTCACTGGGGTGATTCGAAGGTCATCATGAAGCCAGTTCTCTACCACTGGGACGAGATGAAGATAGGCCCCGGCGCGACCCCTTTCAGGACGGACAGGGGCTGGCTTCATATCTACCACGGCGTATTCGAGACCATGGCGGGCGCCGTCTACAGGCTGGGAGTTGCACTCCATGACCTCGATGACCCGTCCAGGATTATCGGCGTCTCAGACGACTGGATACTCCAGCCGGAAGACCCCTGGGAGATTACAGGCTATGTCTCAAATGTTGTATTTACCTGCGGCGCAGTACCTGAAGATGACGGTAGCGTAAAGATATACTGGGGCGGTGCCGATTCGGTCATGTGTGCCGGGACTGCCAGAATAGAAGACCTTGTGGAGATGTGTATCGGCAAAAGGGCAAGGCCCCCATTGTAGTTAGTATTTTCCGCCAACTTTTCAAAAAGAAACATTTATGCATCTGTGAGGGTATATGGAAGTACCGCTAAAACCGATCAATATAGAAAGGCGTAAGGAAAAGTTCTCCTCCCAGCCTGCAAGGGTTATCGCCAAATTTTATCTTCCGGGAGGAGAAAACCGGACCAGGCATATCATAGACCGCGTCATAGCTCTTTCCGAAGATGAAGTTCATATAGCCATAGAAGAGGTCATTGCCAGTTTTTCTATGCGGCACAAGAACGTGTGGCAGATCTTCAGAAGAAATTTTGATGAGGTAGAAAGATACATCCCTGTCGGCATTAAAATTTCCGACGACAGGCGGGCCCTCATAGGTGCATATTTTACCCACGAATACTCAATACAGGCGGCTGCCTTTTTTAACCCTTCCATAGTCGACCACCCTAACCAGCATGGCGTGTCGGAGGATGAGAGAAGGGTCATACTCAGTTTTCGCTCCACCGGCGAGGGGCACATATCGTCTATCGAGTTCAGGGGGGGCGTCCTTGATAAAAACAACGAACTTCGCTTCGACGAGGTTAGCCGTTATGTTGAAACGCCGGAGGTGGTAAAGAATCCCACATACGACAATAATACCTTCCGCCTTAAACTGGAAGATATGGAGGCCCTCAACGAGGCCTCCGGGCATATATTGGACTCTCTCCCCGATCACTTTGATTTTCATGATCTAAACAGGTCGATACAAAGTGAGTTGGATAGGCATCCCGAGCCCTACCCTATGCTTCGCGAAACGATCGACAAGATACTATGGCTTGCCAGATCGAATTATGAACTGAAATTCAGGAAAGACAAGAGGATATCGGAAAAGGTCATCTTCCCGGTTTCTGAAAACGAGAGCAGGGGTATAGAGGATGCCAGGTTTGTCCGCTTCGTCTATAAGGATGGCGAAGTTAAATATTATGCAACCTATACGGCATACAACGGATTCAACATCCTCCCTATGATGCTTGAGACAAACGATTTTGTCTCATTCAGGATAAGGACCCTGAACGGCAGGGCGGTACAGAACAAAGGGATGGCCCTTTTCCCCAGGAAGATAAATGGCAAATATATGATGATATCACGCCAGGACGGCGAAAACATGTTCATCATGTCCTCCGACAATATCCATTTCTGGCACGAGGCGACGCTTCTCAGTGAACCCACATACCCCTGGGAATTTGTACAGATAGGGAACTGCGGCTCTCCCCTGGAAACTGAGGAGGGATGGGTACTTCTTACCCACGGCGTCGGTGCTATGCGCAAATACTGCATAGGGGCCTGTCTCCTCGACCTTGACGACCCCTCGAAAGTCATAGGCCATCTGCCGGAACCGCTTCTTCGCCCGACAGAAGATGAACGGGAGGGCTACGTGCCGAATGTTCTCTATACGTGCGGCGCAATGATACATAACGATGAATTGGTCATTCCCTATTCCATGTCTGATACGGCATCGGGCATTGCCGTTATTCCCGTCAAGGACCTTCTGTCGAGGCTCAGGATCTAGGGGAAAGCACCTGACGAAAGTATACATCTTAAAGAGGCAAGCATATGAGTGATTTAAGAAAGATAGCGGTTATCGGAAATTATCTTCCAAGGCGCTGCGGTTTGGCCACCTTTACCACCGATCTCTGCGATGCTATTGCCGGTCATATGGAAGATGAGGCCGACAATCTCCTTGCCGTCGCAATGGATGATATTGCAGAGGGCTACGGCTATCCCGACAGGGTGAAGTTCCAGGTAAGGGCAAACGTTCCCTCAGACTACCTGTGTGCGGCAGATTTTCTCAACCTTCACAGGTTTGATGTGGCCATTTTGCAGCATGAGTTCGGTATATTCGGCGGCAGTTACGGGGCCCACATCATCCATATGCTGAAAAACCTGAGGATGCCCGTAATAACAACCCTCCATACAGTCCTCGAAAATCCCACTGAAGAACAGCGCAAAATCACCCGTGAACTGGCGAGTTACTCCGAGGCGCTCGTGGTGATGGCCCATAAGGCGCGTTCTCTCCTGATGGAGGTCTATGACATCGATGATGGGAAGATCGTCTACATACCCCACGGCATACCGGATGTTAAGCCCGACAGTTCCGGTACATTTAGCAGGCAACTCGGCCTTGAAGGTCGCCGTATACTGCTCACCTTCGGCCTTCTAAGTCCCGGCAAGGGGATAGAGGGTATGATAAATGCCATGCCTGCCATCCTCGAGCGTCATCCCGACGCCGTATTTATTATCCTTGGAGAAACACACCCCCACATCAAAATGGAACATGGAGACTCTTACAGGCAGTCTCTTTTTCAGCAGGTAAGACGCCTGGGCCTTAAGGAGAGTGTGCTCTTTCACAACCGCTTTGTCGATATCGAGACCTTGACAAAATATATAAACGCTGCGGACGTCTATGTTAGTCCTTATCTTAACAAGGAGCAGATCGTCTCGGGAACTCTCGCCTACGCAATGGGGCTCGGTGCGGCCATCGTAGCCACCCCCTACTGGTATGCGGAAGAGCTTCTCGCCGACGGCCGTGGAATTACCGTTCCCTTCGGCAATGTGGAGACAATGGCCAAGGAGATATGCTCTCTCCTTGCTAACGATAAGAAGAGGCAAGCCATATGTAAAAAAGCTTATACCATGGGCCGCTCCATGGTCTGGGAAGAGGTGGGAAAGGATTACATTGCACTGGCCGATGAGGCGCTGAAGCGAACGAAAGACAGGCCGATTCCGCAGATCACCGAAAGGAGCGATGCGCGGATCATCTACGAACTACCCGACGTAAATCTACAGCACCTGAGGGTCATGACGGACGACACGGGGATACTGCAGCACGCCAAGTATTCCATGGCCGACCGCCATCACGGCTACTGCGTGGACGATAACGCCCGCGCCCTCATAGTGGCGGGGATGCACTACTCTCTATTCCAGGACAAGTCCGTCATACCTCTTATCCAGACCTACCTCTCCTTTATGCACCATGCCTTCAGTCCTGAAACGGGACGTTTCAGAAACTTCATGTCTTATGAACGGATATGGCTGGAAGATGCCGGAAGCGAGGATTCACAGGCACGTTCTATCTGGGGCCTCGGTGTTGCCGTAAAATACGCGCCCAACGCATCTATACGCAATATGGCGGCAAGTCTCTTTCTGGAAGGACTAAACGCCATGGAAACGTTTACAGCTCCCCGTTCCTGGGCCTTTGGCATACTGGGTCTCCACGCCTATATGGAGGTATTCGGGGGAGATGCGAATGCCCGGAGGCTTCGACAGGACCTGGCGGAGAAACTCTTTGACCTCTTTGCCAAGTGTTCTTCCAAGGATTGGCCATGGTGCGAGGAGACCGTCACCTACGCCAATGCAAAGATCCCCCATGCGCTCATCCTTGCCGGGCAGTGGATACCTGATCCCGAGATGCATAAGACCGGGCTGCTTGCCCTTGAGTGGCTCCTTGAGAGGCAGACCGCCCCCGAGGGCCATCTTTCTATAATTGGAAATGCCGACTGGCATAACCGTGACGGGAGGTCGGCCACATTCGACCAGCAGCCGATAGAGGTAATGTGCCTCATCGAGGCCTGCGCCGAGGCCTTTCGCTCAACGGGAGATATAAAGTGGATGGAGGAGGCCAAGAGAAGCCTAGGCTGGTTCCTTGGTCGGAACGATCTTGGCGAGCAGGTCTGCGACCTTGAAACAGGCGGCTGCTGTGACGGCATTGAGGCTATTGGCGTAAACGCCAACCAAGGGGCCGAGTCTACCCTCTCCTGGCTCATCTCCCTTCTCACCATGTACGAGATAATGGGGGACGAGGTGCTGGTGGAGAGGTAGGAGGGCCGTCCGGCTTTTCAAGTGATCGCCCTATATCCCCTCCTTATGATAAAGATGCACAGATATAATAAAGTTTGCCTTAGCGGAAACCCAGAATTTCTTCATATTGCTTCACCTCAAAACCTCATTGTTTGAAAGGGCAAGCATCCTGCTTTGCAAGACTGATGTTAAATTCAAGAATAGTTGTAAACTGCTAATTGAAAGGCGCTTTGGAAATAAACGCTTTCCTTTGCATTTCATCCATATATAATCTAAGATTATCCAGAGATATTAACCCATACCTGATTTATAAATGGAATCATCACATCATATTCTAATCACATTTGTAAGCGCCGCCGTTTTAGGCGTCTTCCTCTTCCTTATCGCGCAGAGGCTAAAGGTCTCAGCCATCGTTCTGCTGCTCATCGGCGGGATTCTGGCGGGGCCGGAGTTCCTGAACATAGTCAGGCCTTCAGACCTGGGCAAGGGACTTAACACAATAATATCTCTTGCTGTTGGGCTTATACTTTTTGAGGGAGGACTTACCCTGGATGCAAAGGGATACAGACAGGTATCCTCGGAGATATGGGGTGTCCTGACAAAGGGAGTTGTTATAACCTGGGGCCTTACAACCCTTACGATAAAGGCAATATTTGGTTTTGAATGGGCCTTCTGCCTTCTTGCAGCAAGTCTCATAATAGTAACAGGACCCACAGTTGTCGGCCCTATTCTGCAAAGGATAAGGGTCAAAAAAAACCTGCATAACATACTCTACTGGGAAGGCGTACTGATAGACCCCATAGGCGTATTTATTGCCCTGCTGTGCTATGAGTGGATTATAAGCGCCGGAACTCCCGAGGCTTATTTCAATTTCTTCTTCCGCTTCTTTGTGGGGGCTGCCATGGGCATAAGCTTTGGTATCATTACCTATGAAATACTCAGGAAGAATCTGATTCCGGAAAACAGGCTCAATTTCTTTGCCATCGCCACGGCAATGCTGAACTTTGCGCTGGCAAACAGTATTGTCAGTGAAAGCGGCCTTTTGAGCGTCACCATTGCCGGACTCATACTTGGCTACAAAGACACACCTCAGCTGGACAGGATCATAGAATACAAGGTCGAGCTAAAAGACTTCCTTATAGGCCTGCTATTCATACTTCTTGCGGCAAACCTCTCTCTTGCCAAGTTCACTGCATACGGCACAACGCTTATCTGGGCAATAGTGATAGTCATGCTTCTAATACGCCCTCTGAATATTTTCATATCCACCGCAGGTAGCCCGCTGGCCTTCAGAGAAAAGATGTTTTTAAGCTGGATTGCACCGCGTGGTATTGTGGCCGCCTCCATGTCATCTCTCTTTGCCTTCAATTTGACAAGAGAGGGCTTTGAGTCTGCCGGCTTTCTCGAAACATTCACCTATGCAGTGATTGTAGGAACAGTCATATTCCAGGGCTTCAGTGCAAAATGGGTAGGCAAATTACTGGGCGTACTTGAACCAAAACCTAAAGGCTGGCTCATAGTAGGTGCAAACAAACTGGGACGTGCGGCAGCTCACTTTATTAAGGAAAGAGGTCATAGCGTAATCCTGATGGATACAAATCCCCGTGAAGTAAAGCTGGCCAGGAGGGAGGGGCTTACAGCTCTCTGTGAAAGCGCACTTATCATAGACCCTGTACAGCACGTCGAATTTTACGGCATAGGCAATATCATGGCCATAACAGGAAATGAAGACCTGAACCAGCTCATAGTACAGCGATGGCACAAGATATTCAGCTTTGCCAACCTCTATTACTGGGGATATGAAGATATCCAGACTGCCGAGACCTTTCGCCACGCAGTAGGAAAACCGATATGGACGGACATCGACCTGAAATCCATACTGGCGCAGAACATACAGCAAAACGAGATATTTACCTGTGTAGTCACATCACAGCTGGCAAAGTTCGACAGAGATAAAGGTGTGCTAATATGTGAGTTTGATGGGCTTATCTACCTGTCTCCTCCCTATGACGAGGAGGGAGAGGCCACCTTCCTCACACTTAGACCTAGTTACTCGGGCCTTGAAAAGTCAACTAACAGGAACTGGATCACATTCAGCAGTGACAGGACTCTGGATGAACTTTACGATAAGATGCTCACCCTGCTCAAACGTGACATACCTGAAATTGACATAAAAAAACTTCATAAAGAACTGGTTCAGCGCGAAAAGGAATTCAGCAGTATTATCGGCCATGGTGTATCTCTGCCTCATACCTATACTGAAAACCTGGACAAATCCATCCTGATGATAGCAAGGCTCAACCCGCCAATAAAATGCCAGCACTCAGAAGCTCTCATCGATCTTGTATTTATGGTGCTCAGCCCAGAAAACCAGCCGGAAGAACACCTGGCCCAAATCTCAAAGATAGCCAAATTCGTCACAAAAGAAGAGACACGAGCTGCACTCCTGGCGGTAAAAAACTCCGCTGAACTTTACAATATCATAGAAAAGACTTAACATCCTGAGGCTTCGCCAGAAAGAGATATCTCCCTCTCCCTCCTTGACAAAAGCAATGCATATCCTTTAATATTAAGCCTTTGAAAGTAATGCAACTGCCTATGAGGCAGGGCATCATAGTAAGGCCGTTTATAATTATTCCAGCTTGTATTTATCCCCGCTTACAAAGTATGGCACGCTACAAACGCCTCATAATAATGGAGATTTACAAATGAACAAACTACGGATCATTGCTCCAGCTTTAATCTTGGCTCTTTTTTTTCTTTTTTCCACCTCATGCAGTGCCGGTGGAGGATACACAAACATCCCCCCTGAACAAGCGAAGGAGATGCTTAGCAGTGGCGATAAAGATCTGCTTCTTTTGGATGTCAGGACAAAAGATGAATACAGGGAAGGCCATATAAAAGGCGCAAAGCTCATCCCCGTACAAGTACTATCAGGTATGATAGATGAAATAGCTGATTACAGCGACAAAAAGGTAATCCTTTACTGCGCCTTAGGTGGGCGGAGCAGCAAGGCATCTGGTATATTGCAGGAAAAAGGCTTCAAGGCAATCTACAACATGGTTGGCGGAATAAAAAAATGGAG
>JADFVX010000086.1 GCA_015222755.1 Pseudomonadota bacterium | reverse complement strand
TTCATACTCCCTCCAAGTGGACGCTTCCTTGCCAACCTGGATAGCAAGCGTATGGCTACGCTTGATGAGAACAGGAAGTGGCTCCAGGAAAACAGGGACATCTTTAAGCAGATTGTCGACTACTACCGCAGCTATGAATACCCGCACATACCGGATTTAGATGCCGATGCGGCGCTTTACCAAATGGGCTTTCCTGATTCAAGAGACGAGAAACTGTGTCGCCGGTTTCATTCAGCACTGCCTAAAGATAAAGCTCAATTTGTCGAAGAGTTTACAAAGCCGGAATTCAAGATCCTGGCCGAGCGGATCCTCTGCCGGAATGTACCCTCGAAGAGCCTGCCTGCATCCTTAGACGCTTTTCAGCATCGAATAGAACGCTATATCTGGGAGGGCCAAGAGCCCTTGCTCGATTATAAAGGAGAGGCTCAAGGCAACTATAGAGGGGTGCTCACAGAAATCACGGATATCAGAAGTGAAGAAAATCTGGACGAAGAACAGGGCCAATTACTCGATGAGCTGGAACGGTATATAAAGTCAGGATTGAAACCGAGATAAACTAGGAGCGTTTCCCATGTTTCCTTAAGTTGAACCGGCCGTTTTTACTCCGAAACGCTTGGCCATCTTCACCACTTTTTCCACGTGATTGTCGCTTTTAGTCAGGTGGTTAAATATCCTTTTCAGCTGAGGGTCGCAGATCTCGACAAGCCGGTTGTAGCGTTTTTCCACCAGTTCCGTCTCGATCTTGATAGCCATCGAAAGGGCAGCCCCCATATCGAATCCCCCTTCAAGGAGGTTCTCCTCCATTGCCGTCATCTCTTTTAGAGTATCCTTAAGGATTCCGCCGTCCACCCGTGCACACCCAAAGATCTCGGGTTTTAGTCTCAGCATCCGTATCTCGGCGTCTATGAAGCCGGCATGGGTCTCCTCTTCGTTGACGAGGGCCTCCCAGAAGGCGGAGGCCTCTTCATCGGCACTAAATTCCTTCCTGAACAAATTGTAGATGTCGGCGATCTTTCGCTCGATACGTCCGGCAAGATCGAGGATTTCGAGGGGTGTCATAAAATTCTCTTTCGGATTGTAATTAATTGTTTCCCATTATTAAAAATACAAGGGGGCAGGATGTTCAGAACTGTTTTGCACCTTTCAGCTTTCCACAACCATCGTCTGGGCAATCGTGTCGCCTATTCTCCTGGCTTTTTCGTCTGTGCATACAAGATAGGACTCAAACAGGAGAATTGGTATGCCGATAATGATAAGCAGTATCCAGCCGAGGAAGGGGATGATGAAAAAAAGGTAGACTATGGCAAAGGGAATGTTCCTCAGTATTGATTCCATGAATGTGATGGGCAGATCACTCTCGGCGCGGACTACCTTTAGGCCGATCAGCTGTTTCCCCGGGCTTTGTCCTTCCCTGAACCCGTCAGCTATAAGTATATAGAGCAGGCCGGCCAGCGGTCCCACAGGCGGCAGCACAAGCACCATGGCCGCTGCTATGAGAAAGTCGATGGTCCGCGCTATGTAGCGGTTGAGTATGTAGCTGCTGGAGAGGTGCTCAGACATCCTTGTCCTCCTTGGTAAATACTATAAAAGCCATGGCTGGCCGTTTTGAGGAGTCTCTCATGGCAAAGTGTATGCCTTCAAATAACCAGCCCTCGGAGGCCTTTTTGTTGAGCACCGTTTCCATCTCTTCGTCTGTGACAGTGGTAAGTTCCACTACCTTGTAGCTCGTCATCTTCTTAGCGGCCAAGCACCCTTGCTGCGTCCTTTGCAAAGTAGGTAAGTATGATGTCTGCCCCGGCCCGCTTCATGCTGAGCAGTGTCTCCATCATGACACGCTCACCGTCTATCCAACCGGCCTTTTCCGCTGCCTTTACCATGGCATATTCGCCGCTTACGTTGTAGGCGGCAATGGGGTGGTCGAACTCGTCCTTTAAACGCCGGATGATGTCGAGGTAGGCAAGGGCAGGTTTAACCATCACGATATCTGCGCCTTCAGCTATATCCAATTCTGTTTCGCGAAGGGCCTCGTCGCTGTTTGCCGGATCCATCTGGTAGGAGCGCCTGTCGCCGAACTGGGGCGTTGATTCCGCAGCTTCACGGAATGGGCCGTAGTATGCAGAGGAGTATTTTGCTGAATAGGCCATGATGGGTATATCGTCATAGCCTTCTTCGTCGAGGGCTTCACGAATTGCGGCGACACGCCCGTCCATCATGTCCGACGGTGCTACCATGTCTGCTCCGGCCTTGGCGTGTGAGACGGCCTCTCTTGCAAGAAGGTCAATGGTCTGGTCGTTATCTACATCTCCTTTTTCTATGAAGCCGCAATGGCCATGGGAGGTGAATTCGCAGAGGCAGACATCTGTGATGACCATAAGTTCTGGAACTGTTTTCTTGATCTCCCTGATGGCCTGTTGAACAATTCCGTTATCGGCGTAAGCATCTGTGCCCAACTCATCTTTATGCTCCGGTATTCCGAAGAGTATTACGGCAGGGATGCCTAGTCCATGTATTTCCTTCGCCTCTTCCGCCAGCTTGTCAACGGACAGCTGAAACTGTCCCGGCATGGAGGATATTTCATTTTTCTTGTTTTTACCAAAGGTGACAAACAGGGGAAGTATAAGATCGTTTACTGAAAGAGATGTTTCTCTTACCATCCTCCTGAAATTTTCATTTTTTCTAAGTCTTCTTGGCCTGTAATCTGGGAACATGGTGACTCCTTTTTTGTTCTGTGTGCAAGCATTGCTTATGAATTGGAAGTATAACTAATATTTTTGGGGAAGTGCAAGTGAAAAGGGGAGTCTGATGAGCTTGTTTATTGTGGTGACCGGCGTGTTGGGAAATGGATACTGCGTAGCCTTATTATGAGATTTGTCTGTCTATTTCGGGGGGAGGAGAGTAAAACCCCTTTCCTCTTCTTTCTGAACCTTTAGGAAAAAATCACATTTAAGGCAGCTTTCCAGCCTCCTTGCAAGGCTTCCCTGTGCTGTGGAGTTGCAGAAGGAGCCTGCTACGGCCCAGCAGAAGCGCCCGGCATTTTCCCCCCTGTTGATACCGTCATATCGTTCTTCCGTTGCCGCGGGACAGATACCCAGTACTGCTGTGTTTTTGCCACCCGGCTCGCGCCCGCACTCAGTGAAATCCCAGCAATTTACCCTTTTTAACGCCATTTAACCGCCTTTTTATTGGGGTGTTCGTCTAGTAGTATATCTTTAATAGCCTGAAGGTAAAGGCCTGACGCTCTTTGTTGACCTTGTATTTACAGCATAAAGTATGCCGCTATAGATTTAAAGGTATGTCTGCGAGCAAAACATAGAAAATATCTATTTTACATATATATATTGTCTATTTTATAATGTTCTTAAATATTTTTCAGGAGGAGAGTTTATGAGTATAAAATTGGGAAGGTTCTGTTTTTCCTTGATGATGTTTCTTGCACTATTGCCGACCAGGGTTTTTGCAGGAGAACCCTTGGTTATTGCCGGTGATCCATGCAGCCTTCCACTTGCCATGAAACTGGCAGAGGCCTATAGCAAAAAAGACAGGTCTTTCAAGGCCGAGGCAAAGCAGGTTGGTTGCATGATGGGTGTATATCAGGCGGCCAGTGGCGAGGCGGAGATTGGGGTGAGCACGCAGAACGGCCTGAGCTCCAATCTGCCGAAGAAGGGCAGGAACCACATTCTTGCCAAGGCGCCTATAGTCCTTGTCGTCAATAAAGCCAACCCCGTTAATGACATTACTTACGAACAACTGCAGGGTATATATTCCGGTAAGATAAAAAACTGGAAGGAGCTGGGCGGTAAGGATATGGCTATTGAGAATATTATGCTGGCCCCTTGTGTCAGGTATACCATGTCTAAGAAGGTGGCGGTATATGATAAAGGCATCACAAGGCTGGTGCCGGAGAAGAAGGGGAATCCTGTAATGGGTACTAACACTATGGTGCTGGAAAACGAAGGGGCCATAGGGCAGCAACTTTACGGTTATGAATCGGAAGACCTGAAGGTGCTCTCTGTCGATGATGTATACCCTACGGAAAAGACAGTGCCCGATCAGTATCCCTACTTCGAGGAGTACAATTTTGTAACCCAAGGTACGCCCAAAGGTGCTGTTAAGGCACTGCTCGACTTTGCACGTTCCGAGGAGGGCAAGTCGGTCATCAGGTCGCTGAAGCATGTGCCTGTAAATTAATTAGTCACAAACATCTCAATTCAAGCCCCGTCCCTTTTTTATAAGTGACGGGGCTTTTTTAGTTGCTCTTCTGTCCGGCGCCAGATCTCCCTGTTTTTTTGTCAGTTCAGGACGATTTGATTTTTGATTATAGAAAGTTATAATTATTTTGAGATAGACCACCGATTTGCAAAACCTCCAGTAGCGCTTGAGGCATGGGGTGGTAAAAACAGTTAAAGTTTTAGCGCTTGATCCAGTATGGGGAGGCTTGTTGTGTATACAGTATGCGCTGCATCGGAGCACAATCTCCTTGACAAAGGCGGGGGGGAGATAGTATTTTTATACGCTTCACTAGCGGTTGCAGGAAGATCGGGTGAGCGGGGTAATCTTCAAGGACTTTATCTCTTAAGCCAGGAACAGCGTACGGTCTGTCAGGTGATTTGTGGCCTGACTGTTAAGCAGTCTCTCTCTTCTGCCCACCATAATATCCATGTGTTGTTTGCTGTGCCGGGATGGTATAATCAATTTCGGAACCGCCCTTTTTTGTTTGCCCCCTTCATTGGCAATCGTGGCGGTTTTGTTGAATAAACTAGGTTGAAAGTTGTTTATATGGGTAAAAAAGAACATTCCAGGAAAGACTTTTTAGGCCTGCCACCGAAGCAGGGTCTCTATGATCCCGCCAACGAGAAGGATAACTGCGGCGTCGGTTTTATTGCCCACATCAAGGGTGAGAAGTCCCATGGGATTGTCAAAAAAGGGCTGGAAATACTGGACAATCTTACACACCGTGGAGCCGTTGGTGCCGATCCAAGGACTGGTGATGGTGCAGGTATTCTTATTCAAATTCCACACGATTTTTTATCGAAGGTATGTACTGAGGCTGGTATAAAGCTGCCTGCTCAGGGCCGATATGGCGTTGGGATGATGTTCCTCCCTGCCGATAAGGATGAGCGTAAGACCTGTGAAAAGATAATAGAGGAATGTATCGCAGGGGAGGGGCAAAAGCTTCTCGGCTGGCGTGATGTTCCTGTTGACCCTGATTCTGTTGGAGATTCTGCACGTGAGGTGATGCCTCGTATCCGCCAGGTCTTTATAGAGAGTACCTGTGACGACCAGCTTGCCTTTGAGCGCAAACTCTTTGTTATAAGAAAGTTGATTGGTTTTAAGATACGTCCTATGAAGATGAAGGAGGATAAGCTCTTTCATATACCAAGCCTTTCAAGCAGGACTATAGTGTACAAAGGGCAGCTTATGGCGGAGCAGGTTGCTCAGTTTTTCACCGATCTTTGCGACCCCGATATGAAGAGTGCCCTTGCGCTGGTGCATATGCGCTACAGCACCAATACCTTTCCCTCGTGGGACCTTGCCCATCCTTTCAGGTACCTTGCACACAACGGTGAGATAAATACCCTTAGTGGAAATGTAAACTGGATGTTTTCCCGTGAGGCCATGTTCGAGTCTGAGCTTTTTGCTGAGGATATAAAGAAGGTGTGCCCCATCATCAGGCCTTATTCCAGCGATTCCTTCGGTTTTGATAACGCCTTGGAACTGCTGGTAATGAACGGGCGTTCTCTCCCACATGCGATGATGATGCTTGTGCCTGAGGCATGGAGTAAGGATGTCCATATAGATGATGAAAAGCGAGGTTTCTACGAGTTTCATGCAGCCAAGATGGAGCCATGGGACGGTCCTGCCGCCCTTGCCTTTACCGATGGCAGCGTAATAGGTGCTACCCTTGACAGGAACGGTCTGCGCCCTGCACGCTATACCGTAACAAAGGATGATTTTATTATTCTTGGTTCCGAGTCCGGTGTCCTGCATGTTGAACCTGAAAACATTCTTAAGACATGGCGACTGCAACCTGGAAAGATGCTTGTTGTAGATCTGGAACAGGGAAGGATAATAGATGATGAAGAGGTGAAGCGGGATATAGTAAACCGTCAGCCCTATAAAGAATGGGTAGCTAAGAACAAGGTCAATATCAGGGACCTTCCCACAAGCCCTGCTGCCCGCCAGCCTGACCATAAGACGCTGCGCAGGCGGCACAAGGCCTTCGGTTATACCCTTGAGGACATAAACGATATCCTCATGCCTATGATCATTAACGGGCAGGAGCCGACAGGTGCCATGGGGAATGATTCTCCTCTGGCCGTCCTTTCCGACAAGCCGCAACTGCTGTACAATTATTTCAAGCAGCTTTTTGCTCAGGTGACAAATCCTCCCATAGACCCCATACGTGAAGAGCTTGTGATGTCGCTCACCTCTTACATCGGTGCAGAGGGAAATCTACTTGACGAAAAACCCGAAGATTGCCAGCGCCTTGAGCTTTCACAGCCCATATTGACGAACCTTGAAATTGCAAAACTCAGGGATGTCAATGTTGGGAACTTCAAAACGACTACACTTTCCACCCTCTTTGAGGCAGAAAAAGGTGCCGGTGGCCTTAGTTCCGCTGTGGACAGGGTCTGCGCCGAGGCCGATAAGGCCATAGAGGACGGTTATAATATCATTGTCCTCAGCGACTGGGGTATTAGCGCTGAGATGGCACCAATACCGGCGCTTCTGGTTACTGCTGCCGTGCACCATCACCTTATAAAAAATGGAACAAGGGGCAAGGTCGGTCTTATTGTTGAATCCGGCGAGCCCCGCGAAGTGCATCATTTTGCCCTGCTCATTGGCTTTGGAGCCGGTGCGGTAAATCCATATATGGTGCTTGAGACTATCCAGGATCTTTATATCCATGACTATCTCCCCGAAGATTTCGAGGGGGAGCGTGACGTCGAGGGAGTCCGCAAGGCCAAGGCCAACTACGTAAAGGCTGTCGGCAAGGGACTGCTTAAGATATTTTCCAAAATGGGCATATCTACTCTCCAGAGCTACAACGGAGCCCAGATATTTGAGGCCATAGGCCTTAATAGTGATGTTGTAGAGCGCTTTTTCACGGGAACGTCCTCTCGCATCGAGGGCATAGGTCTGGATACTATCACTGAAGAGTTGCTGCAACGGCACAACAAAGCCTTTCCCGTCAATAAGGTCTTGCCTCTGGGGCTTGAACATGGCGGTCAGTACCAGTGGCGAAGAGACGGCGAGGCGCACACCGTCAACCCCGATACTGTTTCAAAGCTGCAATATGCTACCCGCATGGGTGACTATAGGGTCTTCAAGGAGTACTCAAGGCTCATAGATGACCAGAGTCGCCAGCTTTACACTCTGCGGGGACTTTTTGAATTTAAGATAGACCCCTCAAAGTCTATATCCATAGATGAGGTCGAAGCGGTATCGGAGATCATGAAGCGCTTTGCCTCGGGGGCCATGTCCTACGGCTCCATCAGCAAGGAGGCGCATGAGACGCTGGCAATAGCCATGAACCGCATTGGCGGCAGGAGCAACTCCGGCGAAGGAGGGGAGGACGCTGAGCGTTTTTTGCCCGATGAAAACGGCGATCTCAGGCGCAGTGCTATAAAGCAGGTGGCATCGGGAAGATTTGGTGTGACAAGCCACTATCTTGTTAATGCCGATGAAATTCAGATAAAGATGGCCCAGGGCGCAAAGCCCGGAGAAGGGGGGCAGCTCCCTGGCCACAAGGTGAACGATGTTATCGCCAAGGTACGCCACTCAACTCCTGGCGTTGGGCTTATATCCCCTCCGCCTCATCATGATATATACTCGATAGAGGATCTGGCTCAACTTATTCACGACCTCAAAAACAGTAATGACAAGGCGGATATCTCAGTCAAGCTGGTGTCCGAGGTAGGTGTTGGTACCGTTGCCGCCGGTGTTTCCAAGGCGAAGGCGGAAAAAGTACTCATAAGCGGGTATGACGGCGGTACAGGCGCGTCACCGATGGGTTCGATAAAGCATGCCGGTCTTCCGTGGGAACTGGGGCTTTCAGAGACGCAGCAGACTCTGGTGCTTAACGACCTCCGGGGACGTATCCGTGTGCAGGTGGATGGCCAGATGAAGACGGGTCGTGATGTTGCCATCGGGGCGCTGCTCGGAGCAGATGAGTTTGGTTTTGCTACAACGGCACTTCTTGTTATGGGTTGCATCATGTTAAGGAAGTGTCACCTTAACACCTGTTCTGTTGGTGTGGCGACGCAGGACCCGGAGCTTAGGAAGAATTTCACCGGCAAACCGGAGCATGTTGTTAATTTTCTGACATATGTTGCCGAGGAACTGCGCGAAATAATGGCACAGCTTGGTTTCCGAACCGTGGAAGAAATGGTTGGCCGTTCTGATGTACTTGATGCCCGCAAGGCTGTAGACCACTGGAAGGCCAAAGGCCTTGATCTTTCGCCGCTCCTGCATCGCCCTGAAATGCCCTCTTCCGTTGCTACAAGGAATACGGAAGGCCAGGATCATGAACTTGAAAAAGCGCTCGACCACGAATTGGTGGAAAAGGCAAGGCCTGCCCTTGAGAGAAAAGAAACGGTAGAGTTTGATCTGCCGATCCGCAATATCAACCGTACAGTAGGTACTATTCTAGGCAGTGAGGTCTCACGCCGATACGGCGGAGCAGGGCTGCCCGACGATACTATCAAGGTTAATTTTAATGGCATAGCCGGACAGAGCTTTGGCGCCTTTCTCCCTAAAGGCATTACTCTGCTTCTCAAGGGAGAGGGTAATGACTATATTGGTAAAGGTCTTTCCGGCGGAAGGCTAATTCTTCGTAAGCCTGAAAAAGCCTCATATACTCCGGAAGACAATATAATAGCCGGAAACACCCTGCTCTACGGTGCAACATCGGGGGAGGTGTTTTTGAACGGTGTTGCAGGAGAGCGCTTCTGCGTCAGGAACAGCGGCGCCCATGCAGTCGTCGAAGGACTTGGTGACCACGGATGTGAATACATGACAGGCGGCCGTGTTGTTGTCCTCGGTGAAACGGGGAGGAACTTCGGTGCAGGTATGAGCGGTGGTATAGCCTATGTCTACGACCTTAACAGGAACTTTGACCAGTACTGCAACACAGACATGGTCGACCTTGAAAGACTTGATGATGATAAGGAAAAATCCTTTGTAAAAAGCCTCATAGAAAGGCACTATCTGTACACGGAAAGTCCCCGTGCAAAAGTGATACTGGAAAACTGGGATAATAGCCTGCAACGTTTTGTGAAGGTTATGCCTATCGAGTACAGGAGAGTGCTCGACAAGCTGGAAAAAGAAAAGGTAGTTAAGTATGGGTGATTCTACTGGATTTATAAAATTTGAAAGACAGACGGCTGGAAAGCTGCCTGTCGAGGAACGTATAAAGAACCATAGAGAGTTTGACTGCCCCCTTACGGAAGAGCAGTTAAAGCGTCAGGGTTCCCGTTGTATGGATTGCGGTGTGCCTTTTTGCCACTGGGCTTGTCCCCTTGGCAATAATATCCCCGATTGGAACGATATGGTATCAAAGGGGCAGTGGCGTGATGCAATAGACGCCCTTCATGCTACGAATAATTTCCCTGAGTTCACTGGCCGCGTCTGTCCTGCGCCATGTGAGACTTCATGCACGCTGGGTCTTAATACTGGTGCCGTTGCGATAAAGCAGAATGAAGTCACTATTGTTGAAATGGCTTTTGAGGAGGGCTGGATCAGGCCTGAACCGCCTGATGTCCGTAGCGGCAAGGAGGTAGCTGTAGTAGGTTCAGGCCCTGCCGGACTGGCGGCCGCCCAACAGTTGAACCGTGCCGGACACGAGGTTACTCTATTTGAACGGTCTGACCGTTTCGGTGGCCTTTTGATGTACGGTATACCTGATTTTAAGCTTGAAAAGCGCATTGTCCAGCGCCGCGTTGATATTCTTGAAAAGGAAGGGGTCATACTCAGACCGGGAACAGAGGTCGGTGTGGATTATTTTGTCGACGACCTTAAAAAGAATTTTGATGCTATATGTCTTACCGGTGGTGCTTCCAAGCCGCGTGACCTCCCCGTATCCGGTCGTGAGCTGGATGGCGTCCACTTTGCCGTACCCTTTCTCACGCAGCAGAACAAGCGTAACTGGGGTGATATTATCCCCCCTGATTATGAGATCCTAGCTAAAGGCAAACGTGTAGTTGTCCTTGGCGGTGGAGATACAGGGTCTGATTGTGTCGGGACTTCTATCCGTCAGGGTGCAAAATGTATCCACCAGTTTGAGCTTATGCCTAAAGCTCCAGATAACCGACCACCTGAAAACCCTTGGCCTCAGTGGCCGAATGTAAACCGCACCTCTACATCTCAGGAGGAGGGTGGGATTCGTGATTATTGTGTCCTGACCAAGTCATTTTCTGGGTCAAATGGAAAAGTGGAAAAACTTCACGGTGTTCATGTTGAGTGGAGCAAAGATGATGGCGGCAATTGGCAAATGAAGGAGGTCCCCGGATCAGAGTTTGAACAGGAAGTCGATCTTGTATTGCTTGCCATGGGCTTTGTCCATCCTGAGCATAAAGGGATAGTGAATGACCTGGGCCTTGAGCTAAACGGCCGTGGGAATATCAAGGTGAATAATGATAAGATGACTTCTGTTGAGGGAGTTTTTTCCGCCGGGGATATGGAGCTTGGCCAGTCTCTAATCGTTAGGGCCATTGCGTCTGGGCGTTCCGCAGCAAGAGGGATAGACAAGTACCTGATGGGAGAAACGCAGCTACCCTAGATCTGCATATTTAATAAAATATAAGCCCGCAGACTCCATTGAGTTGCGGGCTTTTTTATTAGCTATCTGATGCTATTGCTACTATGTCATGCAACATCGTTCAATGTGATATTGTGTTTTTCCGTAAAAATACGAAGTTTTTCCAGCGCAACTTTTTCTATCTGACGGATCCTTTCTCTGGTGACTCCAAAAGCCCTACCTATACTTTCCAGTGTCATCCTCTCTGTTTCTTCTTCTTCCCTGTTTATACCGAAACGCATTTTGAGAATACGGCATTCTACCTCACTCAGTATGCTAAGCCAGCGTGCGATTTCGGCCTTGCGGTCATGTTGCTCAAGGCTCTGAGATGGTGTTTCCTGATTTGTGTCAGCCAGTACATCTTGCAGATTGTAGTCGAAATTGGACTCACTTCCCTGGTCAAGTGAGTTGTCAAGCGATGATGCCTTTTTGATAAGAATAGACAGCCTTGAAACCTCCTTGATACTTATTTGCATATTGTCTGCTATCTCTTGCAATGTGGGTTCTCTTTTTAGCTTCATAGTCATGTTCCTTGATGTTTTAAGCATCCTGTTGATCTCATCAGAAATATGAACCGGCAGTCTTACCACTCTGGACTGGTTGACAATGGCCCTTTCTATGGACTGCCTTATCCACCATGTTGCATATGTGGAAAATCGATATCCCATGTATGGGTTAAATTTTTGCACAGCCTTGATAAGACCGATATTTCCTTCCTCAATAAGGTCTAGAAAGTCCAGCTTCCTGTTGATGTATTTTTTAGCTATTTTTACAACAAGCCTGAGATTTGATTCTATCATCTTCTTCGTTGCTATCTTATCGCCCTCTAGCACTTTGATACCCGTCTCCCGCTCATCCAAGGCAGTCAGCAATGCTTTTTTCCTGATCTCCTTTAAGTAGATTGCAAGATTCTCGGAATTATGCCTGTAGGAAGCAGGTTTCTTTTCTCCTGTTCTTATATAGATGGACCTTTTTTTTTGGGTATTGGCTGACTGCATACAGGACTCCTTTGGCTACAATGTTAGGATGTTCGGTTTTTAACGGCTAGCCTGACTTGGGTGTAATGTATAAAAGGGTGTCACCTCTCTTAAAGCTAGAGCAATTGACAAGCCAAAATTAAAAATGATTGGAGTTGATCCCGTAACTCTTGGAATTGTCAGGACTATTTTTTTAAATGTGCAGAAGGCGGAGTTTAGGCTTGCTGATGTTTGATTTTCTATGTGGGATTCAAATCCCTTTTTAGGGAAATCAATCCCTAGCGTTCTCAGGTATGAGTCGGGAGGGTGTTTTCTTAGGAATTATCTCTGCGGAATTGCATAGGGGTTTTGCCAGTGACTTTTTTAAAGGACCTTTCAAATTGCCGAAGACTGCTAAAACCGTTTTTGTAGGCAACGCTGGAAATATTTGCAGTGTTTGAATAGAGGAATTCTTCTGCCTTTCTTACTCTTAGGTGGTTGAGATAGTCAGAAAAAGACATATTCATTACTTTCTTGAATGACCTTGTGAAGTGAAATTTACTTATGCCGGCAATGTCTGATATTTCTTTCAGTGAAATCTTTGACGAGTAATTTTTTTTCATATGTTCCACAGCTTTTGCTATCTCAGATGTATTCTCTATTTTTTTTGGTATTGACGTCTCATCCTTGTAGTCATCTGCTTCATCGTCTTTTATGCCAGCAAGTCTTGCCGCCTTATCGACCAGTGATCTTGGGTGAAATGGTTTTATGAAATAGTCTGAAATGCCCAGTTTGAAGGCGCGTATTGATACTGTCTCTGAACCGTATCCCGTCATAAAAATCACTGGAATATCCGGTTCTAAATCCCTTATTTTTTCCAGCACCTTTAGACCGTCCATGTCGGGGAGGGAAAAATCCAGTATCACCAGTCCCGCTTCACGTTTTTCGATAGACTCAATTGCCTCTTTCCCTGTTAAAGCTTGTTTGAAAACAAGGCCTCTACGTGAAAGAAGTGTTCCTAGAGTCTCACAAATCATAGGCTCATCATCAACTATGAGTACGGTCTTTTTTGCGTTTCTGCTTCTTCTTTTTCTCGGAGTGCTTGTCATATGTTGATATCTATAATATGTATGGGTTTGTTGCCTGCATGAAGACTACCAAATGGCATCTGCCACTTCAAGTTAAAATTGCATTTATCCATCTTTGGCCTCTCAATAAAATATACTCTGCCTTCCCCTGCTTCAAGTATGTCTTTTTTATTGTGCCCCGTAAGGTTATAATCGGAAACCATTTTTAGTTGAGGCTCTAATGACTAGTTTTGCCGTATCAGAAGAAAAGAATCGCTGGCTCAGACGAAAGATGGAAGAGCTTGGCGTAGATGAGAAGGAGTTTGAGGAGAAGTTTATACGTGCCTCGGGGCGGGGTGGACAGAAGCTCAATAAGACCTCTTCTTCGGTATATCTTAAGCACATCCCCACAGGCCTGGAAGTCAAATGCATGAAGGAGCGGAGCCAGTCTTTAAACCGTTTTCTGGCAAGGAGAGAGCTTTTGGAGCGGATCGAGGTGCTGTCGGGGAAAAAGACGAAGGCAGATATGAAGCTGGATAAAATAAGGAAGCAGAAGGCAAAGAGAAAAAAACGGACCAAAGAGAAATATGACATGCTAGACATAGAAAAAAAAGATGATAAATGAAGATGTAATAAAGTCTCTGGAGTTTGACCGCCTTCTGCTGGAGGTGAGCTCTTATGCCCACAGCGCGGCAACGGTGAGTGCTGTTATGATGATTCGCCCCTTTTCTGGCCGGGAAAACATCGAAAACCGTAGCGCTGAGGTTGAGGAATTGAGGTGTTTAACCAGGCAAGAGACCCCTCTTGCACTTTCGCACTTTGAAGATATCAGCCTCATGCTGGAGGAACTGCGTCCCGAAGGTGCCGTGCTGAAGGGGGAGGAATTGCGTGATTTTATTCCCGTTCTCGATCTTATTGGCTGCCTTTCGAGCCAATTGTCTGAAAGAGAGGACTTGGTTTTTCTTGAAGGTTATGCGGAAGCGCTGACGGGTTTCCCCGATATTCTCAGGCTGCTGAGCCGCTCCCTAGATGCTGAGGGGAAGGTGCTTGATAAGGCATCGCCGGAACTGGCCAGCCTGCGCCTTAAGACCAGGGCACTGTCAAGCCGTATAGGCAGGCACCTGGAGGAACTCGTTCGTAAGGAAGATACGGCGATATTCCTACAGGATGATTTTATAACCCGCCGCGGCGGACGCTGGGTAATCCCGGTGCGCATGGACTCAAAGGGGCAGGTGCCGGGCGTTGTACACGATGTATCCAACACGGGAGAGACCGCCTTTGTAGAACCACTCGCCGTTATCGGCATGACAAACGAGTTGGAAGGTATCCTCGCCGATGAAAAGGCTGAGGTGATACGGATTCTTCGTGGCATATGCAGAAAAATAAGAGTCTCGGCAGGTGAGATTGCGCTGCAATATACAGTGTTGTGTCATCTCGATATGATCTCGTCAATAGCGGCATTTGCAGATGAGATGTCACTATTTGTGCCGGAGTTGAATACCGCAGGGGATATATCTATTTTGGGCGCACGGCATCCGCTTCTTATGCTGCAAGAGTCAAAGGGGGTAGTCGACAAGGTCGTCCCTCTGGATCTTAATATCAGTGGCAAGGACAGTGTTATGGTAATCACCGGGCCCAATGCCGGAGGAAAGACTATCGCCATAAAGACGGTGGGCCTTATCGTCCTCATGGCCCTGTCCGGAATGCCTGTTCCTGCTGAAGCCTCCTCCTCTATCCCAATCATAGACAGCCTTTTAATAGACATCGGGGATGAGCAGTCTATCGAGGCAAGCCTTTCCACTTTCTCCGCCCATATATCGAGGATCTCCGGAATAATTGATGATGCCGGTGCTGATTCACTTATTCTACTTGATGAACTTGGAACGGGGACAGAACCGGGGCAGGGGGCTGCTATTGCCTGCGCTGTGCTGAAGGAATTGAAAGATCGAGGTGCCGTTGTGCTTACTACGACGCACCTGAGCGACATCGTTGGCTTTGTTTTCAAACAGGAAGGTATGGTGAATGCTGCCATGGAGTTTGACAGCGGGACGCATCGTCCGCTCTACCGCCTCCAGAGCGGTGAGCCGGGGCAGTCCTATGCAATTGAGACGGCGGAGCGCTACGGCCTTCCTGAGCGGGTTGTCCGCTATGCACGTGAGATGTCCAGCGGTATGAGCGGAGAGTTTCACTCTCTCCTTAAAGAGATGAAGGAAAAACGCCAGTCCTATGAGAAGTCACAGGCCTCGCTGGAAGAAGAGAAGGCGCTGCTGGCTGAAAAACTCAGCAAAGTAGAGGCCGGGTTTGCCGAGGTGAAGCGCATAAAGGAAGAGGCAAGCAGAGAGTCTCTTGAAGAGGCTAAAAAACTTATAGCCCGGGCGAAGCGTCAGGCCTATGACATACTGGAGGAGATAAAAAAAGAGAAGGGCCGTGGGCCGCTTAAAAAGCTTGAGGCCATGCAGGTTGAGGTGGGCGAAAAGCTGCGCTCTTTTGCGGATGAACCTCCCCTTTCTATTGATGATGTAAAGGTCGGGGAGATTGTCTATGTTGATTCTCTGGCCTGTGATGCAAAGGTCTTGAAGGTGGACAGCCGGCGCGGCCAGGTCCTTGTTGAAGCTGGAAATCTGAAAGCCGAGGTTTCTGCCGCAAGTATCAGGGAAGGGCGGGGTAAAAAAGCGTCAACTAAAGCAATCAAACATTCGGCAGGGCCAGTGGAAGATAAGTTTAGCTCTTCGCTTAAGTTGATAGGGCTACGATCGGACGAGGCCATTGTCAGGCTTGAGCATTTTCTCGATGAGGCTATTGTCAGGGGAGTGGGTGAGGTGAAGGTCGTTCACGGCGTTGGTACCGGGGCGCTGATAAAGGCGGTTCGGGGGTATCTCGACAACTATCCGCTTGTAAAAGGCTATAGGAGGGGAGAACAGGGAGAAGGGGGCGATGGTGTGACGGTGGTGAAGTTGGGGTGATTCCTCTTATTTATGCTTTCAAGTGCTCAAGATCATTTGTCACCCTCATCGGGTGAGTTTCCACCAGTGATCCTACCCGCCTACAATGTTGGGCATTCGAGCAAGCTTGATTATAGTTTTTATAGCTCTCATGCTTCTTCCATTAGGTATTACAATCTCTTAATTACCTGCCTTGTCAAAATCAAGCTTATGTGTAAAGGCTAAAACCTTCCAGTACAGTCTCAGTAGATAAAATAGAGAGCCAGTACTTTCTTCAGGGTAACTATAGAAAGTTTAATGCCATTGCTTGTATCTATTCCGGTTGCAACACTTTAATGCAATTGATACAATTCAATATGTAACTGCTCATAAACGCAGCGCTTTGGAACTTTATTTGATATGGCTACCTCTAACAGAGAGGGGGAATTATGAAAAAAAAGATACTGTATATAGAAGACGATCCCATTAACATGGCCCTTGTCAGGACAGTGATGACAGACGAGGGTTTTGAACTTATTGAGGCAAGTAACGGACTTGACGGTATTGATGCAGCCAAAGCAAAGCGTCCCGACCTTATACTTATGGACATCAATATGCCCGGTATAGACGGGCTCGCTACTACAACCCTGATAAAAAGCATTGAAGAATTAAAAAGTACCCCTGTTGTTGCGCTAACTGCCCTGGCTACGGAAGAAGAGCGGGCGAGAGGCCTTATTGCAGGCTGTGACGGATACATCACTAAGCCTATTGATGTGCGGACCTTTTGTGCCGACATTGAACGTTATCTTAAGGGCAGCAAGGACGAAGGAGACAGTGAGAAAGAAAATGAACTGCTTAAAGACTATTCTCAGCATCTGGTGAAAAGCCTTGAGGACAAAGTGAGGAAGTTGGAGTTAATGAATGAAGATCTGGAAAGGTGCGTGGAGGAAAGAACAGGGGAACTGAAAAAGGCACAGGAAAAATTACTGGAGAAGGAAAAGGAGAGAGTTCTTTTGGAAATGGCCGGTGCCGCTGCCCATGAGATCAACCAGCCTCTTACCGTTATTATGAGCATGTCAGAGGTAGTGCTTAGTGATCTTTCCGAAGGTGATGATAATTACCGGCTTATGGAAAAGATAAACAGCGAATGCGAAAGGGCTGCAAAGATAGTCAGGAATATGGGGCAAATATCTAAATACCGTACAAAAAAATATGCAGACGGCCTGGATATAATAGATATTGATGCCTCCTCATCTTGATTTTTTCGCCCTGAAATTATACTATAAATACCCTTAATTAAAGCCTTCAAGAGGTCGTTTTGGCTATAAGAGAAATACTTACATACCCTGAGCCTTTGCTGAAAAAACTATCTAAGCCTGTTGACGAGGTAGGTGATGAGATTAAGACACTCATATCCGATATGCTGGAGACTATGTATGAAGCTCCAGGGGTAGGCCTTGCCGCTCCCCAGGTGGGTGTGCTCAAAAGAGTGATAGTCCTTGATATTGAATACAAGGAGGGAGAGCGCCAGCCCATCGTCCTTGTAAACCCTGAGATAATCGAGTCTTCAGGAGAGACCACATATGAGGAGGGTTGTCTCAGTATTCCAGAATATAATGCAGAGGTTGTTCGCGCTTCAGAGGTGACGGTAAATGGACTGGATGGGGAAGGCCATCCTCTTTCTATAAAGGCCGACGGGCTTCTGGCAATAGCCTTGCAGCACGAGATAGACCATCTCGACGGGATTCTCTTTGTCGACCGCCTTGGCAGCATGAAACGTGATATCTTCAGGCGCAAGTACAAGAAGTTGATGAAAGAAAGGGCGGAAGCTTCATAGATGTCCCTTTCCGGTATTAAAACGGTTTTCATGGGGACGCCTGTTTTTGCGCTGCCCACGCTTAAGGCGCTTGTAGAGGCCAATGCCGATATTGTAGCTGTTGTCACCCAGCCAGACCGACCCAAAGGAAGAGGGCGCACTATTTCTCCTCCTCCTGTAAAGGAATTTGCCCTTGAAAAAGGCCTGAGACTTTTTCAGCCCCAGAAGGTACGTGAAAGAGAATTCATAAAGGTCCTGGAAAATATCGCCCCCGACCTGATAGTGGTTGTGGCCTTCGGCCAGATACTTCCTGCCGACCTGCTTAATATACCGAAGATAGGATGTGTAAATGTGCATGCCTCGCTGCTGCCTGCCTATCGCGGTGCTGCTCCTATTAACTGGGCCATCGTTAATGGCGAGGTGGAGACGGGTATCACTACCATGCTTATGGATGAGGGGCTGGATACGGGAGACATGCTTCTTGTAGAAAAGGTCGCCATCGGGCCGGAGGATGATTCTGAACTTCTGTATGGCAGGTTGGCTGAGACAGGAGGGCCGCTGCTTGTAAGGACGCTTGAGGGTCTGAAAGACGGCACTGTCATGGCGGTAAGGCAGGATGATGCTGCTGCCACCTATGCTCCGATAATAAAGAAGGAAGATGGTATTATAGACTGGTCCGCTGAGGCTGCTCAGATAGTTAACCTTGTAAGAGGGATGCGGCCCTGGCCGACGGCTCAGACAAGGCTTGACGCCAGAGGCTTTAAGGTATTGAAGTCCCGTGCTGCCGGTGGAAGCGGGGCTCCAGGTGAGGTGCTGAAAGTAGGCAAGGATTTTTTTGAGGTCGCGGCAGGTAGTGGCAGTGTGGAGATATATGAACTTCAACTTGAGGGAAAAAAGGCGATGAAGACAGCCGATTTTCTTATGGGATACAAGCTGAAAGGTGGAGAAATGCTGGGCACTTGAAAAGAACAGCTTTAAAAGAAGAGGAAGATATGGAACGCCGCCCCTCCGGCTATCTCGGCAGCGAGTGGGTCGCGGAGGATCTCATCAGCCGTCACGAGGCGAAGTTTGATGAAAGCGTGGGCCTCTTCTTCGGATTTTCAACACTGGTAACTGTTGTTATCTCCTGTGGTTTCTACCTGCTGTTCTATCTTGTATCGCCAAGGCTGGGCCAGTTTCTGGCCTTTCTCATCGTCAGGACTGGCAAGAGCCTCTTTCCTGCCTTTTTTATCAAGGGGAGGGCGCGACAAGGGAATTATAATGCTCCTTGCTCCGCTGGCGGTAAAAGTGGGCGGGCTTTTTGGTGTCAGCCGTGACCGCGTTGCCAGCTCATTCATAAAGGTGATCTGGCCGCACAGAGGGCCCCCTGTATAGATGCCCGTGTAGATCTTGAAAACTGGAGACGGTAGTTAAATCCTTCAGAGGCGGCAAGCTTAGTACATAAATCATTTTTAGGAAAGGGATAATATGAAAAAGATCAAGATAGCACCTTCCATACTCTCTGCCGATTTTACCAGGCTTGGGGAGGAGATTGCAGCCGTTGATAAGGCTGGAGCCGACTATATCCATATCGATGTTATGGATGGCCACTTCGTTCCCAACATCACCATAGGCCCTATGATAGTTGAGGCTGCAAGGCGGGCTACCAAGCTGCCCCTTGATGTACACCTCATGATAGAGAAGCCGGAGTGTTATATCGACAGCTTTGTAAAGGCCGGGGCCGATATAGTCACCGTCCATGTCGAAGTATGCCCGCACCTTAACAGGACTATAGCTCAGATTCAAGAGGGGGGCGCCAGGGCTGGAGTTTCTCTCAACCCCTCTACACCGGTCTCTGCGCTGGAATGTGTCCTTGACTCTCTCGATCTTGTGCTGGTGATGAGCGTCAACCCGGGTTTTGGCGGACAGTCCTTCATAGGAAATTCCCTGACAAAGGTAGAGACCATTAGAAGGATGCTGGATGCACAGGGGCTTGATCATGTGGAATTGCAGGTAGACGGCGGTATAAAGCCCGATAATATTGCAAAGGTGGCAGCCGCAGGTGCCGATGTCTTCGTTGCTGGTTCTGCTGTCTACGGCAAGGATGACTATGCCGCTGTCATCAAAGATATGAAGGAGCGGGGGAGTAGAGGCAACACGGTCCTGCACTAGATTGTTCAATTTATAGAGACCTGAAAGGGCCGGCTTTTGTCGGCCCTTTTTTTTGTTCCGCAGAGGGAGGTGGGAGTGTCAAAAAGCGGGTCTTGTGGTGATATCTCAAAAACACTTAAAATAGAGGGAGAAAGGTCGGTTATCCACAGATGTTAGATGGGGGTGTGGATAAAAATGTGCCAAGAAAAGGAAATTTTATAAAAATATTTTTCGGGCCAAATTCGGCAAATGGCGTAGCCTGTAAGTTGTTGAAAAGTAATGTAAAATTTACCCCAACATATGTGCCTAAAAAATAGGCAGACTGGTTCATTGCCCGTCATATATGGCTTTAAGGGGAGGCAGGTTTTTTTTTAGACACAGTTTGTCCACAGTTTTTGTGTATAAAGCTCTAAGTGCCGTTTTTGTTGTGTTTTTTTCATTTTTACCTCAGTGGGGAGTCCCTCGATGGACTGTCAAAATCTGTAAGCAGGATATTTCCAGCAGGGAGCCTATAGGAAGGTCGAAAAGCCTTAGCAGGGGAAAGAGAGTCCAGTTATTATTGTCTGCCCTTGTAGCATACAAACAATATGATATAATGACATTTTTTCAACAATCACTATATAAAAGGTCCAAGGTCAATGGAAGACATGCCTCAAAAAAACACCACTCAGCTGATAAGTGAGCTAGATAGCAAGGAGGACAAAAACGCTATCGAATGTCTTGAAAAACTTGGTATTAAAAACCCTAAGTGCGGCATAACAAACCTTCGCAGACTCTTTTCTTTAGATGTATTTAATCGCAAAAATAAAGGCAGATTGATCAGCGATGTCATAAACTCCCCCAACGCCGACCTTGCCCTCAATAACATAGAAAGACTCCTGACAGCACTCCCCGATGAGACCCTCGATGCAATTGTAAAAAAGGATGCCAACCTGAAAGACCTTTCCACCATATGCGGTGGCAGCCAATTCATAACAAATATCATGCTCAAGACTCCAGCCCTTCTGAGCTGGCTCATGCTTGAGGACAATATTTCAAAAAGCAGCTGTGAAGAGGAAAAAAGGGCCGACCTTGCCATGGGGCTGAACACAGTTGAAACTATGGCTGAGTTGCAGCGCCTGCTGCGCAGCTTCAAGCAGCGCGAATATCTGCGCATCGGCTCAAGGGACCTGAGTGGCAGGGCATCTACAGAAGAGGTGATGGAGGAACTGAGCGATCTGGCCTCCAGTTGTCTTCAAGCCGCCATTGACGGATCTGGAAATGTCCTGCAAAGGGAATACGGACAGCCGGAATACAGCTTTGCTGAGGGCAGTGAGGAACATAAGGGCTTCGTAATCCTTGGAATGGGAAAACTGGGAGGAAGGGAACTCAATTTCAGCTCTGACATCGACCTCATATTCCTTTACGGGAGCGAGAAGGGAGAGACGTCGGGCATAAACGATGGGGGAGAGTCCGTAAAAAAAATCCATCTTCACCAGTACTTTGTAAAGCTGGGTGAGATGATTGTCAAGGCCATGAATGAAGTCACTGAAGACGGTTTTGTCTTCCGCGTTGATATGAACCTGCGGCCAGACGGCCAATCGGGAGAGCTTGTATGCTCCCTGCGGGGGGCAGAGATATACTATGAGTCCTGGGGACAGACCTGGGAGAGATCGGCCATGCTGAAAGCGCGTCCAGTTGCCGGGGATATAGCTCTGGGAGAGACATTCCTCCACAACATAAGACCATTCATGTACCGCAAATATCTCGATTTTGGTGCCATTGATGCTATCAGCACCATGAAAAAGAAGATAGATGCCAAGATAGCCAGGGACAATCAGGCACTTACCAACCTGAAACTGGGCACTGGTGGAATAAGGGAAGTAGAGTTTTTCATCCAGGCTCTGCAACTGATAAATGCAGGCAAAATAGAGTCGCTCCGTGAAAGGAATTCCCTGAAATCTCTGCTCAAACTTCAAGAAGCCGGACTCATCTCGCCTGAAGACAATAAACAACTGTCAGAGGCCTACATATTCCTTAGGCTCATAGAACACCGCCTTCAGATATTTCAGGAACGCCAGACCCACACTCTGCCCAACAAACCTGAAGAGTTGGAAAAGCTGGCCCTAAGGGCAGGCTACAGGAAAAATGCCCTTGAGTCTTTTCTTGAAGATCACAGGAAATACACAGGAAATGTAAACCGTATATATTCAACACTCTTTCACGAGGCTGCAGAAAAGCTTGAAGAGGAGAAAAACCCGGAACTGATTGAACTTCTTGAAGGGGAGATGCCTGAGGATGAGATAATGGAAAGGCTGTCCACTCTTGGCTTTAGGGATGTGGCAAGGGCGGCAAAAAACTTATACCTGCTATGGAACGGCCCCCCCTTTGTCCACTTTACTGAAGCCAGCAAGCTACTGCTACGCCGTATAGCTCCCTTCATCTTTAAGGAAATCACCACATCGCCTGAACCTGATATGGCGCTAGGCACACTTGAAAAATTCATATCCGCCGTGGGAGCAAGAAGCTCGCTCTACTCCCTGCTGGCCGAAAATCATCACATCATCAGGCTTCTTGTCGGCCTTTTCGGGACCAGCAGTTTCCTGTCAAAAATACTGCTTGGCCACCCTGAGATACTGGATGCACTTGTTGCCGCCAACGTATCATCAGCGCTAAAGACAAAAGAGGAGATGAGCGAGGAACTGGCCGGGCTTATGGCCGCCTGCAAGGACTACGAGGAGGAACTGGACACCCTCAGGCGCTTCCGCAACCTGGAGATACTTAGAATAGGCATCAATGACATATACGGCGAATTGAAAATCGAGGATGTCTCTCTACAAATCGCCCTGCTGGCAGAGGTGTCACTGGAATATGCCTACCGGAAGGCCCTTGACCATGTAAGTCAGCGATACGGCAGACCTATTTCCGGGTCTGATAAAAAGTGCAAAGAGGCGACCTTTTCCATCATAGGTATGGGGAAACTTGGGGGCCGGGAGATGAGCTACAGCTCCGATCTTGATATTATCTTTGTATACTCCAACAACGGGGAGACATCGGGGGAATACAAGGACAAAAAGGGACTTAAGGTAACGAGCAACCATGAGTTCTTTGCAAAGGTGGGGCAAACTCTTATCTCCATCCTTAGTGTCCCAACTCGAGAGGGACATGCCTTCAAGGTAGATACGCGCCTTCGCCCGTCGGGCAGTTCCGGAGCGCTAGTCACTTCTCTGGATAACTTCAGGAAATACCATGAAAAATCAGCACAGACATGGGAGAAGCTTGCCCTTACAAGGGCAAGTGTTTCCGCCGGAGATGAGATGCTTGGCAAAAAGGTCCTTGCTACTATAGAGGAGAGCCTGTACCAAAATGCGCTCACCGATGAAGAAGCGGTGGATATATCAAGGATCAGAAAACGTATGGAGTTGGAACTTGCAAAGGAGAAAGAGGGAATATATAATGTCAAAACTGGAAGGGGAGGGATAGTCGACATTGAATTCATCGCCCAGTCCCTCATGCTTAAGCATGGGAAAGATATCTCAAAGATAAGGACACAAAACACCGGAGAGGCGCTTTTAAGATTTAGGGCAGCCGAGCTCCTTTCTGAGGATGAATTCAAGTCGCTTTTCGATGCATACAATTTTCTGAGATATCTGGAAACAAGGCTTCGCATAGTGAATGACCAGTCTGTCAGTGTACTGGACACCACATCGACCGACTTCCAGGTACTTGCAAGGCGGGTAGGGAGCGACACCACGGGCCTTATTCAGGATTACCGCCGCCACACTGAAAAAGTAAGGACTATCTACAAACGGTTTCTTCCAGAAGCCGCATAAATACAAGAAATTACCGGAGAGGATAACACATGATTCAGCAGGTTGAAAAAATATGGATGGATGGGAAATTCGTAAACTGGAAGGATGCAAACATCCATGTCCTTACACATACACTTCACTACGGACTTGGAGTATTTGAAGGAATCAGGTGCTACAAATGCGCCGATGGCAGGTCTGAGGTCTTTCGCCTGAAAGAGCACGTAGACAGGCTTTTTGAATCTGCCCATATATGCCAGATGGATATCCCCTTCAGCCGTGAAGAGATTAGCGAAGCAATACTGGAAATACTCAGGGTAAACAAGCTGGAAGAGGCATACATCCGCCCCATCGTCTTCATAGGTGACGGTGAGATGGGTATATATGTCAAAAACTACGACATACGGGTAGCCATTGCCGCATGGGCATGGGGCGCCTATCTTGGCGATGAGGGAATACAGAGAGGCATCAGGGTCAAGGTCTCTTCATTCACCAGGCAGCACGTAAACATAAGTATGACCAAATCAAAGACCTGCGGCAGCTACGTCAACTCTATCATGGCAAAAAGGGAGGCCATTCTTGCAGGCTATGATGAGGCCCTATTGCTGGACAACGAAGGATATGTATCGGAAGGAAGCGGTGAGAACATATTTATCGTAAAGAACGGTGTCGTGAAGACAACTCCCAGATCATCTGTACTATCGGGTATTACACGTGATTCTGTAATACAGATACTTGAAGATCAGGGGAAAACAGTAAAAGAGGAAAGCTTCACACGCGATGAACTCTACACTGCTGATGAGGCATTTTTTACCGGCACCGCAGCAGAGATCACCCCGATTAGAGAGGTGGATGACAGGTCTGTTGGTAATGGCAGTCCTGGCCCCGTAAGCAAAAAGGTTCAGGAAATATACTTCAGGGCGGTAAAGGGCGAAGAGCCACGTTACAATGACTGGCTAAGCTACCTTTGACAAACCGGTATTTAAAAGAGACTCTCAAAAGGAGAATTGATCATGGGGGAAGAAGCGCAAAAAAAATTCTGTCCAAGCTGTGGTGAAAATGTAGAGACATACATAGTTGACCGTGGGGGAATAGTCGGAAGTGGCGGGGCAATCAAGCCTGGGGACAGAAAGGAAGAGTGTTGCTGTGTTTACTGTGGGATGATTGTAATAGACAAATCACAGGAAAAAATTGTCCCAGCCAAATCGATTCTTATCTGTGATGATTCTTCTATGATGCGTGAACTGCTGAAGGATGTATTGGTCGATAATAAGCTCACGAAAGAAGTAGTGGCTTCAAAGGACGGTGCTGATTTCATAACCCTTTTTTGCCGGCAAATACAGGACAAAAAACCCTCTTCCCTCGTAGTCCTTGATGTGGCAATGCCCATTCTTAACGGTATCAATGCAGCCATCTCTATGCGGGCCATAGAAAAGGCGCTTAAAATCAGGGCAACACCGATTCTTTTCTTTACAGGTAACAAGTGTGACGAAAATTTTAAAAAGGTGCTTTCCTACTGTAAGCCTGCGCTCTATGTCAACAAAGGTATAAGTTCCACGCCTGACCTTCTATCTTCAAGGATCGGCCAGGTAGTTGAACAGCTGCTAAAGGAAAGACAGAGGGAGTCCTGAGGGGCTCCTTTTTTCATTCCTTATTTCACCACATATACAAAAAGGCCTGAAAAGGCCTTTTTTGCGTTGATCTAAATTTTTCTAACAAAAAATGAACTTATTTTTTCTTCACCTGTCGAAAGAATTGTAACGCCTCCTTTTATTAGCGGGAGAACATCCGTTCTCCCGCACTTTTTTATCTGAGACTTTTCTGATAGCGCCACACATTCCGGTTATGCTCATTCAATGTTCGGGAAAAAACATGGCTCCCGTTATTCTTGGAGACGAAGTAATAATAGTCCACATCGGCAGGATAAAGGGCAGCCCTTATTGCATCTATACCGGGATTAGCAATTGGGCCAAGGGGTAGCCCGTTAATGCGGTAGGTATTGTAAGGTGTCTTCCTTTTAAGGTCTTTTTTTCTCAGGTCTCCATCAAAATTTTCTATCATGCCATAGATAACCGTGGGGTCAGTCTGTAAGCGCATTCTCTTTTTCAGGCGATTGTGAAAAACGGCAGAAATGACAGGTCTTTCCTTGGGATTTCCTGTCTCCTTTTCGATTATGGATGCAAGGTTTATGACCTCTTCCATTGTAAAATCTATCTCCCTGGCCCTGGATTTAAATTCTGCGGAGATTACCGCTCTTAGCCTCGAAACCATAGTTGAGATTATTGCATCACTATCCATACCCTTCACAAAAAAATAGGTCTCGGGATAAAGATAGCCCTCAAAACTAACCCCCTTAACGCCAAGCCTTTCCATCAAAGCCTTATCGAAGACCTTATCCATAAAGTCCTGACCATCCAAAAGCCCCTTTTTCTGAAAAAGCGCCGCAATCTGATAGATATTATAGCCCTCCGGGATGGTAACCCTGTAACGAATAACACTCCCTTTTATGAGCATACTTAGAATTTCCGATGTCTTCATTTTTGGTTCAAAGCGGTACTCCCCCGCCTTGATGCTGTAAAGACCATCGTTAAGCTTTGAATAGAGGTAAAACTTTCTTATACTTTTAATAACATTTTTTTCTTTAAGCACCTTTGCCACAGCATAAAATGAATCACCCTGCCTGACCTCAACCATTACAGGTGCAGATAGCGAGCCTGGCGGAGAATTAATGTAGCTGTAGCAATAAAAAGATGCCGCCAAAAGAGAAAGCACGAGAAGAGCTGAGATAGACAATGCCATCTTCAGTTTGACGTAATCACTGCTATTTTCTTTAAGTTCCATAAACTCCCTTCAATTCTCCTCGTAGATGCGCTCAATCAAGCCGCTATATTTTTTTAGTATTACCTTACGTTTAAGCTTCAAGGTTGGCGTAAGTTCTCCTCCTTCTATAGAAAACTCCTGTCCTAGCAAGGAAAAACGCCGAATCTGCTCATATCTTGCAAAAACCTTCAAGCGCTTATCAATACGATTTTTGAAAAGCTCCACTACTGATTTATTTTCAAGCAGATTATCTCTGTTAAATTCATCCATGACAAGACCTAAGCGCAGGTACTCAAGCTCCTTAAAATCCGGGACAATAAGGGCCGCCAGGAATTTCCTTCCCTCTCCGAATACAATGGCCTGGCTTATCAGACTGTCGCCCACAAGCGCTCCTTCTATTACCTGGGGCGCCACATTTTTACCTCCAGAGGTAACAATGATATCCTTCTTCCTATCTGTTATTTTGAGGTATCCATCACTATCTATCTCTCCAATATCGCCAGTATAAAACCAGCCATCTTTGACCAGCTCTTCAGTCAGGTCAGGTCTGCCAAAATAGCCCTGCATAAGATTAGGCCCACGAGTGATTATCTCACCGTCATCAGCCAGTGCAAGCTCAACATGAGGAAGCGGTTTTCCCACTGTGCCACGTCGTCTGGCACTGAGAGAATTACAGCACATAACAGGTGAAGTTTCCGTAAGGCCGTAACCCTCCAGTATGGTAAGACCTATTGCATCAAAAAAATCCCCTACCTCCCCGGAAAGTGCTGCACCACCGGAGACAAAGAAGCGTATCCGCCCTCCCATCTTTTTTCTTATTTTACGAAGGACAAGGAGATGTGCAAAAAACTCTTTGATACGCAAAGTAAGGGGCAGTGTTCCAGCGGCATCACGCAGGGCTGCCGCCTTGTGGCCGACATCAAGGGACCAGCCAAAAAATCTCCTCTTCCATACCGACATGGAACGTACATTTTCCATAATAGCGGCAAAGGTCTTCTCATAGAAACGGGGCACAGCGACAACTACGGTGGGACAAACCTCTGCCATATTCTGCGCTATCTTATCAATGGCCTCAACATAGGCTATTGTCGATCCACTTAAGAGAGGAACATAGTAACCTACAGTCCTCTCAAAGGCGTGGCTAAGTGGAAGAAAAGAGAGAAAGAGGTCATTTTCTCTAATATCCACGATAGATTTACAGTCCCTCACATTGCTCAGAAGGTTCCCATGTGTAAGGATTACCCCTTTAGGCAGACCTGTAGTCCCTGAGGTATAAAGGATACTCGCCGTATCATCGGGTCTTAATTCGGCAATATGTCTTTCAATAAAACCATCCTCAAAGGAGCTAGCTTTTATATCAGAAAAGGCGGCAATATCTTCTCCCTCTGGAATGCCGGAAGGGTTGAAAAGGACAATACTATTTAAAATATTTTTTTCATTTCCAGCAAGCTTCCGGTATTGATCCTCGTTAGACACGAACACAATACTGACACCTGAATCCTTCAGGATAAATTCAACCTGTTCGGCACTGTTAGTGAAATATATTGGAACGGTAACAGCACCTATGGAAAGGGCTGCAAGGTCTGCAATAGCCCACTCGGGGCAGTTTTCTGAAAGGATTGCTACTCTGTCGCCTTTGTTTATGCCAGCAGAAAGAAGATAGGCAGCAAGAGCTGTGACCTGATCTGCAAACTCCCTCCATGAGATATTTTTCCACAGCGCGCCTTCCTTGTAAAGAAGCGCCCTTCTTTCTCCAAGCCGGCGGGCCTGAATAAAAAACTGTCCCGGGATGGTCATTGATGGTGCTAGCGGCCAGGAGGCCTGAATATCCACCAGTTCAAAATAGAGTCTATCTCGAAGATCTCAGCAGCAGTACCTATGCCAAGAAGTATTACATAAATAATAAGTACAGCTAGTCCTATATTAGCGCCATGGCGCTTCCAGAAGGTATCTTGCCCTTCATTGTCCATGTTTTCCTGCACCTTGTCACCCTCCTGAGCTTGTTCTGGCTCTTGCTCTTCAGAAGCCACTTCTTTCGTTTCTTCAGCCATCATATCCACCTGATAAAATTATAGACTACCTAAAGTATCAAAACTGAAAAAAACTGTCAATCTATTGCCTTCACACAGCCATCCTCAAAGATACAAAATCCTCAGTGGATCTGGTCTTTAAAAAACGGTTTTCCTGTCTTTCTGCGCCAATAGTTGAAGAGGGTGTATCACCATAATCATGGCCGGGATAGACCTCTGTCTCATCAGGTAGGGCAAGGAGTTTGTTAAAAAGACTGTCATACAATTGCTGCGGATCACTTCCAGAAAGATCTGCTCTACCGCAGCCGCCTACAAAAAGGGTATCCCCTGTAAAAAGTTTGCCACCTGAGTAAAGACAGATGCTTCCCGGTGAGTGACCGGGGGTATGGATTATCCTGAGCTCAAGTCCACCGAGGTTCAGCAGATCATTGCCCTTTACAGTAATGTCATAGTCAAAGCCTTTTTTTGCCGCAGGCGGGAGTTCTTCTTCATGGATGACGATCTCAGCACCCGTCTTAGCGACAAGTTCCGTCACACCAGCTGTATGATCATTATGGCTGTGAGTGAGGACAATATACTTTATGTCCACGCCATCTTCTTCAGCTTGTTGCATAAGCCTGGCTACGCCATCACCCGGCCATCCCGGGTCTACAACAGTGCCAATTCTTTGAAAATCATCGGCCAAAAGGTAGGCAAAGTTATCCATGTGCCCTATTTTTATCTGCCTCATGTACATTTTGTTATCTTCTTTTTTCGTTTTCCTTCAATAGATAATTTGGAAAAGACCCTGTCAAGAACGGCTTTTCTGTGTTCCTCTTCCTCTTTTTTAGTATCCTTTAAAAGAGGGATTTGTCCGCCCGCCATAGTGGCATGACCACCCGCCGTTCCCCGCCGTCCCACGGCATAGCGTATTATCCGGCCTGCATGCACCTTAGGATCAAGTGAGCGGATGGAGATCATAAGTTTACCATCGTAAACACCGAAACAAAGTACCGTCCCTGAGCCCTCTGCCCTTAAAAAAAGATCGGCAAGCTCTCCTATCATCCCGGGGTTATCTAGCTCCCCCAAGTCCGATACAAGCACATCATCATAGGTTCCTGCATCCTCTACGGCATTCCTCAGCACCTGAAAATACTCCCTGGGCAGTCCGGCAGACTCAATCCTGCTAAGGGCATCGTTATCTATAAGGTTGAAAAGAGCCAGATACATCCTGATATCGCTTTCCTTCGTCTTTCTTGTAAAATTCATGGCATCCGTCTTTATACCGTATAAGAGCGCCGTCGCCAGCTCTGTACTTATACTGACCCCTGCATCCAGCAGGTACTCAGTTAGAATCGTCGATGAAGAACCATAGTCAAGTCTCACATCCACAAACTTTACACCTTCCAAATCCCCTTCCACTGGGTGGTGGTCTACAACAATATCTGCCTGCCTCTCCTCGGGGAGTGAGTTATTACCGGTCCCCGGCTGGCAGTCAACGATGGCTATCAGGTCATAGCTATCGTAATCAAGGCCATCTGCCGGAAATACCTGTAGTCCAAGGTATTCGCATAGCATACAATTTTCCTGTCGCCCCACCACACCATTGAAAGAGACAGTTGCATCGATGCCCAGCTTCTTTGCAAGCAGGGTCTTAAGACCCAGGGCCGCACCGATAGCGTCAGGGTCGGCATAGTCATGGGGCATTATGAGCGCATGTTTTTTCCCCTTTGCAAGGGCAAGCAGTTTTTCTACCTTCTTTTTTGCCATATTCTCCACGGAAAGCGATAAAACACTCTTTGACAATATAGAGTCCTATGCAAAATCTATGTACTTGTCATTGCGAGCAAAGCGAAGCAATCTATTTATGTAGATAGGGCAAGAAGCTTGAGATTGCCGCGTCACTTCGTTCCTCGCAAAGACAATAAAAATACTTTTGCAGAGGACGACATACAATCAAAGTGCTATAATTCAGCTAAGTATACCACCGGGCAAACCTCTTTACAAACAGAGTTAGATGGCAGACAAAAAAGAGCAGATATTAAAGGAAAGGCTGGATGGGCTATACGACACCTATCACAGCGGCTACCTGGAGTCAGACCCGCTCAAGTTCCTTCACCGCTATAGACAGGCTGAAGACATAGAGCTAGTGGGGCTTATCACCTCATCTCTTGCCTATGGGCGTGTAGACAGGATATTCAAGAGCCTTGAAAACATTTTTTATATCATGGGAGACTCTCCTTCAAATTTTGTCAGAGCATTTGACCCTGCAAGAGATGCAAAGCTGTTTGATGGTTTTGTTCATCGTTTCAACAAGGGTGAAGATATTGCCTGCCTTATATGGTTTCTCAGGCAGATGCTGGAAGAGCACGCGTCACTGGGAAGTCTCCTCAAGAGCCTGCAGAGGCATGGAGATGCAGACGCAGGGCCTCTGCTTGACGGCCTTTCTAACTACATGCTCTCACTTGACAGCGCCCCCTTTTACGGCGGAAAGGCATTACCGAAGGATGCCGGTGTCAGATACTTTTTTCCGTCACCAAAAAATGGCAGTGCCTGCAAACGGCTGTGCCTTTATCTTCGCTGGATGGTCAGGAAGG
>JADFVX010000013.1 GCA_015222755.1 Pseudomonadota bacterium | reverse complement strand
TCGGCGACTACTTCAAGGAAGAGGCCATAAGGCTTGCCTGGGAATACCTTACCGAAGTGCTTAAGCTGCCGAAGGAAAGACTTCTAATTACAATATTTAATGATGACGATGAAGCAGGCAGGATCTGGTCGGAAAAGATCGGCCTCTCTCCAGACAAGGTAGTTCGGTGCGGGGAAAAGGACAACTTCTGGTCTATGGGAGATACGGGCCCATGCGGGCCATGCTCGGAGATACACTATGATCAAGGCCCTAATGTTGGGTGCAAAAGGCCTGAGTGCAACGTCGAATGCGACTGTGACCGTTACCTGGAGATATGGAACCTCGTCTTTATGCAGTCCAACAGGGATTCAGATGGAAACATGAGCCCCTTGCCGCACCCGAGTATAGACACAGGGATGGGACTGGAAAGGCTGGCGGCGGTTGTGCAGGGTAAGGAGAGTAACTACGACACAGACCTTTTTGCCGGTATATTCAGACATATAGAGAAGGCAAGCGGTAAAGTGTACGGCGATGACAGTGTGGCCGACATTTCAATGAGGGTCATAGCAGACCACATCCGGGCAATAACATTCCTTATAAGCGACGGCGTTCTCCCCTCCAATGAAGGGCGTGGCTATGTCCTTAGAAGGATTATGCGCAGGGCGGCCAGGCACGGCAGAAAACTTGGCCTTGCAGAGCTGTTTCTTCATCTTACATCATCAGCTGTTGCCGACGAACTGGGGCAGGCCTACCCCGAGTTGCTGGAGAACAGGGACTTCTGTGCAAAGGTAATACTCAACGAGGAAGAGCGTTTCTTAAATACTCTGGATCACGGCATGAGACTTCTGGAAGATGAAGTAGGCAAGCTGAAGAAGGAGAGCAAAAACGTCCTTCCCGGCGATATAGCATTCCGGCTCTACGATACCTTTGGCTTCCCCCTGGACCTGACTGAAGACATACTGAAAGAGGAAGATATGACTGTCGACAAGCCCGGATTCGACATCTCCATGGACAAACAGAAGCATATGGCCCGTCAGGCATGGTCAGGTTCAGGCGAAAGCAAGGTGGATGAAGTCTATGCAGCCCTTGTAAAAGAAAAGGGCCTTTCAAGCGAGTTTATAGGCTATACAGAAAGCAAGGCAGAGGCAAGGGTAGTTGCCATCATATGCGATGGAAAGTCTGTAGCTTCGGCAAATAAGGGGAGCGAGATAGAGATAGTTACCGACAGGACGGTTTTTTATGGAGAGTCGGGGGGGCAGAAAGGCGATGCCGGTGTGATGACGGCCCTTTCCGGTGAGGGTCTGATTAGCATCATGGACACAAAAAAACCCATAGATAGGCTCATTGTGCACCGCGGAGTGCTGAGCAAAGGCAGCCTCAAGGTGGGAGATGATGTAAGTCTGGAACTTGATGTATCAAAAAGGCTTACAATTGCCCGAAACCATACGGCGACGCATCTGCTTCAGGCTGCCCTCAAGCAAGTTCTGGGTGACCACGTAAAGCAGGCAGGTTCCATGGTCGAGTCCCAGCGTCTTCGTTTCGATTTTACACATTTCACAGCGCCTTCTTCCAAAGATATTCGCAGGGTCGAGGGGATAGTCAACCGGCAGATATGGGAGAACAAAAAGGTGGAGACGGAAAACCTGTCCATAGACGATGCCAAGGCAAAGGGCGCCACAGCCCTTTTTGGCGAAAAATATGGAGACGAAGTCCGCGTAGTGACGGTTCCCGGGATCTCCATGGAGCTTTGCGGCGGTACACACGTTGACCGGATAGGGGAGATAGGCCCCTTCAAGATCATATCCGAGGGAGGCATTGCTGCCGGTGTGAGGCGAATAGAGGCGCAGACCTCGGAGGGAGCCTACGAGACAGCCCATGAGTTGGAAGCTGAACTTCAGCAAATCGCTGCCCTTGTTAAAGGCAATACCGGTGATTTGAGTAAAAAGATAGAGGCCATACTTCAGAAGCAGAAGGCCCTTGAGTCCGAGGTAGGCAGGATGAAGGAGAAACTGGCTTCCTCAGGCAGCGGTGACCTGATGGGGAAGGTCGTTGAAATTAAGGGGCTGAAAGTTCTTTCAACGAATATAGAAGGGGCAGACGGCAAGACGCTGAGGGGCCTGATGGATCAGCTCAAAGTAAAGATAGGCTCAGGTATAATAGTGCTTGGTGCAGCCGAAGGAGAAAAGGTCTCACTTATTGCCGGGGTCACGGAAGACCTCACAGATCGCTTCAATGCCGGGAAGATAGTTGGGGCCATTGCCCCTGTTGTGGGAGGTAAAGGTGGCGGTCGCCCCGATATGGCACAGGCTGGTGGAAAAGAACCGGCCAGGCTTGATGAGGCACTTAAAAAAGTCTTCGATATAATAGCTTAAGCAGCCTGATAAAGCCCTGTCCTTACCCGTTTTTCTTGATTCAAAGACAATTCTGAAGTATAATGCTGTGTTTTGACCCGGTCTTGGTAAAGGCAAAATAAGCACATTTTAGTTGTTGACGACAGGAGTAAATATATGTTCGGTTTAGGTATGCCAGAATTAATCATTATCCTTGTAATAATCATGATCATATTTGGTGCAGGCAAGCTGCCTGAGATAGGTGCGGGACTTGGCAAGGCAATCAAGGGCTTCAAAAACAGCGCCAATGAGATAGAGGCTGAAGTCAAGTCTGCAACAAGTGAAGGCGATACTGACAATAAGGCCTGAACTCAAGCAATGACGACTACAAGAAAACTGTCTGCAGCGGTGCTGACCTTGTCAGATACCCGCAAGGAAGCGGAAGATAAAAGCGGACAGGCACTAAGGGCCATACTGGACAAACAAGGCTATACCTTGTCCGCTTATGCCATAATCCCCGACAATAAAGATGAGATAGAGGAAATGCTTATCAGCTGGGCTGATAAAGGCATTGACCTGATCCTGACTACAGGAGGGACAGGCCCCGGCCCAAGAGACCTTACTCCGGAAGCTACTTCAGCGGTGCTAGAAAAAGTACTCCCCGGCTTTTCCGAACTTATCAGGAGCGAAGGCGGCAAAAAAACCAGCCGCGCATACCTTACCCGTGGGGTCAGCGGTATCCGAAAAAAAACCGTTATTATAAACCTCCCGGGAAGTGTCAAGGGAGCAACAGAGTCTTTCGAGGCTGTTGCAGGACTTGTCCCGCATACCATACTTATGATGGAAGGTGGGGGGCACTAAGTTGACCGACAAGGAATCGCCAGAAGAAGGTCGCGCGGAAGAAATTACGGCGTCCCTGACGGAGCACCTTGCCGAACTTAGAAAGCGTCTGATGATATCAAGCTGGGCTGTGGGGGCATGTTTTGTCGCCTCATACAGTTTTGCAAAGGATATCTTCGCCCTGCTTACTCTGCCTCTGGTCAAGGTAATGCCGGACCAGAGTTCCATGATATTTACCGGTCTGGCCGAGGGCTTCTTTACATACCTGAAGGTATCTTTTTTAACGGGAATACTTCTGGCGTCACCTGTGATCTTCTATCAGCTCTGGGCCTTTATATCGCCAGGCCTGTACAGCAATGAAAAGAAGTATATGTTTCCGTTTACATTCTTCTCGGTCATATTTTTTGTTGGCGGTGCATTATTCGGATATTTTGTAGTATTCCCATTTGCCTTCGAGTTTTTTATGAGTTTTAATAATGACCAGATAATGGCCCTGCCGTCACTGAAGGAGTACCTTGCCTTTTCGACAAAACTCCTCCTGGCATTCGGCATGGCATTTGAGTTGCCAATTTTTATATTCTTCCTGGCAAAGCTGGGGATTGTGACTGTTGAAGGTCTGGCACGCAACAGGAAGTATTTTCTCGTGGGAGCATTTATAGCTGCAGCTATACTCACCCCGCCGGATGTGGTCACGCAGATACTTATGGCCATACCACTTATGCTACTTTACGAACTTGGAATTATTGCCGCAAGGCTTACAGCAAAAAAATAAACCAAAAAAAGAAAAAGGAGTTTTGTTAAATGGATAAGTTCCCACGCATGTTTATTGTTTCAAGTGTTATATATCTTCTAATAGGCACACTTATAGGGGTGACCATGGCTAGTCACGCCCTTGACCCAATGTTCCGTTTTATTCACATACATCTTAATCTTTTTGGCTTCATGGCCATGATGGTCTTCGGTGTAGCTTATCATATATTGCCCCGCTTCATGGGCAAGGCACTCAAATTCCCCAAGCTTGTACCTGTCCATTACTTTACGGCAAACATAGGACTTATAGGGATGATGATTACCTACGCTGCAGGCGGTTATATCGATATTGACAACAAGACTGCAAGCATGCTCTTCGCAATGTTTGCAGGCTTCAGTACGCTGGCTGTTATGATCTTCGCATTTAACCTTATTCCCGTAATGATAATGACGGAAAGGAAGGAACCTGTTGCCGCCCCTGCCGCAGCGACACCTGCCTCATCGGGGCCGAAGCCCTCAGATATTACCTTTACAGGTAGTATGAAGATTGGTGAGATACTTGAAAAGAGACCTGAAACTCTGAATGTATTTATCAATGCCGGCTTCAAGGCGCTGTCTGATCCCGAAAAGCGTAAGACCATGGGAGAAAAATTGGTGCTGAAAACGGCCTGCCAGATTCGAGGCGTAAATCTTGATGAGCTCCTGGCCAAGCTTAATGGCCCTATCTCCGAAGAAGATGCCAAGGTGGAGCCTGCTGCGGCTTCTGCACCAGAGGTGCCCGCACAGCAGCTATCTCTTAAGAGAGGTGACATGGTTAAGCTTGACACCCCTGTGGGTCATATGATTCAGGTTTACCCTGAAACTAAAAAGGTGCTTGAAGATAATTATGGCGGAGAATGTTTCAGCTGTCCGGGCATGGCGATAGAGACGGTGAAGCAGACCGCAGACATGCACAGTAAAGATCCGGAAGAAATACTCGCTCAGTGCAACGCACTGGTAGAGGCGGCTCTTAAAGGCTAGACTTTAAAAGGCGGGGCATAAGCCCCGCCTTTTTCTTTCCCAACTTACACCACTACCATTCCAGCGAAAAGACCCATTCCAAGCGAAATAACTTGATTTTTTGAGCAAATATCTGTATAAGAGGTGTTTTCTTTCGGCCTTTATTTTAAAAATAACTACTAAGAAAGCAGCAGATATTCAGGAGGAAAAGGATGCAACTGACAGGTTTGTTATGGGGAGGGAAACTTCTCGACCGTGTGGAATACCCGAGAGCTGAAGTCCTCGGCCCGGAGGCGAGTGTTGATGAGATCAAAGGTCTCATCGAGAAGTGCGGGCAGGTATTTATCAAGCCGATCTTTAAGGGCGGTGTTGGTAAAAAAGGTAAATCCGGTCTTATCGGAAGGGCAACGGATATTACTCATGCAATTTCGGAAAAAGAGAGGCTCTACTTCTGTGAGCATGTTCATGGGACAACATCTGCCAAGGCTGATGGCGTAACCTTCGAGGGAGGCGTTCCGGCTGAGCACGAGGTCTACTTCGCTATCTCTGACAGCACCGAATTTCGTGCTCCGATCATGACCATCACCCACCACGGTGGCGTTGATATCGAGGAACTTCCTGCAGACAAGATAGCCGTTATACCATTTGACCCACTTACAGGGCTAAAGGCATTTCATATCGCAAATGCGCTGGAAGACCTCGGCGCACCAAAGGAAATAATCTCACCGCTAGTGCAGAACCTGCCGAAGCTCTGGACACTCTACAACAACTACGGCATGAACATGCTTGAGATTAATCCTATCAGGATGAAGCCAAACGCAAAGGGAAGGCTTGTACCGGTTGCATGCGACTTCAAGGGTTCATTTGATCAGGACGATCCAGCATGGAAGCGTCTTAATCTACCATCACACCTGTTTGCATCAGACTACTCAGAATTCGAGCAGGAGATCAATCAGCTAAGGACCTATCAGGGTCAATCTGACGTCTTTGTAATGAACGACAAGGGCACTATTACCGCACCGACCTTCGGCGGCGGTGCTAATGCGCTTGTTACTGAACTCCTTGGTGACAGAGCAACTATTTCTTCCGACTTCGGCGGTAACCCTCCATACGAGAAGATGCTTCAGATATCACAGATATCGTTTAAGTATTGGCTTAAGCAGTCCAACGTACTCTTTTTGATCGGTGGAAAGGCGAACAATACCGACATCTTTGAAACATTCAGGGCCATGGCTGATGCGCTTAAGTGGTATTTCCAGACCTACGGCCCAACGCCACTTTACGTAGTTGTAGGTCGTGGAGGTCCGAACCTTATAAGGGGTCTCTCATACCTTAGAGACACCGTTGAATCACTCGGTCTGCCATACCGTATGTTCGGCTTTGACAGCGCCATGAGTGAAGTTGTGAACTACGCCCTGGCCGCTGACAAGTGGATGGAAAAAGAGGGTAAAGAACAAGTAGCCAAGCTTATCGGCGCGTCTGAATAAGGAGGGAATGAGAGATGCATAAAGAAGGTATAAAAGGTTTCCCCTATTATGTGGGAATTGATTCATTAGATGAAATAGCAACGAAGGACGATAAGGTATGCGTTCTTAATATTGTTGGCGGCGAGAGCCGTGCCGTAACTCCTGTCAGCCATGTTTATTCAGGCGGCAATATCGTGTTCGGCACCAGCCCAGGACGTTCCGGGCAGAAGCTGAAAACTTCAATAGGCGATATACCTGTTTACAACTCGGTCAAAGAGGGACTGGACGCGGGACACAAATTCAATACCGCCGTTATCTATCTTCCCCCATCGGGCGTGAAGGATGGTGTTGCCGAGGTCGTTAGAAAGAACCCCGACCTCAAGAAGGTTATCATACTTACGGAAAAGGTATCCGTTAAGGATTCCCGTATCATCAGGGCAATATGTCAGCCCAACGGCATCGATGTTTTCGGTGGAAACTGTCTTGGTGTTGCTGATTCCTGGAAGCAAATAAGGATAGGCGGTGCGCTGGGTGGCAACAACCCGGAGGAATCACTCCTGAAGGGATCAGTTGCCCTCTTTTCTAACTCAGGTAACTTTACTACTACCATCGCTGTTTACCTCGGAACGGAAGGTTGGGGAACAACTACCTCCATTTCTTCAGGTAAAGATGTCTACATCCAGTATGGCCCTAAGGAATTTACCCATGCATTTCATAACGACGACCGTTCAAAGGCAGCCGTTATGTACGCTGAGCCGGGTGGATACTATGAGCACGGTCTTGAATTTGACAAGCCGGTAGTTGCATGTATTGTTGGACGTTGGAAGGCGAAACTTACCAAGGCATGTGGACATGCTGGATCGCTTGCAGGTTCCGGCGACAATGCTGTAGCCAAAGAGCAGTGGTTTATGGATTACTTCGGTGTGGATGATATCTACACGCCTGAAAACCCTGTCTTTTCTAAAAAAGGCGCCGTTGTTATCAATATCGCCCATATCCCTGAGGCGCTTACGAAGGTAATGGAAGCAAACGGCATCAAGCCCGACTTTGAGCCTACTGGCGACCTCTCACTAAAATGCTGGATGGGCAACGATCAGGGCTTAAAGCTTCCGAAGGAACTGGACGTCCCTGTTGTTGAGGCTATGGCGCCTTATAACGAGCAGATCGATGCGATCAACAGGCAGGTAGGGGTGCAGTTCCCGAGGCAGGCCATGAAGGACGCCTCAGGTGGCTCTATGATGGACCCGAAGACCCAGGTAACCAGGGTACACAAGGTCTCCATCCTCGATGCATCCAAGAAGAACCTGGAGGAGAACCTCGTATTCTCCCTCATGAAAGAGTACCCGACAGATAAGGCGACAAAGCTTGCCAATCTTGCATTCAACTCATACGTTAATATGAATGGTGACGTTGCGCTCGCTGCGGCAGACGGGGCAAGGGCTGCGGAGAACTCTCCAAATACCGTACTTGCATCGGCAATATCCATCATAGGTAAGGGGCGCGCCAAGAAGGCGATTGCCACTATCGAACTTATGACAGAGACCTTCCAACATGATGGCATAGAAGACCCGTTCTCCGGTGGCGATGCTGCTGGAAAAGCAGGTTCTCTTTCTGCCGATCAAAAGTCTGTCCTCACAGATGGTGACGAAGCAGGCGCATTCTTTGATAGAGCCAAAAAGCTGGGTGGAGATTCAGTCTTCATCAAGTTCCTGGACGCTGCAACCGGCGGCAAGCCCTCGAAGGACGCCGTACTCGGCGCAATCTGGGCAACTGTTGGATGGAACGGTCTCATGAGAAAGAAGATATCCAAGCTTACCATGGGCGAGCTTCCCTGGTATTCGCTTGTATTCAGCGCATTTGTAGGGGCAAGCGTACCTGCTGCCAAGCACAGCGCTGATTCTTTCTGCGGCGTTAAGACTGATGAGATAATCGATAATTATAGCTTCACCGAGACGGCCTTCCTTGCCCTTATCGGCAAAAAGCCGACTGAGGCGGAACTCTTTGAGTTCAGCGTACTTCTCGGACTCATCATCTCCAACGGCCCTGGAACTATCTCGGCTCAGGGCGCAAAAGGCGCAGTCAGCTCAGACGGCCCTCAGGACCCGGCAAGAGTTCAGATCAACAAGGGCTTTGTGGGAATGCTCACGCACACCGGTTTCGCTCACGGCGGAAACGGTTACGAGGCGGTGGCCTTCCTTATAGACCAGTTCAAAAACGCAGGTCTCAAGGATCCGTCTAAAGAGGGACACGGTATTGACCTCAAGGCGCTTGCAACCAAGTACTCCAAAGACTACGCCGACTACAAGAAGAGGGAGAAGGCGGCAGGCAACATCGATTATGCCAAGGTGCCATGCGTCAATCACCCCGTATTCAAGGGCAAGGGCGTAAACTACGATCCGAGGGAGCAGTTCGTAAGCAAACTCTTTAAGGAGAAGGGCATCTACAACGTATTTCTCGATTTCTACCACAACATGGTAGAGTCGATGTTCGAGACCAAGGTGACGAAGAACGTATACTGCGTCAACGTAGATGCCGTTATCGCCGTTATCCTCCTCAAGATGGTATGGGGCCTCTACAACGACGGCAAGATAAGCGATGCTGAGGTTGAGAGCGCAGGTTTCACCACCTTCCTCTTCGGCAGGATGATCGGTACTGCCATAGAGGTGGATGATCACCAGAACAGAGGCAGGAACATGGATACAAGGACTGCGGCGAGCAAGGTCAGCTACGTCGGCTAAGTATCTGGTACATAGTTTAACTAAAAAGGCCTCCAGATTATTGGGGGCCTTTTTTATATGCGCCCGGCAGGGCTCAAGTTCCTGTATGGAAGTGGAGGCCAGAGATACCTGTGGAGTGCAAAGCACTGACGTATATGAGGCGGTGTAAGTTTGAGAAGTGCTAAACGCGCAAGACCATGGTCTTAACTCCAGCTTTTCCTTTTAATTTCTCAGGCTATAATTCCCAGCTGTAATTTCCTGGATAAAGGAATCAAATAGCTTGCCACGCCTGTGGGCTCGCACCCCAAGAGCACTTTGTCGCTTCGCTCGGGCGCAATGACTGCAGGCAGAGCCTCTACATCGCAAAAGATTTTGACAAACAGCCTACCTTCAAGTAATATAAAGTCCTTTTGAAACCGGAGGATAGCTTATCTGATGCAGGTTTATCGAGGGATGGAAGGGCTTGAGGGAAAGTTCGATTCGCCCGTCATCACCCTGGGTAATTTTGATGGTGTCCACAGGGGGCATCTGGGGATATTTAAACAATTAAAAGCCTTTGCCACAAAGCGTGGCGTTGAAGCTGTCCTCTTTACATTTGAACCGCACCCTGTAAAGGTCCTGAGGCCGGAACTCGGACCTCCCCTCATCACTACACTTTCAAAAAAGCTTAAGCTGATTAAAGATGCAGGCATTGATGCCGTTATACTGGCCGATTTTACAAAAGAGTTTGCAGCGCAGCATCCTGCTTCATTTGTAGATGAGATACTATGTGATAAGCTGAAAATCCAGATGGCTGTTGTGGGTCATGATTTTACATTTGGCAAAGGTAAAGAGGGCACAATAGAATTGCTGTCTGAAAAGGGGGCGACTGCCGGATTTGATGTTCATATCGTTGAGGCCCTCAAGATAAACGGGGAGATAGTAAGCAGCACAAAAATACGTCAGCATATTGCAGAGGGTGATGTCTCCATTGCAGCCTCATTTCTGGGCAGGCCATATTCAGTAGAAGGAAAAGTTGTTCGAGGTGATAATAGGGGGAAACAGCTTGGCTTTCCAACGGCAAATATTGATGTAGAGGGGGAGCTTTTCCCTGGAAATGGCGTATATGCCGTAAATGTTGAGGTCGGTGGAAATACTATGGCGGGGGCAGCCAATGTTGGCGTGAGGCCGACCTTTGATACAAAAGAGAGGAGCATAGAAGTCCATATCGTGGACTTTAATGGCTCTATTTACGGAGAGAGCATAAGGGTCGACTTTATAGATAGAATAAGGGGGGAAATTGCTTTCCCCTCACCTGAGGCCCTTTCAATTCAAATTCAAAAAGACGTAGCCGCGGCAAAAGAGATTGCCGAAAAAGGGAGAGATGAAACTTAAGGTATGGGCTGGAATTGCTATAAGCTTCTTTTTTATATGGCTGGCATTTAGAAAAGTCGACTATGCTGAGCTTGGTTCTGTCTTTAGCAGGGCAGACTACCGCTACATACTTCCTGCAGCGGCAATTACCCTGTTCCAGTTTTTTTTACGCGCTGCCAGGTGGGGACACCTTGTGGAGCCGATAAAGAAAGTGAAGATAGCCAGCCTCTTTTCAGCAACATCTATAGGCTTTATGGGAAACAACATACTTCCCGCAAGGATAGGCGAGTTTTTAAGGTCTTACGCTATAGCTAAAAAAGAAGATATCAGCATCAGTGCATCTTTCGCAACTATAATTGTTGAGAGAATACTAGACACATTCACCCTTGTTTTGTTTATGCTTTACCTGCTTTACGCGCTAAGCCTTCCACCGGAATACAGTGATCTTGAGTCCACCATTAGAAAGGTGGGAGGCGTCTCTGCCTTGCTTTTTTTTGCTGCACTAACCATGCTTTTTTACTTTAAAAAACACAAGGACATATTCAAGAAAATACTGGACAAGATTATAGTCCCGTTTTCCCAAAGTATAGCGGGGAAAGTTGCCGACCTTGTTGATGCCTTTGCCTCGGGATTGTCTGTGGTAAGTGCCGGTAAACACCTGTTGCCGATAAGCCTGTACTCTCTTTGCGTCTGGGTTCTTTCCGCAGTGCCTATAAGTCTCGTACTTCTGTCATTTGGTTATAGCTATCCCTTTGCTGTTTCTGTTTTTATCCTGGTAATAATAGCTATTGCAGTTGCAATACCCTCTTCCCCCGGGTATATTGGCACCTTTCACTATGCCTGTGCAACGGCTCTGGGTCTCTTTAATATCCCCGAAGAAGAGGCCCTGTCGGTTGCAATCACACTTCACGCGATAAATTTTTTCCCTATAACGCTGGTGGGCCTTTTTTACCTTTGGAAGGACAAACTTTCGCTGCCTGGGGCAGGCAAACTTGAGGAGCCTTTGTGAAACTGGTATATATAAAAACAGAACGCATTCTTGTTCTGGCGACATTCTTAATACCTTTTGCCGTTTACATGACAACCCTGACCCCTACCGTTTCTTTCTTTGACAGTGGAGAGTTGATATCGGGAGCGGCAACACTGGGGATATCACACCCTCCAGGCTATCCTCTTTATGTCCTGCTGGGCCATATCTTTTCCTACATCCCCCTGGGTAATATAGCTTTTCGTGTTAACATTGCCTCCGCCTTCTTTGGCGCCTTGGCGGTAATGGTTATTTATCTTATAACCTTAAATGTAATGAAACGCCTTTTCACTGAGGAGAAGGAACAGCTTTTCATCAATCTGGCTGCTCTCAGTTCGTCTTTGATGTTTGCCTTTTCACTGAACCAGTGGGGGCAGACAAATATGTCGGAAGTCTATACCCTGAATACTTTTATTGTCGCCCTGCTTATTCTTACGACCCTTGTCTGGCACGATCATGAGCGGAAGCGGGGCGGTGACGCGGAGAAGGGCAACGCGCGGCTTTTTTACTTTTTCGCCTTTCTCTTTGGCCTTGGATTTGGCGACCACCACACCATCCTGGTTGTGGTTCCAGTGGGTTTTTTTGTTATTCTGGCAACAAGGTGGCAATATCTCTTTGATATAAAAAAGATATTTTTGTGCCTTGCATTCTTTATCCTCGGTTTTTCAGTTTATCTTTATATGCCTGTACGGGCCACTGCAGACCTGCTTATGAACTGGGGCAACCCGGAAACATGGACGCAGTTTAGCTGGATGTTTTTCAGGGAGGGTTATCCCAAGGGAGAGATCTACAGAGACTGGCCGCTTTTTTGGGAGCAGCTGCAGACAATCAATCTGCCCTATGAGTATACTATTACAGGTTTTATTGTAGCTATTGCAGGTCTTTTGAGGTTTTTCCGCAGAGCCTGGCTTTTTGCCCTGATAAGTTTTACTGTTCTGGGAGTCCTTAGCGTGGGCCTCATAATATACAGCAGTGCGCCAAGAGAGAATATCTTTCTTTACGAGGCATTTCATACTCCAAGCTATATGGTCTTTGCCCCCTGGATAGGAGTAGGGCTTTTCTGGGGTCTGAACTGCCTTAAGGTAGCCGGCAAAAGGCTGAATGGCAGTGCCTATGCGGGGAAGGTCTTGATTGCGCTCTGGCTGATTATGCTCACGGCAATGCCTGCCCTGCCTTTTTATAAGCATTTTAAAAAAAATGACAGAAGCAGAAATTTCATAGCCTATGACTATGCCAGTAACTCGCTCAAGTCGCTTTCTCCAAAAGGTATTTTATTTACCTGGGGAGACAGCGGAGCCTTCCCTCTGTGGTACCTGAACTATGTTGAAAAGTATAAGCCCGGCGCGCTCTTGCTCCATACTCCTCATTTGGCATCAGACTGGTATGTCGATGAGATAGCTGACTTGAAAAACAGCAGGATCAGGCGTGTACCTGCAAGGCACAGGTCTCCCGGCATGGTCGTTGAGTATATAACCCGGGAAAACCTCGGCAAAAGACGGAGCTATATAGATTATTCATCAAAATATTCCTACCCCATAAGGAAACTTCATTTTGCTTCACATGGCGTAGTCTACCGTAATGAGCCGAAAGGTGCTAAAGCAGATGTCTCGGTATGGTCGACCTACGTTAGTCGGGGCTTGCTGAGCAATAATATCGTTAAAGACCTGGATATAGGTAAGGCCATAGCCATCTACGGGTTTTGCCGATTTGATTCCGGTGCAGACCTTATATCTCAGGGTATGCGCTCAGAGGGAGTAAAGCAGTTCTCCGAAGCCATAAAGATTGTTCCCGGTCTCAGGGGCAAGGCTCAAAACCTCCTTTTTCCAAGGGGCAGATCGGTGAGGTAATAGAAAAACGGCTTCTTTGTAAAGCTTTAAGGCCAGTAGCAAGGCTTGTTTAAAGCGAACCTGAAATAGGTTATTTACTTGACTTCATAGTCGATTGTTATAAAATTGGGACTCTGGTCTGTAAAACTTACAAGATTTAAGGGATATCTCTATGGCACCAAAGCTTGGCGAATTACTTGTAAAGGAAAAACTGATAACTGCAGAGCAGTTGCAACAGGCTCTCGTGGAACAAAAAAGCGCTGGTGGACGCCTGGGCTACCATCTGACTAAAAAGGGATACCTCACTGAAGATGAGCTTACAACCTTCCTTAGCAAACAGTACGGTGTTCCTTCTATAAACCTTTCCGACTTCAAGATAGACCCTGAAGTCATAAAACTTGTCCCCTTCGATGTTGCAAAGAAGTATTTTGTTATTCCCATAAATCGTGTCGGAGCCACACTTGTTCTGGCCATGGCAGATCCCTCCAACATATTTGCCATTGATGATATCAAGTTTATGACTGGCTACAACGTAGAAGCCGTAGTTGCCGCAGAGGTTACCATTATAGATGCCATCAAGGATTTTTATGGCAAAAAAGGCAAGACTGCCGGCGATGAAGCCAAAAAGATGAGCCTTGATGCAAAGGACTATGCCTTCGATGAAGACGATGACTCTACCGGCATGTTCGAAGGTGAAGAAGAAGGCGGTGAAGTAGTCGATGTAGATGACTTTGACGATCTTGTCCACGGCGCCGTTGACGATGTTGAGATCGTAGATGCGGAGGACGAGGAGGCTGGAACGGAAGAGGTCGATGCACCTATCGTTAAACTGGTCAACGGAATACTGATCAAGGCGGCAAAGCTCGGCGTTAGCGATATACACATCGAACCCTACGAAAAGGCCTTTCGTGTACGTTACCGGCTGGACGGCGTCCTAAAGAAGGCAATGGGTCTTCCCATAAAGATCAAAAATGCCATCACCTCCCGGATCAAGATCATGTCCCAACTTGATATTTCTGAGAGAAGGCTTCCCCAGGACGGCAGGATAAAGCTGAAGATGGGCAGAAAGCGCGAGATGGACTTCCGCGTCTCCGTACTCCCCTGTCTTTTTGGTGAGAAGGTGGTCATGCGACTGCTTGACAAGTCCAACCTCCAGTTGGACATGACCAAGCTCGGCTTCGGTGAAGAGCAACTGAAGGACTTTCTGGGTGAGATCCACAAGCCCTTCGGCATGTGCCTAGTCACAGGTCCAACGGGAAGCGGTAAGACAACGACGCTCTATTCGGCCCTTAGCGATCTGAACAAAGAAAGCGAAAACATCATGACCGCCGAGGACCCCGTCGAGTTCAACCTGATGGGTATCAATCAGGTACAGATGCATGATGATATCGGCCTTAACTTTGCGGCCGCTCTAAGGTCTTTCCTTCGGCAGGACCCGGATATCATCATGGTTGGGGAGATAAGGGACTTTGAAACGGCAGAGATAGCCATCAAAGCGGCACTGACGGGTCATATGGTATTAAGTACCTTGCACACAAACAACGCTCCCGAAACCATAAACCGTCTCTTGAATATGGGAGTTGAGCCCTTTCTGGTTGCCTCATCACTGAACGTGATCGTTGCCCAGAGGCTGGCTCGCAGGATATGTACAGAATGCAAGGAGCCGGAAAAGGTTCCCAAGCAGGCGCTTATAGATGTAGGTTTTGAGCCCGATGATACGGATTTTACCGTTTACAAAGGGAAAGGCTGTGATGCCTGCGGCGGGACAGGTTACAAGGGACGTGTCGCCCTTTACGAGGTCATGGTCATCAGTGACGCCATCAAAGAGGCAGTGCTGACAGGGGCCTCTGTCCCGGAAATCAAGGCAGAAGCGATACGAGGCGGGATGGACACGCTACGTATGAGCGCACTTAAGGGAATAAAAGCAGGGATAACAACCATGGAAGAAACCGTTCGTGGTACTGTCCCTGATAAAGGATAGAAACGGAGGGTACTTGTGGCGGAACAAAATTTTACACTTCATCAGTTGCTTAAGGTCATGTTTGACAAAGGGGCATCCGATTTGCACGTAACTACGGGGTCTTCCCCCCAGCTCCGTGTAAACGGGGAGTTGGTTCCGCTGAAAACGCAGCCCCTTGATCCAACGCAGACGAAGCAGCTTTGTTACGGCATCCTGACAGACTCACAAAAACACAAGTTTGAAGAAGAAAATGAACTTGATCTCTCCTTTGGTGTAAAAGGTCTTAGCCGCTTCAGGGCAAACATATTTATGCAAAGAGGCGCGGTTGCAGGTTCATTCAGGGCCATACCCTTTGAGATAAAGAGCTTTGAGGATCTTAAACTTCCTCCTGTTGTAAAGACCATGTCCGACAAACCCAGGGGGCTTGTCCTTGTCACGGGCCCAACAGGCAGCGGTAAATCTACAACGCTGGCCGCTATGGTCGACAGAGTTAATGTGGAGAGGCACGAGCATATTGTTACGATTGAAGATCCTATAGAATTTGTACATCCCCACAAAAACTGCATCGTTAATCAACGAGAAGTAGGGGCCGACACAGTGAGTTTTAAAAGGGCGCTTAAGTCCATACTCAGGCAGGACCCGGATGTCGTGCTGGTCGGCGAGTTGAGAGATATGGAAACAATAGAGGCCGCACTGACTATTGCTGAAACGGGGCATCTCTGCTTCGCCACACTGCACACAAACTCATGTGCCCAGACTATAAACCGTGTTGTAGACGTATTCCCGGCCTATCAGCAACCCCAGGTAAGGGCCCAGCTTTCCTTCGTACTGGAAGGAGTGCTTTCTCAGGTATTGCTTCCTACAGCGGATGGTAAGGGGCGCTGCCTGGCGCTGGAAATCATGGTTCCCAACCCGGCCATAAGGAACCTGATAAGGGAAGACAAGGTCCACCAGATATACTCGCAGATGCAGGTCGGACAGGAAAAATTCGGTATGCAGACAATGAACCAGGCACTGGCAAATCTCTACCTCCAAAGAAAAATAACTATGAATGATGCAATGTCACGCTCGTCGGATATTGATGAACTGCGGCAAATAATTGCAAAGGGACCTGCCGGGCGCCCATCAAGCCCTGCCAGGAAATAGGAGAAAGCGGATATGCCTGTATATAAGTGGGAAGCCAAGGCGAGAGATGGCCAGGTCAAAAAGGGAGAGATGGAGGCAGATAATGTAGCTGCCGTCAATGATTTTATCAAACGCCAACAGATGGTCCCCGTCAAGGTCAAGGCCAAGCCAAAAGAGATTAAGCTTTTTGGAGGTGGCGGCAAAAAGGTAACCCAGAAAGATGTGGTCATTTTTGTACGCCAGTTTGCCACTATGATAGATGCAGGCCTGCCCCTTGTCCAGTGCCTTGATATTCTGGGGGGGCAGCAGCCCAATCCAACATTTAAAAAGACAATTCTTCAGGTGAAGGATGATGTTGAGGCAGGCTCTACCTTTGCCGACGCACTAAAAAAACACCCCAAAATATTTGACACCCTATTTGTGAACCTTGTTGCCGCCGGTGAGATAGGCGGTATCCTGGATACTATTCTTAACAGGTTGGCCGAATATATTGAAAAGACAGAGAAGCTGAAAAGCAAGGTAAAGTCAGCAATGGTATATCCCGCTTCAATTGTTGTTGTTGCAATGGTTATTACAGCAGGACTCCTTCTCTTCGTTATCCCCGTCTTTGAATCTATGTTTGCAGATCTGGGAGGGACCCTGCCCCTTCCAACTCAGATTGTCATCAATCTGAGCGAATTCCTGCAATCATACTGGTACGCTATCTTTGGCGGCATGTTCGGGGGAGTGTGGGGCTTCAAAAAATACTATGCAACAAAAAAGGGCAGGGCAGTATGCGACCGTGTATTTCTTAAGCTGCCTGTGGCAGGCGACCTTATAAGGAAAAATTGTGTATGTAAGTTCTGTAGCACCATGGGGACTATGCTG
>JADFVX010000085.1 GCA_015222755.1 Pseudomonadota bacterium | reverse complement strand
GCCGCTATCTCAAGACCTATATCACGGGCAAGATAATCAAAGGCATCATGAAATGTGACGATCTTCCTGTTCTCAAGCTGGTCAACCATTTCCACCATCTCCAGGTGGAGCTTTTCCAGCCGCTTTGCGTAGAGGTCACCATTGTTTCTGTATATGGCAGCTCTCTCAGGATCGACTTCACCCAAGTATGCGGCAATCGCCCTCACCTGCATTGCCGCCATTTTAGGACTTACCCAGGTATGGGGGTTATAGTTACCATCATGATGGTGATCATCTTCTTCATCTTTCATCTCAATAAGCGGCAAATAGGCGGCACTCTCAAGGGGGGGGCTCTTCAGCTTAAGGTTTTCAAGCGCGTCTTCCAGGAAACCCTCTACCTCAAGACCATTCATGATGATAATATCTGCAGCTTCGACCTTCCTCATATCACCGGGCCTCATCTGGTAATCATGGGGCCCTGCATCACCGGACAAAAGGCAGTCAACATTCACACCATCTATGCCGGCTGTTACATTTTTTGTAAATATGTAAACAGGTAAAAATGACGTCAGAACATTCAAGCGAAGCCCTGCAGCGGAGACTACTGGCATAATAAAAAAGAATAATATGATAAGAGTGAAAATCAGCTTTGGTTTTACTATCATGGATTTCCTTGTAGCTAGTGTTAAAAAAATGTAATAAAATAGAGGCTTGCTTATGGCAAGTCAAGTATAAACCGGTTTCACTCTATTTGACAGAAAGACTATCAAAGGCTAGTATTAGTGTAAATAACAGGAGCTTAGTATGAATCCTTTGAAATACACCTTTCAACTCTTTATTTTGACCGTAATTATGACGGCCCTTTTCGCTTGTGGCCCGATCAAGGTAAAAAGCGGCAGACCTTTTACCATCAGTCAAATTGATCTGATTGAAAGAGGAAGCACATTAAAGAGCGATATTGAAAAAAGTTTTGGACAGCCGCAGATGACAGGTAAGGATGATGAGGGTATGGAGATATGGAGTTACCTCTATATAAGGGCCAGCGTTCCGTTAATGGGAGACAAGTTGGAAGAAGAATTTCAACGGCTTAGCATTACCTTCATGGAAGGAGACGTAGTTAAATCCTTCAATTATGAGACCTCACGATGATAATTGGGACAGAACTACAGTTGTTCCATAGGCATGATAGTATCCCGTCATACAGAAACCCTCAGCCTCCGTCTTAATCCTTGAAAGAAGGCAGGCCTGCACTGCTTATTCAAACAAGCTCAATCAGGGCAGAAAAAAAGATCATCATCAACACCCATTCCTACAAGTGCCTTAATAACATATAAGGGCTTAAAAAATAGACGGCACTTCATAAGTTCTTTGCTGACAGTTAAAAAAAGCATATCATCAAGGCCGTCTATAAGCTTGCTGATTCCTTGGAGAATATCATCATCAAAATCAGTCCTGAACACCCTTTCTTCAGCGGCTTCCGTATTTATTTCTCCCAGAAGTGAATCTGCAGCCCTGTTTATTCCAGCCATAATGTCAGCCGACCTGTATGAAACAAAAAAATCAAGCATGTTCATAAGATAGCGGCTAAGCTCCCTGTTAGCCGGGACAGATGCCAGCTCCTGTAACTCCACACCGAGTTTTCGGCTGCAAAGCCCTTCAAGGTTCTCAATTATCTGGTGATCATCTCCCTTTGTCATATTTACAAGAAGTAAGGGTTTAAACCACTCACCTATCTCATTAATAAGAGGTGTCAGATCGGGGTCACTCTTTTCAATTATCTCTTTAAAGGTATGAAGACCAAATGTTCCATGAGACTCGCCACTATTGACCATTTTGTCAATCACAGGCCCTATCTTTGTATGCCGTCCGAATACAGTATGAATCTTCCTGAAAAGCGCTCCCTTTAAAAATGCATAGGCATTGATAACCGCTCCAGGCTCCGGTACCGTTACTACAATACCCTTGTCGGCTGTACCGAAAAGATCCAGCACGTTGTAACTTGTACCGGCCCCCAGGTCCAGGATCACAAAATCGGCATCTATGGCATGGATATGACGCATAACCTTTAGCTTCATCCAGTGGGCAGGGTTTGCAGCACCAAAACTGTAATCGCCTCCGCTAAGGAATGAAAGGTTTTCAAAACCTGTAGGAACTATCGCATCTTCAAGGGATTCTACCTTTTTATGCATAAAATCCGTAAGCGTACAGGCAGCGTTGAGGCCCAGATAGGTGTGAAGATTTGCAGCACCCAGGTCAAAATCAGCAAGCACCGTTCTTTTACCTTTTTTCGATAAGGCAAAGGCAAGGGCTGCGGAACAGACACTCTTTCCGACTCCGCCCTTACCGCCACCTACTGCGATTACATGCTTTGCTTTTCTTTCCAGCTTCATAAAAAACCCTCAATTAAGAGCTAAGACTAACAGCAATACTTCTTCGCTGCAAGAATGTTTAGAGTATCTAGGATGCACGCCCCTCTTCCTTGTGCCGCTCTGTCTTCCAGGGCCTTGAAGCAATTAAGAACCCAGCCACAAGTGTAGCCAGCAACCAGTCCCTTCCTATTAGAATAAGTGAAGTCCATGAGTAGTTTTCATAGGGCTGGCTTAATTCTGTTACAAGGTTGAAAATAAGAATAATTAACAGTATAACGGGAACAAAGAACCTGATCAGAAATCCCCATATAGTGCCAACATGAATACTTGACACCTTATTAATATGTTTTTTAATCAGTTCAAATTTGAATAGCCATCCCACCAGTATACACTCCAGTATTCCAACTACAATCAGCCCGTAGGTGGTAATAAAGTGATCTACAATGTCAAGCCATAAAAGGCCTGACTGAGTCGTAAAGACCACAGACCCCAAAAACCCGAAAACAGCAGTGTAGGTAATCAATGCCTGCCTATTCACCCCAAACTTGTCTACAACAGCTGACACAAAGGCCTCAATGATGGATATTGATGAAGAAAGACCGGCCACCACAAGGCTGAAGAAGAAGATGGCCCCGAAAACATTCCCACCGGGAAGAAGAGTCATTGCTTTTGGATAGGCAACGAAAGCAAGAATTATCGTTTCTTTAACAACATCATCAACATTCACACCTTGTTGTAAGGCCATATAGCCGAGCACGGAAAAAGTAGCAAGCCCTGCGAAAATTGAAAAACCGCTATTAATAAGGGCAATTGTAAAGGCGCTTTTTGTGATATTAGATTTCGCAGGCAGGTAACTGGCATAAGTGATCATAATTCCGAAGCCCAGGCTCAATGTAAAAAATATCTGACTGTATGCATCTATCCATACCTTAGGCTTTGTGATCTTTGAAAAATCAGGTTTAAGATATGCCTCTATTCCAGCCCCTGCACCATCAAGTGTCAATGACCAGAAAACGAGGATAGCAGTAAGAATAAAAAGAAGTGGCATAAATATCTTGTTAGCCGTTTCTATTCCTTTCTGAACACCCCTGTACACAATAGCCCAATTAAGGAACCATATAATTGCTAGTGACACAATTATAGGTGTTCTCACGTTACCAGTTGGAAAAGGTGAATCCGATAATTGCAGGAACTCTTCCAAGAAGAACTTTTGCGTATCATCCCCCCAGGCCAGGGTAAAAGAGTATTTAAAGAAATTGAGACACCATGCAATAATTACCGTGTAGTAGAGGACAATTCCAAACATAACGAAGATGACAGCCCACCAACCTAGCCACTCCCACCTGCGGTTTATCTTGGCGAATGCAAGCGGTGCACTGCCGATGCGCTCGTGACCTATACCAAACTCAAGTATGAGAAGCGGTATGCCTGCGGTAAGAAGCGCAAAGATGTAGGGAATCATGAAGGCACCTCCACCGTTTTCATATGCCATGTAGGAAAAACGCCAAATGTTACCAAGACCTATCGCAGAACCTACAGCAGCCAAAACAAAGCCGAATTCACTCTTCCATTGTCCTCTGTCCGACATGAATAAGAACCTCCCTTAAAAATGAAGCATTAGTATATAAACTCGGAATTTTATCTATTTTCACATGGGATTAAAAGGTTTTTTTAATATTATGCAAAAAGAAGTGTATTGCCGGGAAACAGGATAGGGATTAAGCACTACCGGCTTCATAAAAAACATCACAAATATTAACCCTCATTACTTATTGGAAATGTTAATTTTTAAAATCCTTCGTATGTACAACATTTCAATCCGTATGGATAAATAAAATTTTTGACTTACATTTATACTTTGATATGCTTAAAGATTAAGAAAAAACAAATAAAAGAGGGGGAAACATGACAAAGTCTTCAGTAAGAAATATCTGTATTGGAGGTAGTGGACTTACCCTGGTGATCTTTCTTGTGCTGACCTACTTGACACACGCCAGTTTTCCGGAGAGAACACACCCCGAAAATATTTCGGAAGAGGTTGTCTGGGGGAAAAAGGTCTGGGAAAAACACGTCTGCATCGACTGTCATACCCTTCTCGGAGAGGGAGCTTATTATGCTCCGGAGCTGGGGAATGTGATAACGAGACTGGGTGAGGAAGGTGTGAGAGAGATATTAGAAATAACTGCTGAGCACGGCTGGGGTGGGACCAGGAGGATGCCTCAGTTTGACCTCTCAGAGAAAGATATTGACGGACTTGTTGAGTTTTTTAAGTGGATGAACAATGTTAATGCCAGCAACTGGCCGCCCAACAAAGAAGGGTAAAGGCATCATTAAAATATAAATGTAGCAAAGGAGGGAACGATGAAGTATCAATATGAATCGCAGCAAGTAGCCTACCCGTTTTTTGTTGCGGCGATGCTGCTCTTTGCCGGTCAGATTGTCTTCGGACTAATTATTGGCGCTCAGTATATGTGGCCTGACTTTCTGTTCCCGGCAATACCTTTTCACATTGCCCGCATGATACATATCAACCTTCTTGTTGTCTGGCTGATCTTTGGCTTTATGGGTTCCACCTATTACCTGATTCCGGAAGAGGTAGAAGGAGAACTGTACAGTGTCAAGCTTGCCATAACGCAGTTCTGGCTCTTTCTGGCAGGAGGGGTTACCGCCGTAGTCGGCTATCTTTTCAGGTGGCATGACGGAAGAGAGTTTCTCGAGCAGCCTTTTATTATTAAGGTTGCCATCGTGATAGTGGTCTTGATGTTCATCTATAACATATCAATGACCATGCTCAAAGGGAAGAAAAGAACGAGTACATCGATAGTCCTGTTAATCGGCTTTATAGGGATGGCACTTTTATATCTCTTTGCCTTCTTTAAGCCGGACAATATGATCGTTGACAAGTACTACTGGTGGTTGGTCGTGCATCTCTGGGTTGAGGGTGTCTGGGAGCTCATCATGGCGGCGATCCTTTCATTTTTGCTCATCAAGCTTACCGGGGCAGAGAGGGAGGTCGCTGAAAAGTGGCTCTATATAATTGTCGGACTTACCTTTATTACCGGTATAATCGGCACCGGTCATCACTACTACTGGATTGGCGCTCCCGAATTCTGGCAGACATGGGGAGCATGGTTCTCTGTCTTTGAAGTTCTCCCCTTTGCGGCAATGATCGCTTTCTCCTTTGATATGCTAAGCAAGAAAACCAGGAGCCATCAAAACAAGGCCGCAATCCTATGGACAGTGGGAACGACTATCATGTCCTTTGTGGGAGCCGGAGTTTGGGGCTTTCTGCATACCATGCCGCAAATCAACTATTATACACACGGTACACAGATAACCGCCAGCCATGGACATATGGCCTTTTTCGGCGCTTATGTAATGATAGTCATCGCCATGATATCTTACGCTGTTCCCAATTTAAGGAATCAGGAGTCTCTTAATCAGAAGGCTGAGGTCATCGCCTTCTGGACGATGGTTATTTCCATGCTATTTATGGGCTTGTCACTTACTGGTGCAGGTATTGTTCAGGTTTACCTGCAGAGGATTCTGGGTATGCCCTTCATGGAAGCACAGGAACATATAGCACTCTTCTACGGCCTGAGATTCTTCTTCGGTATCACCTTTACCCTTGGTTTGGGGATCTACCTTTATGATTTTTTTTCATCGGCAAAATCAAGGACAAAAGGATAGAAAAAGGAGGGAAGACAAGATGAAGGCAAATGAGAGTGGAATAGAGAGAGTAATTCGGATTGCTGTGGGGGTTGTCCTATTATCCCTCGTTGCTATAGGTCCCAAGAGCCTCTGGGGGCTAATCGGGATCATACCCCTGGTAACAGGACTTGTTGGCATCTGTCCCATCTATTCGATATTAGGCATATCAACCTGTAAAAAATGCACATCATAGCACCCATTTTCTGAGCATTTATGAAAAAATTGCTATAATTTTCATCTCTCTGTTCAGAACAAATAATCAAGTAAGAAGGAGAACTAAATGAAAATAGCCAAGAGAGGTTTGCTTTTAGCAGTTGCGATTCTATTGATTCAAAGCCCTGTATTTGCAGGAGTGGAGCCGGTGGGGATCGACTCCAAAGAGTCCTACAAGATGGTGATGAAAAGTCCCAAGAACACCTTTATTGTCGACATAAGGACAAGGGCCGAATACGAGTTTGTCGGTCACCCGGACCTGCCCAACGGTGTGCCGAACATCCCGCTCAAGTTCTATCCAGGCTGGGACACGAACGCCAATTTCGTGAAAGATGTAGAGGAGCGTTATTCCAAAGACACCACCCTTATCATGCTCTGCCGCAGCGGTGGAAGGGCGAAGGTGGCGGCCATGGTGCTTCTCAATGCGGGCTTCAAAAAGGTCCTATACATGGCCGACAGCTTTGAAGGGTCTAAGGATAAAAAGGG
>JADFVX010000084.1 GCA_015222755.1 Pseudomonadota bacterium | reverse complement strand
CTGGCAGGGATCCCTCCCGTAAGGAGTAATATCGTTCGCCCTCTCATTGAAACAAGGCGCTCTGAGATTGCGGCATTTGCTGCCAGTAAAGGTATATCATATGTGGAGGACAGTTCCAATAAGAGTAAAAAATACCTCAGGAATTCAATAAGAAAAGAGCTGGTCCCTCTTATTGAAAGCTATAATCCCCGGTTTTGTCATGAGATGCTGCGGCTGTCAGCTATATCCAGAGAAACCGATAATTATATAGAGGAGGAGGCCTCCCGTTTGTACGTGAAACTAAGGCGTTATGAGCCCTGCCGGGGTGGCGCTATTTTTTTTGACAGGGAGGAATTTAAGAACTTGCCATCACCTCTCAGGGCCAAGCTGGTTCTAAAGGCACTGGAGGAGCTTGTCGGCAGCAGGGCTGGTTTTTTTTCTTCTCATCTGCTGGGAGTCATAGACCTTGCCGAAGCGGGCAAAACAGGTTCTTCTGTCTCATTGCCTAAAAAAATCATCGCCTCAATAGTTTATGGAGATTTGATGTTTAGCTGCAAGCCCGAAGAGGATGCTCCACCCCTTTTGGTGACTTTAGGTATGTCAGGCAGGACAGAAGTTGAAGAAGCGGGAGTGGCCTTTATCGTTGAGCCCTCAGACGCTGAAGATGCAGAAGGCCCTGATAACAATAGCTGCATATTTATAGATCTGGATAGAATTACTGCTCCACTGGAGCTAAGAACTTTCAGGGCCGGTGATAGGATAAGACCTCTTGGAATGAAGGGAACCAAAAAGCTGAAAGATTTTTTTATAGATGAAAAAGTACCCCGCCATAAGAGGGGGAAAGTGCCTCTTGTAATATCGGGGGACGATATTTTGTGGGTTTCCGGCTACAGGAAGTGCGGAGCGGCCCATGCAGACAGTGAAAGCTCCCGGGTTATAAAGGTCACAAAGGTTTGATTTGGCTTGTAAAAACAAGGTTCTTGTGTTAATTTTTTAAATGGTTTTAAGTCTAAGTATTATCGGGAGGAAAGTGTGAACAATTTTTCAAAAAATTTGACCCTCTGGCTTGTTATCGGGTTGATGATGATCCTGCTCTTCAATCTATTCGATCAGGCCCCGCAAAGAGCGGAGGAGGTCGTTTTCAGCGATTTTATGAGCTATGTTGAAAAGGGTGATATCAGTGAAGTGACTATCCAGGGTCGGAATATATCGGGTAGCTTCATTGACGGCAGGGATTTCAGCACCTATACGCCTGATGATCCAGACCTTGTGAGGATATTGCGCGACAAGGGTGTACGTATCAAGGCAAAGCCGCCAGAGGAAACGCCGTGGTTTGTTGCCATACTAGTCTCCTGGTTTCCAATGCTTCTTTTGATAGGGGTCTGGGTCTTTTTTATGCGCCAGATGCAAGGGGGCGGCGGAAAGGCGATGTCCTTCGGTAAGAGCAAGGCAAAGCTTTTGACAGAAGACCAGCAGAAGGTCACATTCAAGGATGTTGCCGGTGTGGAAGAGGCCAAGGTAGAACTGGAGGAGGTAGTCGAATTCTTGAAAAACCCCAAGAAGTTTACAAAACTTGGCGGTAAGATCCCCAAGGGTGTTCTTCTTGTAGGCCCTCCCGGTACGGGTAAGACGCTTCTTGCCAAGGCCATAGCGGGTGAGGCCGCTGTTCCCTTCTTCACCATAAGCGGCTCTGATTTTGTGGAGATGTTTGTAGGTGTCGGTGCATCACGTGTTCGTGATCTATTTACGCAGGGCAAGAAGAACGCACCATGTATCATATTTATCGATGAGATAGATGCCGTAGGTCGTCATCGCGGTGCTGGCCTGGGAGGCGGACATGATGAGAGAGAGCAGACCCTGAATCAGCTGCTTGTTGAGATGGATGGATTTGAGTCTAACGAGGGAGTAATACTCATAGCTGCGACAAACAGGCCGGATGTTCTTGATCCTGCCCTTTTGAGGCCGGGCCGTTTTGACCGTCAGGTTGTCGTTCCGAAGCCTGATGTGAAGGGAAGGCAAAAGATACTGGAGGTGCACACCGCCAATATACCGCTGGAAGACGGCATAGATCTGGCTGTTATTGCACGTGGTACGCCCGGGTTTACAGGGGCGGATCTTGCCAATCTTGTCAATGAGGGTGCTTTGCTTGCGGCAAGACGCGACCGTGAAAAGGTAAGCATGGTCGAACTCGATGAAGCCAAGGACAAGGTACTCATGGGCGTGGAGCGCAAGAGCATGATAATTACTGAAGAGGAGAAGGAAAGCACGGCCTATCATGAGGCTGGACATACACTGGTGGCGAAACTTATTCCAGGGTCTGATCCGATCCATAAGGTCTCCATCATCCCGAGGGGCATGGCTCTTGGGATTACACAGCAGTTACCTATCGATGAAAAACACACATACAACAAGGAGAATCTTCTTAACCGGATAGCCATATTGATGGGTGGCAGGGTTGCAGAGGAGATCGTGCTGGATGAGATTTCCACCGGCGCCGGGAACGATATAGAGCGGGCCACAGACATGGCTAGGAAGATGGTATGTGAATGGGGAATGAGCGAGAAGCTCGGGCCTCTTTCTTTTGGTCAAAAACAAGAACAGATATTTCTTGGCAGGGAGTTTGCCCAGCATAAAGATTACAGCGAGTCCACAGCTATGGATATCGATGCGGAGATACGCCGTATTGTCACTGAAAGCTATGACAGGGCCACAAGGCTTCTGAAAAAGAACCTGAAATACCTGAAATTGCTGACGAAGGAGCTTCTTCTAAAAGAAACTCTCGATGGCAAGGAAGTCGATGAGGCCATAAAAGGTGCAAAGGGAGAGACGCCAAAAAAGAAGGGTCTCTCCAGAAGAAAGGCATCTGCAAGTACACCGGCGGCGGAGCCGGCCACCTGATAAGGCATTTGAGTATTGCTGCTCAGAAGACTGGATATAGCTAGCTCTGCTGAGGCCGAGCAGGTTTTACGTGATATAGGTGTGGATGTCGCGGGGATTGCAAGTATGGCCCCCAAAATGACACTCCTCAACGTAAAGATTCCAGGAGTCGAAGCGAGGGCCGCTAATGTCCTGAAGCAGGACATGCTCTCCATTGGCGGTGATGCTGCTGTCGCAAGGGGGACGGTAGCCTGTTCTGTGCCGGAGACGGATGTCCTTCTCATGGGGACGGAAAAACAGCTTCAGCGTGCCCTTGAAAAGTTTAAAAAGCAGCCCTTTGGAATCAAGGAAATAGCCTCTCATCTGGAACTGCTGCTCTCTGCGCTAAGAAGGAATGATTTTATGCTCAGGTGCCGCAAAGGAGAGCTTGCTTTAAGTGAACGTACCCATATTATGGGGATACTGAATGTCACGCCCGATTCCTTTTCTGATGGTGGAGACTATATCGACCCCGGAAAGGCCCTTGAAAGGGCCTGCCGCATGGTTGATGAAGGCGCTGACATTATAGATGTCGGGGGCGAGTCCACGCGTCCTGGAGCCAAAGTCGTTCCTTTAGATGAAGAGTTGAGGCGTATTATCCCCGTAATTGAGAGGATAGCAAAAAATATCAAGGTGCCTCTTTCAGTCGATACCTGCAAGGCCGAGGTGGCCAAGAAGGCGATTGATGCCGGCGCTGACATTATAAACGATATAAGCGGGCTGCATTTTGATGACAAGATGGCATCTGTTGCTGCAAAGGCCGCCTGCCCGGTAGTTGTTATGCACATCAAGGGCAGGCCCTCTGATATGCAGAAAAACCCGGAATATAAATCCCTCATGGGAGAAGTGATAGTTTATCTCCGCGATAGTATGGATATAGCTCTTGATGCCGGAGTAGACCCGGAAAGTATTATTGTAGACCCTGGCATAGGCTTTGGTAAAAGTTTTGAAGATAACCTTAGCATATTAAGGAATCTTGAGGAACTGAAGGTTCTTGGGAGACCTGTTCTTGTAGGTGCCTCGAGAAAATCCTTTGTCGGTCATCTTTTGGGGGAGGCTAAAGTAGAGGACCGTCTGGAAGGGTCACTTGCGGCATCTATGTTTTCCGCTGCAAATGGTGCGCATATCTTAAGAGTTCACGATATAAAAGAGACAAAAAAGGCCGTTACGGTCACAGATGCAATAGCAGCTTCCGGCTGAAAGCTATAGGAGAGGCCCCTTGGTGGAGGTTTTTAAGGATTTTTCATGGTGGAGAGACACCCTGGACATTTTGGTGGTCGCCTTCATTATATACCGTATCATCCTGCTTATAAAAGGGACTAGGGCACTGCAGATGCTAAACGGCTTTGCTGTGGTCTTTATCTTTTATTTTATTGCCCAGAAAATGGAGTTTATGACACTCCACTGGATACTTACCAATTTCCTCAGTTCAATCATCCTTATCATCATAGTAATCTTCCAGCATGACATCAGGCGTGCCCTTACACATGTGGGTATGGTTCCTTTTTTCGGCTCTTCAGAGACCATAGATGAGGCAGCGATTCTTGATGAGGTACTTAAGGCGGCTGTTTCTCTATCTAACAGGAAAATAGGTGCACTTATAGTACTGGAGAGGGAAGTGGGACTTGAAGATTATCTGGATATAGGTGTCAAGCTGGATTCTCTCGTGAACAAGGAGATGCTTCAAAGTATTTTCCTTCCAAACTCTCCCCTGCATGATGGAGCGGTGATAATACAGCAGGGAAGGATCACAGCAGGAAGTACGCTGCTACCACTTACTAAAAACCCGGTCTTTGACAAGAGCCTCGGAACCCGTCACCGCGCCGCTATAGGCTTGACGGAGGAAACAGATGCCGTAGTGGTAGTTGTATCTGAAGAACGCGGGAGGGTGTCCCTCGTTGAGGGGGGGCGTATTTCAAAGGATATGGAGACAGAGGCCCTTAGAGAGACCCTGCATAAGCACTTCAAAAAGGGAAAGCAGAAAGGACTTGCCTTTGCAAAGGTTTGATCTTAAAAAAGGCCTTCTAGGTGCCTTCACTGGAAATATCCTGCTCAAGCTGATATCTCTACTTACGGCTATCATACTCTGGAGCGTTGTTTCAGGAGAGAGGGATACAGAGTGGGCCTTTCTTGTTCCCCTTGAGGTTGAGGGGGTCGCTGCAGACAAGGTTATAACTAATAATATCCCGGAGTTTATTGATGTGCGGATTCAGGGTGCCAAGACCTTCCTGTCGAAGGTAACCCCACAGGAGCTGACTGTTGTGTTAAATGGCGAGTCATTAAAAACAGGCAGTAATTTTTTTCCCCTAACACCAAACCAGGTCCGAACTCCGAGAGGCGCAAAGGTCACCAGGATAAACCCCTCATACATAACGCTGGAAGTGGATAGACGGCTTAAAAAAAGCCTAAATGTAGTTGCTGAAATTGAAGGAAAACCTCCCAGGGGTTTCGTGCTGGGCTCCATTGAGGTAGTACCTCCTGTAATAGAGGTCTCAGCCGCTGCCGGGGATTTGAAAGTGGTCAAGGTTCTCAAAACAGGTATTATAGATATTTCCGAAATCAAGTCTGACCTGAAAACAGAGGTAGCCATAGATACTCTTGGCGGCAAGCTGACACTGTCCAGGCAGGAACCGGTTGCCGTAACTGTACACGTAAAGGAACTGACATCGAAGGTACGTTTATCCTCCCTTGATATTTTAATAGAAAACACTCAGCTCAAAAGCTCCATGTCACGTTCCAGGGCTAAACTCCTCCTTGAGGTGCCGAGGAGCCTTGTAGCTGATGTCAAAAAGGGCCTTGGTGTCAAGGTGGTCGCTGATGCGAGCGGGCTGGCTGCGGGGAGTCACAGCGTAGAACTTAAGGCCGTTCTTCCAGAAAGAGTAACCCTTCTGTCTCTTTCTCCGGAGAAGGTAAAGATAAAACTTTGGGAACAAAAAAAATGATTCTACTGTCTGGAGGTGGGTTTGAAAGGTAAAAAACTGTTTGGTACGGATGGAGTGCGTGGGGTCGCTAATGTTGAGCCCATGACCTCTGAGACAGCCATGAAGCTAGGGCGGGCCGCAGCCCATATCTTCAAAAGCGGTAAGGGCCGCCACCGTATAGTTATAGGAAAGGATACGCGCCTTTCAGGTTATATGATAGAGACTGCACTTGCCACGGGTATCTGTTCAATGGGGGTAGATGTGATGCTAGTTGGGCCCATGCCGACACCTGGGATCTCTTTCATTACATCCAGTATGCGTGCCGATGCCGGCGTTGTTATATCAGCTTCTCACAATCCCTACCAGGATAATGGTATAAAATTTTTCAGCCGAGACGGTTTTAAACTCCCCGATGAACTGGAACGCAGGATGGAGGAACTAATCTTCTGTGAAAAATTGAACAAGCTAAGACCTACGGCCGAGAATGTAGGCAAGGCCTTCAGGCTCGATGATGCCCAAGGACGCTATATAGTCTTTCTCAAGAACAGCTTCCCCAGGGGTATGACCCTTGAAGGCCTGAGGATAGTTGTTGATTGTGCTCATGGCGCTGCATACAAGGTGGCCCCGGCGGTTTTTGAAGAGCTGGGGGCTGAAGTGATCCCGATTGGCATTTCCCCCGATGGCACAAATATAAACAAGGGTTGCGGCTCTCTATATCCAGAGATGCTGTGCAAGGAGGTTAAGAACCGCCGGGCCGACCTGGGGATATCCCTTGATGGTGATGCAGACCGGCTTATTATGGCCGACGAAAAGGGAAATGTCGTTGATGGTGATGCTATCATGGCTATATGTGCTGGAGATATGATACGCAAGGGGCAACTGAACAAAAAAACCCTTGTAGCAACGGTAATGAGCAATATAGGTCTTGATATTGCCATGAAAGAGGCGGGTGGAAAGCTCCTTCGCTCCGATGTGGGCGACCGCTATGTAGTCGAGATGATGAAACAGGGGGGCTACAACCTTGGCGGGGAGCAGTCAGGGCATATCCTATTCCTGGATTACAATACAACTGGTGACGGTACCCTTGCCGCTTTGCAGGTTTTGAAGGTCATGCAGGAGAGGAATAAGCCTCTCTCGGAACTTGCAAAGGTTATAACAGCCTATCCGCAGATACTGGAGAATGTCAGGGTAAGGGAAAAGGTCAAGCCTGAAGATATCCCGGGGTTTTCGGATGCAGTCAGGGATGTGGAGGCCAGTCTAGGAGAGAAGGGAAGGATACTTATTCGTTATTCAGGTACGGAACTCCTCATGCGGATCATGCTGGAGGGAGAAGTTGAAAGTGATATAAAGAGGATGGCAGGGTCTCTTGCAGATATTGTCAAAACTGAGATTGGTGAAAACTAGTTTAAAGAAAGTAGTATGATTTTTTGCAGATAAATTTGAGGAGGCGTTTTTGGCAAAACTTGGAGTAAATATAGATCACATAGCAACGCTGCGTCAGGCAAGACGAGGTCAGGAGCCGGAGCCTGTAACTGCTGCCGCACTGGCTGAGATGGCCGGTGCAGATGGGATAACGATCCATCTCAGGGAGGACAGGAGGCACATACAGGACAGGGACCTCCGCTTGCTCAGGGAAACGGCCAGAACAAGGATCAATCTCGAGATGGCCCCAACTCAGGAGATGGTGAAGATCGCACTCGATATAAAGCCCGACATGGTCACATTCGTTCCAGAAAAGAGGGAGGAGCTTACTACCGAAGGGGGACTGGAGGTCAAGCTTGCCAAGGAAGATCTGGGTAAGTATATACGCCTTCTTCATGAAGGAGAGATCCTCGTATCTCTATTTATAGACCCTGATATTGACCAGGTAAAGGCGACCCATAAAGCAGGTGCTGACTACATAGAGATACATACGGGCCGCTATGCCGAGGCAAGGAATAAGCGGGAGGAGGACAGGGAGTTTAACGACATCTTCAATACCGTGAAGATCGCATCCAAGCTTCACCTTGGGATCAATGCCGGCCATGGGCTTGATTACTGGAACATCAAACGCCTGCTCCAGATAGATGAGATCGAGGAGTTTAATATCGGGCACAGCATTATTGCACGGGCCGTTATGGTGGGTATGGAGCGTGCCGTAAAAGACATGGTAGAGGTCATAAAAACAGGTGTTAGCAAGAACTTCTGACGAGATACTGGGCACAGGTATCGATATTGTAGAAAACGACCGTATCCGTAAGGCCTGCAAGCGCTGGGAAGATCGTTTTTTGAAGAGGGTTTTTACTCCTTCGGAAATAGAGCGCGCGGGGAAAAGAGCTGATAAGTCTGCTTATTTCGCCTCCCGTTTTGCAGCCAAAGAGGCCTTCCTGAAGGCCCTCGGTACAGGTCTTTCGGGAGGAATAAAATGGACAGACATGGAGGTCGTGAGCTTGGAAGGACGGCGCCCTCTCCTGTCTGTCTCAGGCCGGGCTCAGGAGTTCATGGATAGGATGGGTGTCAAGACAAGTCACCTCTCACTCAGTCATGAGCGGAAATACTCCATAGCACAGGTTGTTCTTGAAGGAGAGGCCAAGTGAAGATAGTTACTGCAGCTGAGATGCGTGAGATAGATCGCCGGGCAATAGAAGAATTCGGCATCCCCGGCGCAGTGCTGATGGAAAACGCAGGGCGCGGCGCTTCAGATGCCATAGAGGACTTTGCCGAAGATAACGATATTGAAAAGATCATAGTCGTTGCCGGCAAGGGAAACAACGGCGGTGACGGATTTGTTGTTGCTCGTCACCTGGTTAACAGGGGCTATGATCCCACTATCTGTCTTTGCAAAGAAGCGTCCTCTATTTGCGGGGATGCAAAGGTAAATCTTGAGGCTGCCCGAAAGATGGGCATCGAAGTAGTGGAACTGGGTGATGATATTGCAACCCTTGACAGTCTCTTTGACGAGGCAGGTCTTATTGTCGATGCACTTCTGGGTACAGGCCTTGCGAAGGAAGTGTCAGGCCCTTACGCCGAGATTATAAAAAGGATCAACTTTTCGGGCCTGCCCGTTGTGTCCCTTGATGTCCCCTCCGGCCTGGACTCTTCTACTGGAAGACCGCTTGGCATAGCCGTTGAGGCGGAGATGACCGTTACATTCTGTCTCCCAAAAGTAGGCACAATTATTCATCCCGGCACCGATTATACCGGAGAACTGCTTCTGGTCGATATTGGTGCGCCACATCAGTTGCTGGAAGATGATTCTCTTAAGACTGAAGTAGTGATTTCAGAGGATTTGGCAGGCCTGCTCCTCCCCCATGAAGCAGAAAGCCACAAAGGCAGCTATGGACACCTGCTAATCCTTGCCGGCTCAACTGGCAAGACGGGTGCCGCAGCCCTTGCCGCACAATCGGCCCTTCGGAGCGGTTCGGGTCTTGTAACGGCAGCCGTGCCTGCATCACTTAACCCTGTACTTGAGGCAAAACTTACAGAGGTAATGACAGAACCGCTACCAGAGAAAGAAGCCGGTTTTTTCTCTCTTGAAGCCCTGGATAAGGTTTGCTCACTACTAAGTGGCAAGGCTGCAATGGTCTTAGGCCCGGGGCTTGGTCGCTCGACTTCCACGGGAGAGTTCGTCCGCAAGCTTATTACCAAATTAAAGCTACCTGCCGTAATCGATGCCGACGGACTATGGCATCTGAGTGAGGCCAAGGACTTGATCAAGAAGGCATCGGTGCCGCTTATACTTACGCCCCATCCGGGAGAGATGGCTCACCTTGCCGGTATATCTGTGCAGGAGGTGCAGGAAGACCGTATCGGTGTTGCGAAGAAGTTTGCTGTGGAGCATGGCTGCATTGTTGTGCTAAAAGGTGCGAGAACAGTCACCGCTACACCTGAGGG
>JADFVX010000083.1 GCA_015222755.1 Pseudomonadota bacterium | reverse complement strand
CCCCGTCACCGTTTTGTTCCGGCTGAATATCAGGAAAGGGCCTACGCTGACGGCCCTCTGCCGATAGGAGAAGGGCAGACAATCTCCCAGCCCTATATGGTGGCGATGATGACGGAAGCCTTGCAGTTAAAAGGGGGAGAAACGGTACTGGAGATTGGTACAGGCTCCGGCTATCAGTCGGCGGTACTGGCGGAGATCGCAGGACAGATCTACAGTATGGAGCGTCACGCTGAGCTGGCCTGCAGGGCCAAAGAGGTGTTGTCGGAGCTTGATTATAAAAACATACATATCGTCGTCGGTGACGGTACAATTGGAATGGCCGATAAGGGCCCCTTTGATGCCATCATCGTAACAGCCGGCGCTCCCCACATCCCTGGTTGTTTAAAGAAACAGTTGAAGGAAGGGGGACGGCTCCTCGTTCCGGTGGGTGGGCAGTTTATGCAGTCCTTAAAGCGGATAACACGCCGTGGTGACCTTTTTGAGGAAGAGAGCCTCCTGGGTTGCGTCTTTGTACCCCTCATTGGTGAGGACGGCTGGACACCTTAGCTATTTAACTAGGGGATGAATGGCAGCTATAAAATCAAGACTTCAAAGAAATTCTTCCTTATGCGGTTCTGCGAAGCTAAAATTCCAAATAAACCTTACTAGGATACCCCACCTTACAGGCTGGGAGCGCCACTAATGCAAAAAATATTTATGGAAGGAAAACAGGCCCTGGAAATTCCCGAATCAATGCTGGCTATGGTTTTGGAAAAGCAGGGAGAGCCGCTCCAAATACAGCAGCTGCCGGTACCTAAGCCGGGACCGGGGCAGATACTGATACACGTTGCTGCCTGCGGAGTATGTCGGACAGACCTGCATATTGTAGACGGTGATCTTAGCGGACCCAAACTCCCTCTAATCCCGGGCCATGAGATAGTAGGGAGGGTCGTAAAAAACGGGGAAGGGGTTAAGGGCTTTATTCCCGGAGACCGGGTAGGGGTGCCATGGCTGGGGAAGACCTGTGGCAGCTGCCCTTATTGCCGGAGGGGCCAGGAAAACCTCTGCGACTCTCCACTCTTTACGGGATATACCATAAACGGAGGATATGCCGAATATGTAGTCGCCCATGAGCAATATACCTTTAAACTACCTGAAGGCTATGCTGATGTGGAGGCAGCACCTCTACTTTATGCAGGACTCATAGGCTACCGCTCCTACCGGATGGCAGGTGAGGTAAGGGGGAATCTGGGCATATACGGTTTTGGGGCGGCGGCGCACATACTTGTTCAGATTGCCGTAAATGAGGGCAAAAAGGTATTTGCCTTTACCCGTCCAGGTGATGACAGGGCAAAGAACCTGGCCCTCGGACTTGGTGCATCATGGGCAGGAGATTCTTCACAAGCCCCCCCCGAGCGACTTGATGCTGCAATAATATTTGCCCCTGTAGGCGAACTGCTACCTGTGGCACTCAAGGCTAGCGACAAGGGTGGCTGTGTTGTCTGTGGGGGTATACACATGAGTGATATCCCTTCATTTCCTTACGACATACTTTGGGGAGAGCGGACTATAAGGTCTGTCGCGAACCTGACACGCAGGGATGCTAAGGAGTTTTTTGAGCAGGCCGAAAAGTTCCACATTAAAACGGAGGTGGAAGTTTTCCCCCTTGAAAAGGCCAATGAAGCTCTTGACCGCTTGCGCACGGGCGACATCAACGGTGCTGCCGTTTTGGACCTCCTGGAAAGATGAGTTTTTTAGCTTGCAAACTCCACAAGACTATAATAATTTATTTACATCATTAGAACCCTCTATTAAAGGTGGTACGTGAGCGATGTAATCGGTCGAGATTTCTGTCTGCAGCAACCAATCAAGGTAATCCGTCTTTTCGGGATAACCACCTTTTTAAAAATATTATTTAGCCCCGGGAAGACCCTGCTGGAAACTGTACTGGAACTGCACGCAAGACGCGGGATACAAATGCCGGGGCCGCTTGGAAGGGCATACAAGATCTCAGCGCTTATAGAGTTCCGTGTAGCCCGTATTTACAAAAAACTGGCGGAAAAATTCAGTGGCAACAAAAAGGTAAGAGATTTTTTTCTGGAGCTTCAGAGGGAGGAGGAAGAGCATGGCAGATTGATGCTTCTTTGCCTCTTTACTTCAAAATATACTCCCGGCACATCCCACACACCAGGCCTTTATGATCCAGAGGTCAGGACACTCATGAAAAGGCTTCGTCATTTTGAGAAAAACATTTCTCCACTCTCCCTGGATGAAGCACTTCGCTTGACTGTCGATCTGGAAAGAGGCGAGACAAATATAATCTTTGACAGGCTCCTCAAGCAGGCGGAACAGGAAGAAACATGCCTTTTCAGGGAGGAGATGGAAAAGGCGGGAAGTCACAGTACTTCTATTCCCAAAAGGATCAAAGAGCTGAGGGAGGAAGTTAGCAGAAGCTGGTAGGGATTTGCCTTGACATGCTAATCTATAGAATCTAAGCTTCCGGTCTTTTAATAAAAAATAATTTAGCCCCGGTTCAGCATTTCAAGCTTTAAAGGGGCTTTATTAATCTCAAAGGAGGAAATATGGGAAAAGTTAAAAACGGGGATACCGTAAAGATACACTATACAGGGAAGCTAAATGATGGATCTGTCTTTGATTCTTCGGAGGGAAGAGAACCGCTGGAGTTTAAAGTGGGCGGCAACATGGTTGTTCCGGGATTTGAAAATGGCGTTATAGGGATGAAAAAAGGTGATAACAAAACTATAAGCATCTCGCCGGAAGAAGCCTACGGAGAGCGTAGAGAAGATCAAGTCAATGTAGTTGAAAGGACTCAGCTGCCCGAAGATATGGAACCCGAGGTAGGAATGGCCCTGCAGGCAACGGGGCAGGACGGCTCGGTTATACCGGTGGCGATAACTGAAGTTAATGAAAAGACTGTAACCGTTGATGCCAACCACCCGCTGGCGGGAAAAGAACTGATATTTGATCTTGAACTTGTAGAGATAGTTTAGTCCCTCAATCAAAAATGGCCCTGTTATTACAGGCCATCAACTTTCTCAGCTTAGACCTTCAGACATTTAATTGGCTGCAAATTTTCTATCTTCCACCATAATGTGACCCTGGAGCCAGCTCTTCAGGGTACTCATAACCTGAGAGCAAAGTACCAGGTCACCGGACTGAAAACCCTTCTGGTATTTTTTTATATGCTCCCGGAAAATACTATGCATCCTCTTGTGCTCGTCCAGGCTGGCATAGGCACCTTCCTCCATGAGTTTCTCTTCCTCGGCAAAGTGGTAGTGAACATAGTCGACCATCTCAGCAAAGATCTTCTCCAGCACTTTCTGGCCCTTCATGCTAAGGATCGCCTCATCAAGCTCGTTCATTATATCTACCCATTTTTTATGCTGAGTATCTATTAGCTCTATGCCCACACTCAACTTAGAATCGTCCCATTCTATTAAAGGCACTAGCAACTCCTAATTATTTGTTTTTTATCTGGCTTATAGGCCATTTTGCTTCTTCCGGCAGTTTTTCTGCCGTCTCTCTTTCATGCTCGATTGCAAATACTAAATATTCACCGTATGCTAGTATATCCCAGATCAGGCACGCAATCAATCCCGCTAGCAGCATATCAAGGGTCCTCCCTTTTTGGCACCCTTTGCTGATTTTGTATAAATCTCGGCACCTTTTAGCATAAAGACAAGGGGAGATTTGCTAAGGTAGTTTGAAAGGCATAGAGAATTAAAGGGAAAGTTGCATGGGAAAAACCACTAGAGGCAATATTGAAGAATGAAACAGGGAACAAAAAAATTAAAAAGAGTCTTTATGTCGATTACCTGCTTCCCAAAAAATAGACTTCCCAGCCCGTATATAGAACTAGCACAAAAACAAGGACCCTGACACCATGAGAGTTGAAGTAAAATACATAATCCTTAAGCAGGCACTTATAGCATCCGGATTAAGCTTATTTTTAGCATCTCCGATATAAGGTCTTTGCTCAACCCTGCCGGGATAAGAGTTCTCCCCGCCCAGCTGCACACCCAGTGCCCCTGCCGTGGCCGCCTCGGGCCAGCCTGCATTAGGGCTGGGATGATTGCTATTGTCACGTGCCATGATCCGCCAGGCCTGCCGCCAATCCATCTTAAGAATAAATGCAACGGCTACCATCAGCAGTGCCGTAAGGCGTGCGGGTATAAAGTTAGCAAAATCATCTAATCTTGCCGATGCCCAGCCAAAATCCTTATATCTGTCGTTTTTATAGCCTAGCATAGAATCAAGTGTGTTAATCGCTTTGTAGGCCATTGCCAGTGGAACCCCACCCAGAAAAAGGTAGAAGAGGGGAGCAATGACACCGTCCGAGGTGTTTTCTGCAACCGTCTCCACCGTGGCACGAACGATTTCCTCCTCCTCCAGCTTTGATGTCTGCCGCCCGACGATGTGGGACAGGGCCTCTCTCGCCGAAGCCATATCTCCTTTTTCAAGGGGTACAAGCACGGCCTTGGCAGCCTTAGCAAGGCCGCGGCATGACAGGGTTGAAT
>JADFVX010000012.1 GCA_015222755.1 Pseudomonadota bacterium | reverse complement strand
GAAAGGTCCGAATTGCTATGCAGTGTGGCAATCCTAAGCAAATCCGCAGCTCTGCTTTCAGTGCGCTTCGGCCCAATTCTTCCCAACACCCATATCGACTTTCAGAGGCGCCTTCAATTCAAGTACCCCTTCCATCTCCTCGGCGACTAGGGCCTTCATGGCATCGACCTCAGCTTTAGGCACTTCAAAGACAAGTTCGTCATGGACCTGCATTATCATCTTCGACCTGAGGCCCTCCGCCTTCAGCCTGCGCGCTATACTCACCATGGCCACCTTTATGATGTCGGCGGCAGCACCCTGGATGGGGGCGTTTACGGCCAGCCGTTCTGCAAACTGTCGCTGGTTGGCATTGGCCGACTTGATATCGGGGATGTAGCAGCGCCGCTTCATCAGCGTCGTAACATAACCCTTCTCCCTGGCATCATCGATAAGCCTGTCGATGTATTCCCTGACACCGCGGTACTTGTGGAAGTAGCCGTCGATATAGGCCTTGGCCAGCTTGGGTGAGATATTGAGTTCCTTGGAAAGGCCGAAGGCGCTCATGCCGTAAATAATACCGAAGTTTATCACCTTGGCCTCGCGCCTCATCTGATCTGTCACCATCTGGGGAAAGATACCGAAGACCTCCGAGGCAGTGCGTGTGTGGATGTCCTCGCCCTTTGCAAAGGATGCCACAAGAACAGGGTCTTCCGAGAGGTGCGCCATGATACGCAGTTCCACCTGGGAGTAGTCGGCTGCCAGTATGACGCAGCCTGCCTCCGGCACAAATGCCTCACGTATGCGCTTGCCAAGCTCCGTTTTTATAGGGATGTTCTGGAGGTTCGGCTCACTTGAAGACAGCCTTCCAGTGGAGGTCACCGTCTGGTTATAGGATGTGTGTACCCTGCCCGTCGATGCTTTCACCATCCTGGGCAGGGCGTCGATATAGGTGGATTTAAGCTTCGCAAGCGAGCGGTACTCAAGTATCTGCGCGGGGAGTTCGTGCTTTTCCGCCAACTTTGTAAGCACCTCTACATTTGTGGAGTAGCCCGTCTTCGTTTTTTTCCCTGTCGGGAGTTCCAGTTTTTCAAAGAGGATAACCGCCAGCTGTTTGGGTGAGTTGATATTGAAGGCCTCGCCCGCCTGCTCGTAGATACGCGCCTCCGATACCGCAATCTGCGAGGCCACCTCAGATTCAAGCCCTGCAAGAAAGTCCGTATCAATGCGCACGCCTGCCATCTCCATCTCTGCCAGCACCGTCACAAGTGGTATCTCCACATCATGGAAGAGTTCCTTGAAACCGTCACGATCCAGCTGCGGCAGGAGCATCTCTGCCAGCAAAAAGGCGGCATCTGCATCCTCGGCAGCATAGTCCCTGGCCTTTTCAATATCCACCTCATCAAAGCCCACCTTCTTCGGGTCGCCCACGGCCTCTTTATAGGTGATCATCTGATGGTCGAGAAATTCACGGGACACCTCTTCCAGCGAGTGGGATGTGCGTGTTGGGTGCAAAAGGTAGGAGGCCGTCATGGTATCGCAGTAGATACCCTTCAGTTCGATGTTGTAGCGCCTTAGTACCGACAGGTCATATTTCAGGTTGTGCCCCGCCTTTTTAAGCCCTTCATCCTCCAGCAAGGGCCTGAAGAGGGCAAGCACCTCGTCACGCCCCGGCTGTTTAGGCACACCGAGATAACGGTGGGCAAGGGGTATGTAGAATGCCTTATGGGCCTCGAAGGATAGCGATATACCCACTATCTCCGCCTGCGTTGTATCCAGCGATGTAGTCTCAAGATCGATGGAAAGCAGCGCGTCATTTCCTATCCGGCCTATAACTTCCTTAACCTCGTCTATTGTCATAAGAAGGCGGTAGTTCTCGCGCGAAAGGGTCTTCTGCGGTGTGAGATCCTTAAGGAGGCGTGAAAACTCCAGTTCTTTGAAGAGCTCCCTCAGCTTTGCCATGTCGGGTTCTGTGATGGCGAAGGTTTCCTCCGACACTTCAAAGTCCAGCTCGCAATTGATAGTCGCCAGTTGGCGGCTCAAAAATGCCGTGTCTTTGTTCTCCTCCAGCTTCTCCTTCAGCTTTCCCTTTATGCTATCGATAGCCTCGTAAAGCTTTTCCAAGGTACCGTGCTCGGAGAGCAGCTTCACTGCCGTCTTCTCTCCCACCCCCGGCACGCCCGGTATATTGTCGGCGCTATCCCCCATGAGGCCCATCACGTCAATTACATGCTCCGGCCCCACACCAAAGCGGGCCACAACCTCATCAGGCCCTGTCGTCTTTTCCTTCATCGTATCGAGCATGCTTATAGAGGGCGTCAGCAACTGCATCATGTCCTTGTCGCCTGTGACAATAACAACCTCAAAGCCCTGCGCCTCCCCTTTTCTGGCAAGCGTCCCGATTATGTCGTCGGCCTCCACACCTCCCTGCATCAGGCAGGGTATATTGAAGGCATCGACGATTCTGTGGATATAAGGCACCTGCGGCTGAAGGTTGTCCGGCATGGCCGGCCGGTTTGCCTTGTAGTCAACGTACATCTCGTGCCGGAAGGTGGGCCCCTTTGCGTCAAAGGTAACGGCAAGGAGGTCAGGTGAGTACTCACGCACCACCTTGAGCAGCATATTTGTAAAACCGTAGGCGGCGTTGGTCGGCATACCCCTGGAGTTGCTCATGTGGGGTAGCGCGAAAAATGCGCGGTAGATGTATGAACTGCCGTCTATCAGGAAAAGCCGTTTTTTACCGGAGTTTTGTGCAGGCATTGGGTGTCCTTTTTGTTGTTTTTTATAGGCAACGAAACTCATCATACTGTCATTGCGAGGAGTGAAAGCTACGCGGCAATCTGTTGGAAAAATTGAACAAATAGATTGCCACGCCCTGCGGGCTCGCACCCCAAGAGTACTTTGTCGCTTTGCTCGGGCGCAATGACTGAGAATAAGGGTTTTGCTGGTATATCAATAGAAAGTGGAGTATAGCTTTTATCCCTTTGGCAGGTCAACAAATGGGAGCGTTTTTACAGAAAAAAATGCAGGAAGGCAGTGAAAAAAGATTTGAAACAAAATTCAAAATGTGATTAAGTAATCTATATTAAATACTTGGGGTGGCAACTATTCATATTTTTCATGACAATCAGTGTATTAGCTATTTAACAATGAAAAATAATAATCGGCAATAATCGCCGTATATTCTAAGGTTATATCTAGCGTGTTTTCAATGAAACAGGTTGTTCAGTTTTGTGCGTACATTGTTCTTCTAGGAGGCACAATTGTGTTCGGTTTTCTTGGAAAACCTGCTGAGATGGGATTAGCGATTGTGGCATCTGGCATTGCGCTTGTTTTTGCTGACATAGAGCGCTTCAAGCGCGTAAAAGGAGCTGGCTTCGAAGCAGAAATGCATGAACAACTCGTCGCTGTCATAGAGAAGCAAACAGAGCTTCCACCCGCAACCGATGAGGAGACCAATTCACCACTTTTGGCGTCTGTCGATAATGCAACTAAGGTCGTGATGAATGCGCTGGAGCACCCTGAATACACATGGCGCTATTTCTCGGGCATTAAGAAAGATAGTAAGCTACTTGAAGAAAAAGTCTTTGAGGTGCTCCATTGGCTTGTCGAGAACGGCTTTGCCCGCCGCTCACATGGAAAGCACGGGCCAATATGGACCCTAACGGAAGAAGGGCGACATTTAAATATAGTTTGCGACTTCGAAGATTTGACAGCAAAGTAGATACTCTGTTGTTCCGCTTAGCCGCGCGCCGGTGAATTGCGAAATTATAGCTGATCATTAATATTTCTTTATAGGAAACAAACACCATGCTTGATAAAAATGATAGCGACATATCGCTTGGTAAAAAAATTAGTATTTTTTTGGATCTCTTGGAGACAAGATTATTGAAACTATTGTGAGTGTCCTTCTTGGTTCTTGGTTAATTTATCTTTTATATAAACTTTGGTTTAGCTTTGAAGAAAAAACTCCTCAAGAAAGATTCAAATACGTATTAATAATTAGTGCAGTTGTTATTCTCTTTAAAGTGTACAAGGATCATGAAGACTAAATCATTCTGGGTTATAGAGTAGTACAAAAATACAAATTAAATTGCTCAGCATAAAATCCCTCATAGACAAACATCTCTTATGTTGGTTCAAGTTTACAACTTGAACCTGAAACTTTCTGATTCAGGTTTCAAACCTGAACCAACAGTAAGGCACAGCCCACCCTACAAAAACATCAGACCTATACTATCCACAAACCCCTCCCCTCTAACCCGCAAGCAATCAACACAAACCTAATCTAATCAACATGGCCGGATGTGACTGCGAAATAGAGATAAAGGACAAAAGTGAGAGGAAGGTGCTCTACATCCTCCTTTTCATCAATGCCCTTATGTTTGCCGTAGAACTTGTCTTCGGTTGGCTGGCGCAGTCTTCAGGGCTTATCGCCGACTCCCTCGACAACCTGGCCGATGCCATGGTCTATGGCCTTGCCCTCTATGCCGTGGGAAAGAGCGTCGCCCACAAGGCACGCTCCGCATATCTTAACGGCGGCCTGCAGCTGATACTGGGCACATGTGCCCTTATCGATGTTGGAAGGCGCAGCATTGTGGGTAGTGATCCTGAGCCTGTGATGATGATAGCCGTCAGCCTTGCGGCACTGGCTGCAAACGTTGTCTGTCTTGCCATTCTGACAAAGCACCGTGAAGGCGGTGTGCATATGCGGGCTACATGGATATGTTCAAGGAACGACGTGATAGCCAACCTTGGCGTCATCATAGCTGGGGCCCTCGTCGCCTTTACTGCCTCACGCCTCCCCGACCTCATCATCGGCTGCATTATCTCCATAGTCGTCACAAGGGGCGGCTTCCAGATCCTGGACGAGGCAAAAAAGGCAAGTCCTAAATAGGCATATCAATTGCCCCGGAAGTAGAGTAAGTGGGACTTTGCGTACCGGGACATTATTTCATTTTGCAAAGAATGTGAAGTTGTAGGCGAAAGAAAGAGATACTACATTTGCTTTAAAAGCACCTCTTGGCGCCTCCATACGACCGTATGAGCAAATAATGCTGTACTTGTCGGAAATTTGGTAGCCAAATCCGGCATTGGCTTGCCAAACCAAACCTCCTCCCACGCGGAGTCCGCCTCCACCAGCAGCTCCCAGCAGCACTTCGCCATCGACAAATATTGGGCCATTACTAATTGGGAAATGGACTCCTCCACCAAGTAAACCGGCCATGTATGCTCCTGCTTTCCCTCTGAAAGCAGCCAGCCCTTGTCCTGTCAGGTAGTAGTTTTCTGCTACAAAATAATCCAACTGGATTCCCAGATTTTCAACGTTCAGATGAGAGTGCTGGGATCTCCAGTCTGGCGCAGCTTTGAAATACTTTTGGTAGGTGTTTCGCATTCTTAAATGTATCGGCTCATAGCTACTAAGGCCACCAAGAGAGATAAACTCCCTTTGAGTGCCAGGTGTTGAAAAAGCATATCCGATTTTAGTGGCGAAATTTTTTGCTTTAAAGTCACCATCAGGAGCGGTGATATAACCTCCTTCTGCTTCAATAAATAATCGTTTTGTTAACATTTGCTGAAAGGCCAAAGAGGTAGCGACAATACCGCCACCTCCCGTTGCAACATCTCCTCCTCCAGCTACACCAGCTGAGGCAGAGAGCTTTGCATATGTTTTTTTACCTAAAACGTAACGGTATCCGCCACCCAATAGAATCTGCATGTATCCATTGCTTTGACCACCCATAGCGCCGTCCGCGCCGAGAGTCAGATACCAGTTTTCTGCTAACATCTTATGCCACTCGACACCCATCAGGCGCATCTCCGGATATTGTTTTTTCCCAGAATCTGTTTTCACTCCGCCAGGGATGGAGTAGCGTCGATAGGTGATCGAAAAACCCTGTTTGTTTTCCGATTTATACTTTTTAGCTTGGCTAAAACCGGATTTACGGCTTATCCAGCCGCTCCCAATAATGGTATCAAATGGGATCTCCATTGCGATATAGGGCTGCGTACTACTAATAGTCCCATCGGGGAATGAAACATAGCTAATCCCTGCACCAAGATTTCCTAAACTGGTCGATTTCACACTGACTCCGGCGTGTGTCCGGAGCATAAGACCGCCCCCTGAAAGGTTCAACCCGCCTCCTCCGCCTGCGCCGATGAAAAGACCGGCTTGAGCTTCAATATTTTCAGTAAGCGGTCTTCTCAGTTCCGCGGCAAGGCCAAGAGTAATAAATCCTCCCTGCTCTCCAGTCAGCGCTCCATAGACACCTGGTCCAGCGGAAAACCATTCATTGGCATTATATAATAAGGTTCCACCGAGAAAGCCCATTTTCTCATTCCTGGGAAGCCGTAAGCTTTCATAAGTGAGCCGCATCCTTGCCTGAGTAGGTTGCAGTTTTTCCTTTGGGTCAGTACTGGCACCTGAAGCCGATGAAATAAAGCATATAAACAGCAATACTGTCCAGTAAGCAGTAAGTCTGCTAATTCCCCAATACATCACAGTTTTCCCTCTTCCTGATTTTAAGATAGGGCTCTACCCTATCAAAGTCCATTAATAAAAGGAATATTTTCAAATCCCAAAACAAGTCCCCGCTTTTTACCCTGCCTAGCCCTGCCGGATGGAGGTTGTCTTTCCCATATTGCCGTCGAGAGTTCCAAGTTTGTAGTTTGCCTGTTCAAGCCCAGCCTGATTCTTTTCAAGTTAAATTTTATTTATTGACCTGATATATGGAGCAATAAAAGCTAGACTTGAAGAGGGTAAAATTATAGAATCGACTAATGGTGGTGTTTCTTTTAAAGTCCCTATAATATTTACTCGATATTAGAGAGGTTTATAATGCATATTTTGTATCCGGCAAGCCAGCATCACTGGGTGAAAAACAGCTCTTTTTTGCCATCCAGGCATGGTTTTCAGCTTAAGCTCATAAAAACTATAGCCTTTTTCTCTTTCTTTCTCCCTCTCCTTGTTGAAGGTGCATATGCCCTTGAAAAAAGCAAGGCGGCCGTAACAACCAAGCCACAGTCAGTTAAAAGTGAGACATCTGAAAAAAGACAGGTCTTGCTATCCGGCGATGAAGTTGAAAAAAACAAAAAACTTCTCCAGAGGGCAATTAGAGATCTCGACTCCTTCAGGCTCACCTTTAAAAACATTGCTGTCCATAAAGATTATACCAGTCGGATCCTACTCATTGAAGAGGCAGACAAATACATTGAAAAGCATGTCGACCCCCTGATCAACTCCCCCATGATGCATGTCTCAGAGACCCTAGACATGGTTATGTATCTTGAGTTTTTCAAGGCTTACATGTACTTCGAGGCAGGAAACTATGATAAGTACAGCTCTACCATTAAAAAAATGATGGAAGAGTATGGCAGAGAGCACCTTGGCATTTCAATAGGACCCTTCAATGCTGAATTCACAACTATTGGCGAAGGAATTATAAAGCTAGATAAAAAACTCCCTTAGGCCTGCCCTTAAATACCCTCCATTCACGATGGGATAGATGGCAGCTATGAAGATTGTAAAACAATTTTACCCGGATGCACCGCCTTGTAGGCGCTGAGCATTACTTAACTATAAATCTGCCTGCACCATGGTCTCTGGCAGAGAACAACTTTTCTAAGGAGTCCTTATGGAATTTTTCCCGAAATTTTTTCAGTCTTTCAACGCCTCCGAGCATGGCTATATTTTTATGTGGATATTGCTGCTTGCCGGGATCTTTTCTGCTGCCATAGCCATAGAACGATCGATATTCCTCATGGGACGGTCTGGCTCAAAAACAGAATCCTTTATGAGAGATATCCTTAATAAGGTAGGCAAAGGTGATATAGAGGCGGCACAAAAGAGGTGCTTGGAGGCTGGCAGGATGGCTATGGCGCACATCGTAAAAGTTGTACTTGTCTCTGCAGGCTCAGGAGAGAATCACATAAGAAACAGTATCGATGAATCAGTATTAAAGGTAGTCCCTGAGCTGGAAAAAAGAACCGGTTATCTTGCCACCATAGGCAATGTAGCCACACTGATAGGTCTCATGGGAACGATATACGGCCTGATACTGTCTTTTGCCTCTGTTGGAAAGCCGGGTATTGACCCCATGGAAAAATCGACCCTTCTGGCTTCCGGTATCGCCGCCGCTATGAATACCACCTTTATGGGCCTGATGGTCGCCATACCATCCATCATCCTCTACTCCATATTCAAGTCCAAAACCGACCAGATGATCGATGAAATAGATGAATATTCATTGAAGTTTGCAAATACTCTTGTTGAGAAGTCCCATAAAGCGACCAAGTATACTATCAGTGCCTCTGAGCTGAAAGACTCTGTCAGCTTGCAGGTAACAGGCAGCAACATCAAGCTCTTTGCCGACGACAAGCTTTTAAAAAATATCAAAAGATAATCTAACTGCTTATCCATGCATCTATTTGCCGAGCTACTGAGAGGGTTTTCCCCTGACCAGAATGGTTTTCTTTTCATGTGGAGCCTTGCAACTATCGCTCTTGTGGCTGCTGCCCTCGTTATAGAGCGCTGGCTGGAACTCCGCAGGCGAACCGACGTCAATGCCCCACTTTTTGCCGAAAGGATCAGGAGGCTGATAGTCGACAGGAAGATGGACGAGGCATATCGGCTTTGCATGTCAGGGGGGCAAAGGGCATTACCCAGCATTTTCGGGGCCGGAATAGAGAAGGCTGTCACATCACCAAGGCTTGTCAGAGCGGCAATGGAAGAGGAGTCATCTAATATAATCCCCTCCATGAATAGAAGGGTCGGCCTTATTCGCATGTTCGGCAATGTCTCTACCCTGCTGGGCCTTATGGGAACAATCTATGGTTTGATTTTATCCTTTGCTTCTGTCGGCAGGCCGGGTATAGCTGCGGTGGAGAAGACTCTTCTCCTTGCCTCGGGTATCTCGACGGCAATGAATACAACCCTTCTAGGTTTGATAATCAGCATCCCCTGCCTGATGACATTTTCCATGTTTCGCACCAGGATCGACGCTGCTGTTCAGGAATTTGACCGTTATACACTTTCCGTGGTCAAGGTTCTTATCCCCGACGAAAAGGTCATTAATGAACACAAGTTTTCAGAGAGGCGCATTAAGAAGGAGTCAGAAAACGGGGTGAATATGGGGCCTCTTATGAGCCTTATAGTCATTCTCATCCCTCTCCTGCTCACTTCTGCAGAGTTTGTTAAGATAGGTGCTCTTGAGATCAAGCTGCCACCCTCACAAGAAGAGGCCAGCCTCTCCCCGCCACAGACTGAAAAGAGCGCTGCCGACACAGTGCTGGCACTTGAGGTGGAGGTGAGAGAGGAAGGATTCAATATTAACCACTATTTCATGGAACAGGAGGGCTCTTCCAGGTCGGGTGAGTCAGAGCTGGGTGGCAGTGTAGAGATACCCCTTAGCAACGGTTCCTATGATTTTGACACATTGAAGGAGAGACTCGCCGAAGTTAAAAGGATGGCGCTCTTTGAGATAATGAAAACGGTAAACCAGGACTTGCCTGCAGACTCCTCACTTGCGCAGCTCTTTAATGAGTATTTAAAGATGAGGAGCCATTTCAGCATAGCTGGCCTTTTTTCCGACCATGAAAGCGTACAGATCTCGGCTGAAGAGATGATAAAATACCAGACCCTTGTCTCAGTAATGGATACGGCGCGCGAGATATGGACCGACAATGGCCGGGTTGCTATGTTTCCAGATGTGTATCTTTCAGGAGGGCTTGGCGAATAATGGCACGCACAAGAAGAAGGCTGAAGTCCAGCAGGACCGGAACAGGCCATGACGTCAAGCTGAACATAACCCCGATGATGGATATCTTCACTATTATCCTGGTTTTTCTGTTAAAGTCCTTTTCAGCACAGGGGCAACTCATCACACCTGCACCGGGTCTCACTTTGCCTACCTCCACGATCACCAGTCCTACCACAGAGTCTCTCTCTGTAAAGATATTGAGTGACAAACTACTTGTGGAAGATACGCTGGTTCTTGATTCAAAGGCTTTCAGGGACGTACTGGAGGATAAGCAAGTAGCTGTAATTGGCCCTCTACAGAAAATCTTATCGAAGTATGCCGAAGAAGCGAAGCGTTCTGCTGAACTGTTTGGTGGTGCTTTTTCCGGCCAAATTACGATACACGGGGACTCAGAATTGCCATATAGCTTTTTGACCAGGGTCATGTACACATGCGGCCAGACCGGTTATCCTGTCATGAAGCTGCTTGTTTACAGGGAGGAGTGATGTCACTTGCCTCGCACCGGAACAGCGATTCAGGAAAAATCATCTTGAACAAATCACACACAGCTTCTCCTGTACCTTTTCCAAGAGATTTTTGCTGGTCTATATTCCAGAACCCTGATTGGCACTTTTTGTCTATCTTTGCTATCTGTGCCGTCTTTTTGGGTGGAAGCACATTGTCACTATCGATGCGTGAAATATCTAAAGAGACAAGCAATAGGGAGATTATTGAGATTCAAAACCGCTATGCAAGGCTTGTTTTAAATGTACCGGCAAAGACTATCAAAAAAATCAAGGCATCACCTCCGCCTTCAAAAATTGCGAGGAAGGAAGAGGAACTGAAAAAAACCAGCTCACCGGAGATTGAGCAAGAGGAGGCGCTTCCACTCCAGGAAAAAGCTGAAAAAAAAGAGGTGGAAATAATAATAGCAATGCAGCCCCCTGCAATAGAGATAAAACCAATAAGCCGATATGATATCAAGGAAGATGCTGTACAGATTGAACTTGAGCTCGAAGGAGGGCCTGGTATTGTTAAGCCAAGCGATATTCCTGTGCCCAAGGCAAGGTCTATAGAAAAATATGCTACTCAGGCAGCAGGACAGGCTTTTATAATGGAGGTGCCTGACGTTGATATTAAGCAACCAAAGAGGTATTATACCGGTGAAAGGCCTCTTGAAAGAGGAGGCCCCGATATCGCCCCGGCCTTACCGGCTACAGGCAAGTTGGCAAAAAGATATGCTCTAGCGAAGAAAAGAGGAACCTCGCAAGTCCGGGCGACAGGTGTGAGGGAGCTACAGAGACCGACAGTCCTCACAGCATCGAATGTGCCTGATACCAGGGGGGGTGCATCGAAAAGGTATGTCATGGCAAGGAGAGGGAGGAGTTCTAATATCCCTTCTCAAGAAAGATACGCCAGCTCCGCTAAAGGTATAGCCTCCGGGATTCCCCTTACGGAAAGGCCGCTCAGTCGGAGCAGAGTGGTAGACACGGTGAAGGTGGCACCACCTGACCTTCAAACCAGGGTATCACGTAGCTACAGCAGCAAACGGGTAGAGGGCGCCTCCAGGGCCACATCAAGGAGTTCTTATCCGGAACAAGCGCTAAAGAAAGAGAGTAAAACACCTGAAAGAGTAAAGAGTGCATATTATCTGCCTGAAACCGCAGCCGTCCGTCATTTGGCAGCATGTGTAGACCCAACGGAAGAGACACGACTTAAACGCCAGATACTTGCCTTTATTGATGGTGATATTCCTTTTTGTGCAGATAGCAACGGTAAGTACGCCTTTGTAAACACTGAGATGCTAACTACTCTGGATGTACGATTTGTCAGTTACAGAGGTGGAGTGCATAACCGTTGCGATGCGCTTAGAATGACCGTGCAGTGCCTTTATAGCAAAAAAACCAAGAGGTGAAGATAATGAAAAGTAAAAAAATTATTGTCATTTTCCTGTTCACATTTTTTTATGCCGCCCCTCTGTTCGCGGAAAATAAAGCGCCCTCACCCTACTGGGATGCCTTTCTGGATGTGGGGTACAGGTTCTCTCTTCTGCCTGCTGAAGACATTGAGGAGCTACTGAGCAGTGAAGGACAAAAGTACGGGCAGAAGCTGTCCGAATATCTTGGCATATGGGATGAACGGATTAAAAAGGACCCCCGCCTCAAAGGCTCACCAGGTGATACTTCCCGGTATACAGTTCCTCATTCCGATGCGGTATACAGGCGTATAGCGGTGGGGCACCTTATTGTTTATCTCGGTAGTGGTAACGAAAAGCAGCTTGATATTGCATTGCAGGGCATAGGGGACCTGGCCAAAAGGCGGACCACACCAAGAGTGGCTTTCTGGAACAATCTGGTTCTTGCCCACAAATATCTTGTATTTAAGGATTCCCTGGCCTTCAGCCACCATGTCTTCAGGATTTGGACCGATGTCATCCAGGTCCTCGAGACGGGCCAGATTATGGTTGGTTCTAAAATAGGGACAACAGGCTTTGTTAACAGTTTGCCCTACCTCTACGAAAACATCATTCATCTTATACTGAACCATGGCATTGTGAAACATAAGCTGCCCAGGCTACATTCCCTCGGGACAATTGTCTGGTCTCTCCAGGGCAGGCTTGAACCTGACAAAGGCTACTACCAGCTGGCAGAAAGCATATGGAATCGCATGCATGGCTTGACATCGGACAATTTCAGCATAAACTTCGCCATGGCCTTTCTTGAAGGAGAGATACACTGGATCAACTTTGAAAGCACCAAGAGGGCAGATGAAGCTGTGGAATCATACAGGCAGGCACTTGCCTATTATACACTTGCTATGGAATGGGCCGATACGAGCAAGGGAAAGGTTGCAGCCCGCTCAAGGCTGATGCAGTCGATGATCAGGATATTGAACGGAATGGTCCAGGGAAATAAAATCATGTCTCATTCCGCATTTAAGGAGGTCCCTGAAGTCTCGGCACGAGTTGCCTCATCGGCAAAGGAATTTTATACCGAGCTAGCCTCCGAGGCAAGCCTCAATGATGGATGGCTCTTCGATGGGTTTAAGAAAACAGAAAATTCACTGGAGGCAATGCACGACCTCTGGACCAACATTGCACAACTTGACATCATGCTCGCGCGCTACTACCAAAAATCCAGTGGCAAAACAGCTGGGTCTGGTGCAGGTGTCGGCAGCTTCACAAAAGTCTCGCAACCCCTGTTAGCCTATCTTGATTTTTTTGAAGGTTTTACAGAAAAGAAACACTTGGATATAGTCCCTGACAATGCATACTTTTATGCAGGATATATTGCAGGAGAGCTTGCAGAACTTCACCGGCAAAGGGCACCATACAGTAACGATATGACCGAATATGAATTTGCCTTTGCAAGACAGCTACAGGCAATAGAAATATTTCCATTCGATATAATGGGAATCCTGACGCTCGCCATGGAGGCCTCTGAGGAGGGGACACTCAAGAATTATATGGATAATGTCTGGCCTCTGGCTGCCCGTTTATACCGTTCAAAGACGATTAATACCTGGGCTGAAAAGGGACATCTCACCTATGTTAGCGAGGTGGAGAACCTTCGAACCATAATCCCGGATGCCCTTAAGTCTGCCCCATCAATGATCGCCTTTCCGGGCAGTAGTAAGAGCGGGAAGCAACTTATTGATGATACCCTTATACTTATAGAGTTACAGAAAACCATCCTGCAAAGTGATTTTGCGTCAAAGACTGATTCGGTGCTCTCAGATATTGCAAAGGATATGGAGAAAGGCTATGAGCTTAAAAAGGCGATCAAGAAGAATATCCCGGCAGACATATACAGCAAGTTTAAACCAATAATGTCTCTCATTCCGAAATGCAGGTATTCAGAGATAAAGAAGAACCTCTTTAGAAATCCTTCAAATATGCACCACTTACTCATAAGAAACATCTACCATGAGGTACCGAATAGCGAGAGGAGGTACTTGAAGCTGCTAAATGCTGCAAGGGAAAGGTTGAGAAAAAAGGGAGCAGAAGAGTCTTTCAGGGACCGCGAGATGGCGACGGACGAAGGGGTGAAAGGATTATAGACCGGAGCCTTAGCGGGAGGACTTAATCATCTTACGGCAATCCATACTCCTTAAGCCTCTTTTTTGCCTCTCTTATGCGCCCATCATCAGATTTTGCATATTTCAGAAAGTCCCTGTATGCTTTTACAATCACATCTGAACTTAGAATATCCTTAAATCTTGTCGCCTTATAGAAGTAGATGTCGGCATTTTCAGGATCCAATTTGAGAGCCTTGCTGTAGTTGGCCAGGGCAGTGACAACCTCACCATCACCCCTCTCATAAAGGGCATTCCCCCTGCTGAGGTAAAGAGCGTCCCCCATCCCAATGTAAGCGGCGGGCCCATTCGGATTCAACTCTATCGCCTTTGAAAAATCTGCAATTGCCTTCTCATACCTGGCATCCTCTATGTAGGCATACCCTCTATTTATGTGCGCAATAGCACTCTTAGGCTCCAGTTCTATTGCCTTGGTAAAATCAATGACAGCCTTGTAGTAAACACCTGTCGAATAATATGCATTCCCTCTGTTGATATAGGCATTAATATATCTTGGGTCCATTGCAAGGGCATTTGTATAGTCAGATATGGCCCTGCCGTACTCTTTTTTTTCATAATAGCTGTTAGCTCTGTTGTAGTAGGATAGCGGCTCAAGTGGACCTACTTCCATAGCCTTTGTATAATCTGCAATCGCCTTTTCATGCTCCCCTACCTTCTTGTAAGCAAGGGCCCGGTCAAAGTAAGCTTT
>JADFVX010000082.1 GCA_015222755.1 Pseudomonadota bacterium | reverse complement strand
GTTCTGGTAGGCATGTATCCTATCGGTATGATCATCTACAGCGTACTCATCTACTTCAAGAATGAAAAGTGGGCGAGGATATTCGGCCTCATCGCCGTCGTCCAGGCTATCTCCACGCACTGGTATACGGGTGTTGTTATGCAGCTTAACCCGGCCAGGCACCCTAACCATACGGCAATGGCGGCAATGCTCTTTCTCATTGGCGCCTTTGTCTCCGGTATCGGCCTGCTTAACCTGATGCTATGGATCAGGGACAAGATGGTCAAGGAGGAGAGCAGGCTTGATCCCCAGATGTACTTCGGACTTGCCCAGTTGATGCTGTTTGGAATCGTCCTGGACCTCTTCCTCGTTTTTTCAGAGTTCATGCAGATGACCTACGGGACGGAAGAGGAGTACCATGTGCTCGAACTTGTCAGAACAGTCTTTTATTTTCCCGTTGCAGGTGTATATATATTTGGCGCGCTTATAGTGCCGCTGATTATTTTTATTTCCCCCTTTGGCAAAACGAAGACAGGCGTACTGGTTGCGTCGGCCTGTACTGCCGGAGGAATATACGGGATGAGAATCGGCTGGGTCCTTATGAGCCAGTTTTCCCAGACCTTTTTTTAAGGAGTTGATGATATGTCAAAGATGAATAGAAGACAGTTCCTGAAGGTGAGCGGTGCAACCGCTGTTGCTGTTGCGGGCCTGAAAAATCAGGCTGATGCAATGGAGCTGGGTAAAGGCGAAGAGTCGTACAATTACGCAAGGGTTGCCGCCAAGAGGGAGGCTGCATATACGGTCAGCCCCTATGCAAAACTGAAAAGCCCACTCGAAGTTTTTGTCGAAGGTGGCGACAAGGTGGTAAAGGTACAAGGCCATCCAGTCCATATCGCATCACGCGGGAGATCGAAGGCGCTTGACCTTGTATCACATGAAAGCCTGACAGACCAGGACAGGATCATGCAGCCAATGATGCGTACCGGGAAACGGGGTGAGGGAAAATGGAAAAAGATCGGCTGGGATGAGGCTCTTGGTCAGATCTCAAAGCGGCTTGATGCAGCTCTTCAGGTTGGGAGTGCCGACAATATAAGCCTCGTTATAGGCGAGGATGGCGGCGGGTCAGAATTCAAGAGATTTATGGATACTCTGGGTTCCTCAGCGATCTACAAAATGGCAGGAGATACCAATAAAAAGGCCGGACAGCGCTTGACCTGGGGAGAAGAGATTGAAACCCCGGATTTTGCAAACTCTCGCTACGTACTGAATTTCGGCTCCAATATATTCGAGACATTCGAGCCCTTTGCCCAAACACTGGTAGATGGCAGGACTGATAATCATGCAAAGCTGATAACCTTTGACCCTCGCATGTCAATGACGGCTGGCAAGTCTGATGAGTGGGTGCCCATTGTCCCTGGAACTGACGGACTTGTTGCCCTTGCAATGGCAAATGTAATAATGCAAGAGGGCCTTGCAGACAGGGCGTTTATAAATAAGTGGACTAATTATTCGGCAGATAAGCTTGCTGAGCATCTTGAGAAGTTTAGCCTGGAGATGGCGGAAGAAGAGAGCGGTATTTCGGCGGATAAAATCAGAAAGATAGCCATCGAGTTTGCCAAGACAAAACCTGCGACGGCCTTTAGCTACAGGGGGGCATCATCTCATACTAACGGTGTCTACACAGAGCGTGCAATAATGCTGCTGCCGATAATTACAGGTAACGTTGAGGTGAAGGGCGGTTACTGCCTTCCCAGAAAAATCACATGGGGAGATATAGAGCCTGCTCCGGAAGGCGTGAAAGAAAGCTCCGATGTGAATGCTGCCAGATTCCCCCATAAGCTGAAAAATGGAGAAGTCAAGACCTCTGTTTTGTTTAACTACAATACGAACCCTGCGTACAGCGCTGCTGGTGCTGTAGTTTGGCGTAATGTCCTCAGCAATGAGAGCCTTGTTCCCTTCTTTGTATCTATCGCATCTACTATGAGCGAGACCTCCAGCCTTAGTGATATAATTTTGCCGGAGGCTCTATTTCTAGAGCGTTATGAGCCGGTTTCAAGCCCAACATCTCTCATGCCGTGGGCGGCTGCAAGGATGCCTATAGCAGAAGCACCGGAAAATGTTAGGGAGCCGGTTGTCATCCTGAGGGATATTATTCAGACCCTGGATCCTGAGGGTGAAAAAGGTTATGCTGAATTCTGGGATTTTGAGGATACAGAATCACTTATGACTTCCTATTTTGAAGGTGTTTCTGAGATGGAAGAAGATGGTGGTTTTGAGGCGATGGAGGATTACTCTCTCTGGCCGGTTTATGGAAGTGTCGATACTGCAACCGGTCGCTTCGTAAATGATGATGGTGAAGCCGTTGAGGCCAGCTATGGCTTGCACAAGAAAAATGGCGGGTTCTCTACGGCATCAAAGAAGATAGAGATTTATTCTGCCAGCCTGAAAGAAAAGGGTCTTGAGCCTCTTCCTGTATGGCATAAGCCTGAAAATCTTAAGGACGCCGGAGAGGAAGGCCTTATCTTTGTAACCTACAAAACGGCCTATCATGCAGGTTCAACTACGGCAAACAACAAGCACCTTGCCGAGAAGGTCCATTCCAACCATTGCATGATTAATAAGGAAACTGCCCACGAAAAAGGTTTGAAAGACGGGGCCCTGGTAAGGTTGATTAGCTCTGTCGGTTACATTATTACAAAGATAAGGGCTACTAATGCTATTCGTCCGGGAGTGGTTGCGATGGCTGCATCTTCAGGGCACACGGCTTTCGGTGCGGTAGCAAATGCAGACCCCCACAGAGATGCACTATCGGGTAAAAATGATCCTGATATTCACTACAATCTCTGGTGGAGGGACAATGGTGTTAACCCCAATGATATATTCCCTCTTTTTGTAGATCCTGCCGGAGGTGGAGCCTCCATGTCTTTTGTAGTTAAAGTTGAAAAGGCAAAGAGCGGCGATAAATATGGGGATATCAAGGCGGACATGAAGAGCCATAATGCCTATTTTAAACAGGCATCAGAACAGGCTAAGGTTTAGGAGGGTAAGCTGTGTCAAGAAAACAGATAATAATGATTGTCGGCAGTCTGTCGGGCTTTTTAGCGGTGTGTGCTATTGGGGCGGTCATGTTTATGTCGCATGGAACGATAGAGGCCAAGGGTTTTTGTAGCTTTTGCCACAAGGCGTTTTATGACCCCGGTGAATATGCCTTTAATGACAAGGTTAAGATGGAAAAGCCGGGCGGAGTTCTTACGGGTTGTGCAGAGTGTCATCCCCAGCCCTACGCCGAATTCAAGGAATCGGCACATTTTGAGACAGAGCGTGAGGCTTTAAGGCCGGGCTGCTCAAATTGTCATGAGCCGCATAGTGTCGGCACATGGGCCAAGTATATGTTCTACAACCCGGTAAAATGGCGGAAGGTCCGTACCTCGATCCACGACAATACATTGTGGGAGGAAGAAGTCCGTCCTGCACTTGCGGCAATAGCCAGAGAAAAATTTGTACAGAACAAGAGCCAGGCCTGCAAGGATTGTCATATCAAGAACAATAATTTCAAAGAGACGATCAGCCAGCACAAGAAGGAATTGAAAAATGGCATCGATAATGTTCAGTGCATAAAGTGTCACTATAATCTCGTTCATAATGAAGTTGAGTGGGAGAACAGAAAAGAAATGCTGGGTATAAAGGCCAAATAATAAATATTAATACGGGGTGCTCGTTACCCTGAAAAACGTAAACTATTAAAGGAGGAATTTATGAAATCAAAAATTATTGGATCTATTGTTGCGGTAATGTTTATGTTTGTTGCCAGCGCTGCTATGGCAGGTGGCCATGTTACACCGACGGCGCCTGCTGATTACCTTTCTAAAAAAGCTCCAAAAAAAGCATCGAAGAAGGCCCTGGAAAAAGGCGCAAAGACCTACAAGAAGAAATGTAAGAAGTGCCACGGATCAAAGGGTGATGGCAAGGGAACATCTGCAGAAGGCCTTAAGGTCGCACCAACTGCATTTAGCGCAGCAGGTTACATGAAGGGAAGGTCAGACGGCCAGCTCTACTGGATCATTGAGAAGGGAAGTGAAGGTACTGACATGGAGGCATTCGGGCTTGGAACAGATGCCAACCTCTCAGAGAAGAAGATCTGGAGAGTAATTCAGTATATGCAGAAGGAATTTACAAAGTAAGTTAGGCCGCAGTTCATTTAAACTCTAGGGGAGGGTGACCTCCCCTTTTTTTATTGTTTAAAGCAGGATGAATAAATTGAAAAACGGAACACCATTAATAGTAGTTTTTTTTCTTTTCTCCATTGTTTTCACAGGTATCCAGGCCTGTGACTCAAAAAAGGTGCCCCATGTTGTCAAGGCCTCTGATGCTGATGTGCCAGCTGGTGCAGTAGCTGAGAAAAGGGGTAGAGACCTCTATCTGAAACACTGTTCAGGGTGTCACCATGAAGAGAGGTATGGACTGGTAGGCCCACCCCTTTTGCCGGAATATTTCGGCAGGAAAAAGGCGAAAGCTATCAGGGAGATAATTGCAGAAGGCCTTCCTGCTACCAATATGCCCCCATTTAAAGACTTATTAAAGGGTGCAGAGCTAGACTCTATCCTTACATATATCAGGACCCCTCTGGAAAGCCCTGTATGGGGCATGGATGATATAAGGAAAACATGGGAGACCTCCTACTTCAGTCTTGAAGAAAAGGAACCCAGGTTCGACATGAGCAACTTCTTTATGATAGTTGAAGGCGGTGAAGGCAGAGTTCATTTTATGGATGGCGACAGTTTTCAGCGTCTTGGTGTCGTAGATGTTGGTGCCATACATGGCGGCCCTAAATACGGACGGGATCTGCGCTATGCCTTCGCAATATCCAGGGGCGGCCTCTTAGTTAAGTATGATCTCTATGATCAAAAGCTCGTTGGCAAGATCAGAGGTGGTATCAGTACGAGGAATATCGCCGTATCCAGCTCTGGTGACTATATTGCACAGGCAAATCTCTTGCCAAAAAACCTGGTCATAATAGATGCTTTCAGCATGAAGCCTAAGGAAATAATCGATCCGGAAGGCACGCCGGGTGCAGTTTATACGCTTAAAACAAGGGGACAGTTTGTTCTTTCTATCAAAGACAAGCATGAAATATTGCTTATAGACGATAGCTCCTTAGACCTAAGAAGGATTTCCATAGACCAGCCCTTCACTGATTTTTTTATAGACCCCAAAGAGGGCTTTCTCATCGGTACGGCCCGTGGGTCGGACCATTTCAGTGTTGTGGACCTTGATAAGGGCGAGGTGGTGAAGACCTTCCCTGCCGAAGGAGGCATGCCTCATCTTGCCTCTGCCGCCGTATGGACAGAGGGCGGGGATACCTTTGCAGCCTTTCCGCAAATAGGGAAGCCTCTCCTTACTGTGATGAAGATGTATGACTGGGAGGTAATGGCTTCTGTAAAGACAAAAGGCGCTGGTTTTTTTGCCAGAACACATGATAAAATACAACACATCTGGGTCGATACCGGGAGCGATACAATACAGCTGATAGACAAGAAGACCCTTAAGGCCGTAGCCGAGGTAATCCCCCAGCCCGGCAAACGCGCCATGCATATCGAATTTGACAAGGAGGGCCGCCATGCCCTTGTATCTGTCTGGGAGGATGAGGGAGAAGTCGTCATCTACGATACCGCCAAGCTGGAAGTTAAAAAGAGGATGCCCTTTAAGAAGCCTGTTGGGAAGTATAATGCGACTAATAAAAATTTTTAATTCACCACAGAGGCACAAAGGACACAAAGAAAGAT